>JBEKXP010000057.1:0-11209 GCA_049511815.1 Dehalococcoidia bacterium
GTGTCGCCGGGCTCACCCTCGAAGTAGTAGGCAACCTTGTTGCGCCTATCGCTCTTGGCGTGCCGGTCGACGCAGAGGTAGGACGCGTTGAGCTCCCCGCCGACGAACCACTTGGAGAACGGGGCGTTCCACTCCAGCACCTTGTCCCAGGTCTTGGACCAGTCCAGCTTGCGGGCTTCGTCTGCCCAGAAGCCTTCGATATCCTCAATCGACCTGTTGTAGACCTCGAGGTAGCGGTTCTTTGGCCAGTACGTCTTGTCGTTAGAGCTGGTCATGCAGCATCTCTCCTTTGGCTTTGTAGTCGATTCGCGTCTCCAGCCGGGATCGCCCCGGCGCCTCCTCCCAGGTCTGCCGCTTCGTGCGCAGACCGTTTGAAGTCGAGGGCGCTTGTGCAATCTGGCGCAAATCGAGGTTATCCCCAGGTCTCATTTTAAGTCAACTGATTTTCACGCGACTTCGTTCCGGGCAGCGGCGCGAATCTGAGATGATTGCCGCTACGACGGCCCCATTTACAGTGCCTTGTCGACGCAGCGGTCCGGCCATGCTACATTCCGCATCGTTGTCGCGGTCCGAGGCCATGGAGGCTATGCGTGGTCGAAGCTCTTCTCTGGGACATGGACGGTGTCCTCGTCGATACCGCGCCTTTCCATTTCCAGGCCTGGCGGGCGCTGTTCGCCTCGCAGGGCAAAGACCTCAGCGAAGATGAGTTCCGCCGCACCTTCGGCCTCCGCAACGACGACATCCTGCGCATGAACCTCGGCGAGATGCCGCCGGAGCGCCTGCGCGAGCTCGCCGACCGGAAGGAGGAGCTCTTCCGTGAAGCCATCAACGGCAGGATCGTGCCCCTTCCCGGCGCGGTCGACCTCGTGCGACGGCTGCGCGCGAAGAGCGTGAAGCAGGCGGTCGTGTCGTCAGCGCCGCGGCAAAACGTGGAGACAATCCTGGAAGCGCTTGCCCTCGCTGCCGCTTTCGACGCGCTCGTCACCGAACAGGACGTGCAGCGCGGCAAGCCCGACCCGCAGGGCTACCTGCTGGCGGCTGAACGTCTCGACGTCCCGCCCGCAAAGTGCATCGTCATCGAGGACGCTCCCGCGGGCGTCGAGGCGGCGAAGCGGGCCGGCATGCGCTGCATCGGCCTCGCGGCGGCGCGCCGGCCGGAAGACCTGGCGGCGTCGGACCTCGTCGTGGCCACCCTGGAGGACGACGCGGTATACTCTTTCCTGGGAATCCCGCGCTGACGGAGGTCACCTTGCCCATTCCTTCACTTGATCATCCCACCGTCTACGATGGCTCCAAGGGGACGTACCTGACGCCGGAGCTGCTGAAAGCCGGTAAAGAAGCGTCGGATGTCACCGAATGGCTGAACCTGCTGGCGCCGGAGACCGTCGCCGCCTGCCACCGCGACTATGCCGACGCCGGTTCGGAAGTCATCGAGACCAACACTTTCAACGGCAACCGCTTCCGGCTGATGAAGTACGGCCTCGGCGACCGCGTGCGCGAGGTTAACTTCGCCGCCGCGAACATCGCCCGCGAAGTGGTGGGCCCCGGCGTTTCGGTCGCCGGCACGATTGGCCCCAGCGGGAAGCTGCTCGTCATCGGCGAAGTCACGGCGGAAGAGTTGCGCGACGCGTTCGCCGAGCAGGCGAAGGCGCTGGCAGAAGGCGGCGTTGATTTCTTCCACGTCGAGACGATGGCGGACCTCGACGAAGCGGCGGCCGCGGTCGAGGGCGTACGCAGCGTCTCGGACCTGCCGGTCGCCCTGACGATGTCCTTCGACACGGGCAAGCCGGAGGCTGGCCTGCGGACGATGATGGGCGTGACGGTGGCGCAGCTCGTCCGGAAGGCGCGCGAGATGGAGTTATTCGCCGTCGGCGCCAACTGCGGCCGCGGCCTCGAAGGCTATCAGACGCTGTTTCGGCAATTCGTCGACGCGTCGCCGATGCCGCTGATTGCAAAGCTGAATGCCGGTATTCCGACAACAGTCGGCGGCGAGACCACCTACGATGGCACGCCGGAGAAGATGGCCGAGTACGCGGAATGGGTTGCCAGGATCGGCGTGAAGCTTATCGGCGTCTGCTGCGGCGGCACGCCCCGGCACATCGAGGCGATTGCCCGCGCTCTGTCGAGTCTACGCTAAGTGGCGGCCCGCTAGCTGCCGGCGCTCCGGAACCGTACCCGCATCTGCATCGACTCGGGTCGCGACTCCTCGAGCTGCAACTGCTGACCCGTCGCCTGCGTCAGCGCCTCCAGAAGGCGTTCGGCCGTGATCGGCTCTCGCAGCATGAGGACGATGCGCGCTTCGCCGTCGAAGTAGCGCTCCACCGACGCCCCTTCGATCGCCGGCACGCGGCTGAGGGCGCGCTGAACCTCCATCAGCCCCTGGAAGCCCGGCACCGATGAGATCACCAGAATGAGGCCCTGATCGCCGGGGACAAACGGCGGCTCGCCTTCCTCCGGCGCCCTCTCCTCCTCGACCGTTATCGTCGCCGAGGGGCGCGACGCCAGGACGAAGTGCGACAGGTCATCGAGACGCCGTTCCAGCCGCTCCAATGCGGTCGTCAGCGACGCCACCTGCTCTGTCAGCAAGCGACGGTCCTGTTCCAGCCGGTCCAACTCCCTGTCCGTCTGCTCGCGGGCGGCCCGCGCCGACGACTGAACTTCGTCGATCACGATGCGGCGCTCGTCGGCCATACGGTCGAGCGCGTGGTCGAAGTGATCGGCCAGAATTCGCAGGACTTCCCGCGTCTCCTCCAGCGGGTCGGGCTTCGGCGGTGGCGGCGGCGGTTCAGCGACGGTGGGCTCGGGCGCGACTTCGATCCTGAGCTCGACCTCGGGTGTCGCCTCGGGCGCGGCCCTGGTCAGCACCGCTTCCGCCTCCGACAGCGCCTTCGCCAGAATGTCGGCGGCGCGGCGGGTCGCTTCGTTCGCCTCTGTGGGCGTGGCCGGCGTCTCCTTCGGCTCCTCGCTGCCGGCAATCTCCTCCACGTGAGGGGTCTCTTCCGGCCCCTCTTGTGGCGTCAGGTTCTCAGGCATCGACTCTTCCACTTCTTGCGTTGCAACAGTCTCCGGCTGCGGCGGCTTCCTGGCGGGCGGACGCTTCGCCGGCTTCGACGGCACGCCGAGCATGGCGCCGAGAAGGCGCGCCAGGGCATTGGGCAGCGGCGTCCCCCGCCGATTGAGCTTCGCTTGAGGGTTCCCGGAGACGCGCTCGCCTTGTCCGCCATTAGCCCCCGAAGGGTTCTTCGGCTTCATATCTCAATCACCGTGGCCGTGGACGCCGGCGTGACCGGCCCACAAATCGTTTATCGGCAGACAGAGTGAAGGCCGAAGGCGGGGGAGCCCTATCAGGCGCATTATACAGCACAATTAGGGGCCCGCACCCGAGATTGCGAGGCGCCTAAAGCCATTTCCTGGAGCGCTGAATTCGCTCAGGCCGCCATCGTCTTGGGCGCCGCCCCAACCTCCATCCCACGGAGGAAGTCGACGAGCGCGCGATTGACCTCGTCGGCGTGCGTCCAGAGCAGGCCATGCGGCGCGCCCTGCAGCACCAGCAGGCGGCTCCCGCGGACCATCTCGTGCGTCCGGTATCCGGCGGCTTCGATGGGGACGATCCGGTCGGCGTCGCCATGGATTACGAGCGTCGGTACATCGATGCGCTTCAGGTCGGCGCGGAAGTCGGTGTACCAGGTCGGCACGCACTCGATCGTCCCTCGCGGCGACGCCATTGCTGCGACGTTCCAGCTATCCCGCACAACTTCTGCGCTGATGCGTTTCCCCATAAATTCGTCGAGGTTGTAGAAGTTCGCGAAAAACTCGGAAAGGAAGGCCAGACGGTCTTTCGCGATTGACTGGACTATGCCATCGAAGACACCGCGGTCGAGCCCACTTGGGTTATCGGGCGTCTTCAGCAGGAAAGGCGGCACCCCGGAGACGATAACGGCCCGGCTCACGCGCTCCGAGCCGTAGGTGCCCAGATAGCGCGCCACCTCGCCGCCGCCCATCGACATGCCGACCAGCGTGATGTCCCGCAGCTCCAGCTTCATGATGAGTTTGTTCAGGTCTTCGGCAAAAGTGTCGTAGTCGTAGCCGTGCCAGGGTTGGCTCGACCAGCCGAAGCCGCGGCGGTCGTAGGCTACAACCCGATAGCCGGCATTCACCAGAGCCGGCACCTGCTTCTCCCAGGAGCGGCCGCTCAGCGGAAAGCCATGGATGAGCACGACCGGCTTCCCCAGGCCGTGGTCCTCGTAGTGGATGTCGATTGTCCCCGAGTTCTCCTGGCCGACAGTGACGTAAGGCATCTTGTTCCTCCTTCAGGCGTGTCTCGACTTGGCGTCGCCTATTCAGACGTGGCATCTCAGGTGGGATGCTCTACCGTCATCGTCGCGCTTGGCCCGGCGCAATTCATTGACTCCGAGGCAATAAAGAGGAGCGCCTTCGAAAAACGGCTGCCCGGCACCTCTTTCCGTGGAGCTGCCCGCGCAAGCTTAGATCGCCGGGCGAAGATGAGCAGCTAAGCGCGAAGGAGCGATGAGTAGCGTTAACTTTCGCCTTCGGAAAGCGTTATTACTTGTACGAGAAGACGTGCCCGCTCTGTGAACATTCCCCGGGAGGCCGACAATGCATCGCACACTCATCGCCGTCGTGGTCGTCTTCGCTGCTTTCGGCGTCTTCGGCGCCTCGACGGCGAGAGGCGCGGAGACCCGAGAGATCTCCGGTACCGTCTACATCGACAGCAATCTCAACGGCGTGAGAGACGCCGGAGAGAAGGGCGCGGGTGGGCGGACCGTCGAGGTCGAGGACTCGCAGGCCGGGACGCTGCAGGCTACGACGGCTTCAGATGGTCGCTACCATTTCGAGAACGTGCCTGTCGACGGCGGCAACATGATCCATGTCCTGACCGAGGAAAAGGCACCGTGCGCCGATGACAGTTGGCGTCCCCTTTCGCCCGAAGATGACTGGTCGAACATCGACATCGCTGCCGCGGAGGGTGAGGGCGAGATCACAGGAACCATCGTGAACGATGTCAACGAGAACGGCCGGCACGATCCGGGCGAACCCGGAGAGGCGGGCTGGAGCCTGATGCTGCAGGGCGGTCCTCAGGAAGGCGCTGTGAGCTGCAATGCCACCATCACGTCAACCGCGGACGGCAGCTTCCGATTTCGCGGTCTGCCGCCTGGGTCCTACTCCGTGATGGTTGGTGATGCCCCGGGGGGGTTGTCAAAACCCTGGGAGTATACATATCCAACGCAGGCAAATGAAACATATCCTCAGCTCCTCAGGAATCTCTTCGATGTCGATCTGCCGGCGGGCACGAAGTCAGTCCGCTACGAGTTCGGAGTGCACGAGCTTCAAGGCACGGGAACCATATCAGCCGACACCTTCATTGACAAGAACGCGAACGAAGTCCGAGATCCGGGCGAACCTCTAGCGGAGTGCTGGCGGACTGAGAGCATCAATCTCTACCGATTCATAGCGGACCTGGGCTTCGTTTACGTGATGATCCCCAGCAGTCCGACCTGCAACGACGGCGTTTCGTCCTTGGCCGGCTTGCCCGCCGGCGCCTGGGGCATCTGGTACCCGTGGTGGTGTACGAACCCGGAACAAGCGGGACCACCGAGCCATCCAAACACACCCACGATGGCGACGCTCGAGCTGCCGCCCGGTGGCAGCATCTTCTACGGGCACGGGAAGTGCGGGTCTGATTGGGTGGCGGTCGAAACTGCCACGCCGTTCCCCTCGTCGACAGCTACACCCTCCGCGGAGATGACGGTCATGGCGCCGAACGTTGGCGAGGGGGCCGACGAACGGTCCAATGACTCATCGGCCTTCGCGTTTTCGGCGCTACTCGGCGCGACGACGGGTTGCGGAGCAGGCGTCTTCGCTCTGCGGAAGCTGCGTCGCAAAGCGTAGGAGAAGCGCAGGAAAACCGATAGGGAAGCGTCAAGCTCTCGGACCCTTGTTCAGCTAGATTGTTCTTTGGGGACCGAAGAGAGCTTCGCCTGGGGTGACGGAGATCAGACCCGGACGAGGAACGACGGACATCGGAGGAGAAGAATGTCAAGGGTTCGGACAGTCGCTTTCCTGGCCTTGCTGATAGCGGTTGAAGTCGCGGCAAGCGGAGGCGGCTCATCAGCAAACGCGAAACCCTCGCCCCGATACGGCCAACAGACGAAATCGAATTATGTGCCTGCGGTTCCACCCGCCGTGCCCGCTTCTGTCGGCGTCCAGACCTCCTCTCTAAGCCCGATTGTTCGGTCTCTGGAGAAGTCGCCTTACGGTAACGCCTGGCTCTCGCCGGACGGCAGCGCCTGGTTCGCGGACGCGGCAGACGGACTTGCTATTGGTGCGATGGATGATGCGATAGCTAGCGTGACCATCCCGAATGTCGTATCCGCTGTCTGGGGACCTGATTCGCGCACGCTCGCAATTACGACTTCGCCCGGGCCGCTTGTTTCCGAGGACGAGACGTTGCTGCTGTTCGTCGTGCATTCCGACGGGACCGGCATGCGTCAGATCGGCGAGACGGATGCGGCGCGACGCATCCAATACGTAGCCGACGGCGAAGTCGCCTTCCAGTACCGAGGCGACCTTCACGTCGTGCAGCCGGACACCGGGGCGGATGAGGTGGTGACTCAATTGGCCAACGACCCGACGAACGATACGCCGTTCGTCTTCTCGCCCGATGGCGGCAGCATCTGCCTTGTGCGCGGCGCTTCCCCGCCAGCTAGCCCGCTCTCGCTGAGCGTGTTGGACAGCTCTTCAGGACGGGAGAAGAAGCTCTCGGACGCCGTTGACATCAGGTCATGGCAGCCCTGCGCCTGGTCTCCCAACGGTGCCTTTCTCGCCTTCGCCGATCAGACGGAGGACAGGCACCCAATCCTGCATCTCTACGACCGAACGACGGGCGATGTGAAGGACCTCCTGCACGGAACAGCGAATGTGCGCGCTTTCGGCGGTCTGAGCTGGATGCCAGACGGCGGCTGGCTGCTGTTCGAGGCCGACCCCGGCGGAACGGAGGCCGAGTCGGGCGCCGTGTATGAGGCGATCAATGTGGATAGCGGCGATATCGTCGAGCTCTTCCGGCGCGGTCTGGGGCTGCGTCTTTCTCCGGACGGACGGTGGGTCGGGTTCTCACGCACAGAAGGGGACCCTGCCGGAATCGGGGAATGGTTGGCGGAGCTCTCATTCGAGTGAACGAATGGTCGATCGGAAAGGGGGTCGAGGACTAATGAAGTGGCTAGCGTTGGCATTGTTCGCGGTGATTCTGGCGGGGTTCGTGTCTGCCTGTCGTGCGGAGGGACGCGCGAGCATAAGCGGGTTGAAAATCGGTGCCAACCTCCAGTTGCCGCTCGTCCTCGACGGCGACCGCCTGGGCGTCTCGTCCCTCGACGGCAACCCTCCGACCGAAGTGACCGGTCCGGGCGTCTTCGACGGCGTCCGGTTCGACTCGCAGGGCCGGTTGCTGTTCATCCGACGCACCGGCCCCGTGACCGGCTTCTTCCGCCTAGAAGACGGACAGCCGCGGCTCGTCATCCCGTTTCAGCGCAAAGACTTGTGGAGCCCTCAGGCTGCCTGGTCCCCGGACGGCTCCAAGGGCGCCTGGCTGGAAACGAGCAACGGTTCCACTCAGCTTCTCGTCCAGGACCAGGGGGGAAAACCGCGTGCTTGGGACCTGGAGGCGTGCGGCAACTGCTATTACCTCACGTGGTCCCCCACAGGCGACAAGATCGCCGTCTCCGCTGTCTACACCAACACGGTTTCTTATGTCGTAGATGTGACGGGAAGCGAACCACCGCTCCAGCTTGCCGGCAGAGCGGTCCTCGCCTGGTCATCCACTGGCGATCTCCTTCTCGAACTGCCTCCCCCCGCCGGCGGCAACGGGGGCGCGGACACTCTCTTCCTCGCAAAGCCCGACGGCAGCAACGAGCGCGTTCTGGGAGATATGGTTCAGCCGAGCGAAGGTCAGCTTCGCGCTCCCGCCTTCTCGCCTGACGGCCGCTGGATCGCCTGGAGCCTTGACGTCACCGGCGGCGGCACGTCCCAGGCTCTCGGCCTTGCCGCCACAGACGGATCGGGAAGAATCACGGTGACGTGCCCGGCGTGCGGCGCTGCCGCCGGCTTCGACCCCGCCTGGTCGCCGGACGGCAAGCGCCTCGCCTGGAATCAGAACGGCCACATCGTCATTGCCGACGTCGGAGTGTGGCAGGGACGTGTGCTCGCCGATGGCGAGTCGCCCGACTGGTTGTTGGACGGCTCGGAGCCCTTCTGGTCGCCCGACGGCTCGAAGATAGCCTATCTTCGCGTCATTACCTCTTCCCATTCCCCCTGGGTCGAATCCCTCAACGTCAAGACGGCGGACGGCAGCGGCCCCGACGTGAAGGTCGCCGACTTGAAGGACGGCTGGAACCTCGACAGACTCGTCGCCTGGTCGCCGGACGGCCGCAGCCTTGTCGTGCCCGTGCAGGCGTCCCCAATGTCAGAGATGGTCTCGTTCGACCCCGTTAGCGGCGATCTTCAGAGAGTCCCGCTCGCAGATAACGAAACGGAATATGCCGTCGACCCTGACGGCTCACGCTTTCTCGTCAACTCCGGCGGAGAGATCGTTGGCATGGACGGGAGCAGACGCAACCTCGACGTTTCTCAGGCTGGCTCTTGCTTCGACTGGCCGAAAGATGGCCTGCCTCCCCTTTGTGTCGGTCCAACGGGCCTGAAGACGATGCACTTCGACACCGGTGAGGTGAAGACGCTGCTATCCGGCGACGTCGCGGCCGCCGCCTGGTCGCCCGACGGCTCCCGCATCGCCCTGGTCAGCAACCTGAAGCTCGACGTTTTCGATCCGGCAACCGGCGCCGTCACGCCCATCGCTCCCGACCTCAACACCCCCTCTCCGAACGTCTATGGCCTGGCAGGATGGCCAGCCTGGTCACCCGATAGCAGCCGCATCGCCTTTACCGCCTACAGCTCGGCAAGTCCCGGCAGTGGTTCTATCTACACCGTGAACGCGGATGGCAGCGGCTTGTCTGGACCTTTGAGCGGAAGCCAGGGCCTGGGCTTCCTCTCCTTTTCGCCGGACGGCAAGTACCTCGCGGCGACGACGTCCGAAAGCGCCAAAGTCATAGACCCGCAAACAGGCGAGGAGAAGATCTCCTACGGCGACAGGGTCTACCGTGCCCCCATCTGGGTGGACTCGCAGACGCTCCTGGTCAGCGATGATTCCTCCGGCATCGAAGCCGTCGGCCTGGACGGCTCTGTTCAGTACCTGATTGGGGGAACGATTCCGTGCTATCCGGGGCTGGTCGCCTGGGTCGGCGGGAAGATCTTCTTCTCCGAGATCTGCGCCATTCCTGGGCTATGAGGGGAGCGCATGCGAAAGCTATCGTTTGCGGCCATCGTTCTGGCAGCCCTGATAGGACTCGACCGAAGAGGAGTGACCAAATTGGAGGAATCATGAACAAGCTGTTACTCCCCATCGCGCTGGCCGCGCTCCTTGCTCCGATCGCGCTGGCCGGCTGCGGCACGAACAGTGAGAGCGCTTCCTCGTCG
Organism: Dehalococcoidia bacterium; assembly: GCA_049511815.1. Lineage (GTDB taxonomy): Bacteria > Chloroflexota > Dehalococcoidia > DSTF01 > JALHUB01 > JALHUB01. The sequence continues at coordinate 9,544 of JBEKXP010000057.1, forward strand.
ACGCCTCAGCCAACAGTAGCGCCTGCGACCCAGCAGCCGCTTTCGCCAAGCGAAGAACTGACCGCCATCCCCTCCGGCTCGGTCGTATTCCTGGTCGCCCAAGGGTACTCATCTAACCTATACCTTGTAAACTCCGATGGCAGCGGCCTGACGGAGCTGACCGACTCAACAGAGAACGACACGCCCGGCGCATTCTCACCTGACGGAACGTTGCTCGCCTACAACGTCTTCTTGCGAGAGGACAGGGTGGACGGCGCCTACGTGATGTCGCCCGACGGCACGAATCCGCGTCTCGCGACAAGCGGCGGAGCGTCGGACTGGTTCTTGTCCTGGAGCGCGGCGGGCAGGATGCTGTTCCTCAGAGGCCGCATGGGCCCGGCAGATTACTGGACCGCGAATCCCGACGGCAGTGATCCCGCGCGCATCCTTACGAACGAGAGCTGCGAGTATCCCGCCGACTGGTCGCCCGATGGACGGGACCTCGTTGTCTGCAAATGCAACTCAACTCCAGACGGTCCGGCAGCCTGCGGTCTGTCCATAGTCGACCAGCAGGGAAACACGGTCCGCACGCTGCTCGAAAGCGACCCGCGTATGCCCTATTCGCCTAGATGGTCGCCGGACGGCGCGCACATCCTATTCCTCACCCGGCGACCCAATAACGGTCCGGACAGCCTCTTCGTCATGGATGCCGACGGCGCCAACCTCCGGAGCCTCTACCAGTTTCCCGTCAACACCAATTGGAGCCTGCCCTGGTGGTCTCCCGATGGCTCGCAGGTGGCCCTAACGACGGACGACGCGATTGTGGCCGTTTCGCTAGCTGATGGCAGTAGCCGGACGGTCGCGACCGGCAAGAGCATCACCTACCTGGCCTGGTCTCAAAACGGCCAGCAGATTGCCTATGTATCGGAGCAGGACGGATCAAAGCTGTATGTGGTGGATAGCAACGGCGGTCGGCCGGTTGTCGTCGCTGATCCGGCAACAAACGCGGAAGTCGCGTGGTCGCCGGATGGGAAGCAGATCCTGTTCGCGTCGAACCGCAAGCGCCAGGAAGGAGTCTGGTGGGCCTCGCCCGACGGGTCGGACAGAGGCAGGCTCGAGGCACTGTCTAACGAGTTCGTGCCGCCGGTCGAGCCGACGGTCGAAGGGGTCATCATCGGCGGCTGCAACAAGGGGCCGGAGGAGTTCTCCTGCCTCTCTCCCGACGGCAAGAGCGAAGCCATCGCCCAGACGAACAGCAACGTCCTCACGATAAAGGACCTGGCGAGCGGCGCAACGCGCGACATCACCGCTGAAAGCGTCGAGTTCTGGAACACTTCGCCCGTCTGGTCAAACGACGGCGCGAAGATCGCGCTCTCGGCGGCTGGCTCCCCGAGCCCTCTGTACATCGTCGACGTTGCGACGGGCGCGGCAAGGCCGATCGCTTCGGGCGTGGGATCAGGTGGCCTGGATTCGACGATCGCCTGGTCGCCCGACGATTCGTACATCTACTACGTCAAAGGCACAGTCTGCATGGAAGGCTGTGCGCCCGGCTTTCTCTACCGCATTCGTCCCGACGGCACAGGCGAGGAGCGCGTCGTAGACATGCGGATCGGCCGCGTCTGCGGCTTCAAGCCGTAACTCCGAGCGGCTGCTGGCTGTCAATCTCCTTCGGAACCACTACCAACGT
>JBEKXP010000058.1:0-11149 GCA_049511815.1 Dehalococcoidia bacterium
GGCTTCCGATCGCCGGTCCCTGTCGAGCATCGAGCTCCATCAACTTTACAGAAGGCGTTGCGGGCTTGTCAAGAAGAAACGGAAAGCGAGCACGCGGAAATAGATAACCCCATCCGGGATGAGGCCAGCAATTGTGTCGATGGGAGGCGGGCGCAGTCGGCCGCGAGACCCGCGGACGCTACTTTCTTGAACGGAGCTGCCCGACGGCGATGGGATGCGTCAGGTCCGTCGAGGCGTAGAGCTCGAAGCGCGCCGGCCGGATAAGGAACGTCGGCCCGACGCCGAGCTTGGCGTAAAGCATCGTCCGCACTTTCCCTCTCCTGTCGACGTCGATGGTGGAGTTGTAGTGTTCGCGGTCTTTGAAAGTTGTCCAGCACCGATCGGCGATGGTCCCGGCGTCGCCGTTCATGCTCGGTCCGCACACCTTCAAGACCACCTGCGAACCAGGCTTAACCCCGTTCACCAGGAGCGCGATCGGCCTCGTCTCCGACATTTGAGCCCAAAGGACCATGCCGTTCAGGTGGCGATCGCCGGTGGATTGCAATCGCGTTTGCATGATCGCCGCGCCGGCTGTGGCGACCGACGCCAGCATGACGCACACGCCCACCACCGCCGCAATGACGATCTTTCGCATCTCATTCCTCCTTGACTTCGAGCATCTTTCCGGTCGTCCTCCACCCCACCGCTCACGCATGGAGTCCGGATTAACGTCGTAGGCGACGCGCCGGCATGAAGACATCCGAAGAATAGGCGCTCGCCGTGCAGCAACCGTGCAGAGCGAGCGTTTTGATGTGCAGAAGGCGTGAAGACCGGTCTCCTACCTGTCGCAATGGACGGCCAATCCGTGGCCGCCTTATAATAGGCGTACGAATGCGCATGATACCAGAACTTGCCGAAGATGTCAGAAGGACAAACATGACAGCCGAATCACGCTCTCGCGTCGCCGTCGTCTACACCAGCGCGCCAACCGTTCTCGACGACGTCGCTCACGCCATGCATCTTGCCGGCTCGACCGACGCCCTGCCCCGCGACGTCGAGACCGCGCTCAAGATTAACATCTCGTGGCAGCACTACTATCCGGCCTGCTCGACGACGCCCTGGCAGCTCGAAGGCGTAGTTCGTACGCTTCTCCGCGACGGCTACGACAAGATCGTGCCGGTCCAGAACGGCACCGTAGTCGTCGATTCGCACGAGGGCGAGGTTCGGAACAAGCACAAGGTCGTCCTCGACCGCTACGGGCTCAAAAGCGTTCACCTGACGGATAAAGACGCCGTCTGGGTGGACTACGAGCCGAAGGGCGAGATGCTGGTCCTCGACAAGGTCTTCCCTGACGGCATCAAGATCCCGCAGGCGCTCATCGGCAAGAACGTCATCCACCTGCCGACAGTCAAGACGCACGTCTTCACGACGACGACCGGCGCCATGAAAAACGCTTTCGGCGGCCTGCTGAGCTACCGGCGCCACTGGACGCACTCGGTCATCCACCAGACGCTGGTCGACCTGCTGACGATCCAGAAGGAGATCCACCCCGGCATCTTCGCCGTCATGGACGGCACGATCGCCGGCGACGGCCCGGGCCCGCGCGCGATGCGGCCTCACGTCAAGAACCTCATTCTCGCCAGCGCCGACCAGGTCGCCATCGACGCAGTGGCGGCGAAGCTGATGGGCTTCGACCCGATGTCGCTGATGTACATTCGCCTGGCGCACGAGCGCGGCCTCGGCTGCGGCGACGTCAGCAAGATCGACGTCGTGGGCATGGACATCGGCGGGATCAACTTCGGCTTCCGCAGCGACGAGGACACCTTCGCCAGCCGCGGCCAGAAACTGATCTACTGGGGCCCCCTCAAGCCGTTCGAGAAGCTTCTTCTCCGCACGCCGATAGTCCCCTGGGCGTTCTTCGCCTCCAACGTGTATTACAATTACTTCTGGTACCCTCTCGTCGGTCGAAAGAGAGTGAAGCAGGCTCTCCAGACAGAATGGGGGAAGCTCTTTCAGAGCTACTAGACCCCCTCCGGAGAGGATGCGGCCTTGACCCTGAAAAACCTCCGCGGCAAGTTCATTCTGTCCCTTCTGCTCGGCATGATCGTTGTCGTTGGCCTCATGGTCTACGGCGACTTCTCCGACATCCTTAGCCGCGTCGGCGATTTTCGCTGGGAGCTCCTGCCGCTGCTCCTCGCCCTGTCGATGTGCAACTACGTCATCCGCTTTCTGAAGTGGCACTTCTACCTGCACCAGATCGGCATCAACGACGTGCCGTGGACGGACAGCTTCATGGCGTTCTTCTCCGGCCTGGCGATGGTCATCACTCCGGGGAAGTTCGGCGAATGGCTCAAGAGCTACCTGCTGCAGGAGATGCGCGGCATCCCCTTCCTGCGGACCGCGCCGATCCTTCTGGCCGAGCGCTTCACCGACAGCGTAGCGCTGCTGCTGCTCGCCGTTGCCGGCTTCATCGTCTTCGGCGAGGCGTGGGAGGTGTTCGTCGTCGTCGTCGTGGGCTGCGTCGTCGCGATGGTCGTGACGCGCCACCGTCCGACGATGCGCGCCATCCTGCACGCCGCCGAGCGAGCGCCGGTCGTCTCCCGATTCGCCGCGCGCGTCGAGGAGTTCTACGAGACAACTTACGTGCTCTTCGAGCCGTGGAGCTTGATACTGACGACGTTCCTCAGCTTCATATCCTGGGGCGGCGAGGTCGTTGCGTTCTACCTGGTGCTGACCGGCCTCGGCTACCACGGCTCCGGCATGTTGCTGCTGAAGGCGGCGTTCATCCTGCCGATCTCGACGCTCGCCGGCGCCGTCATCATCATCGCGCCGGGCGGCCTCGGCGTAGCCGAAACCGGCATCACCGGCCTCCTGCAGGTCATGATTTCGGGGATGAGTAAGAGCGTGGCGAGCCTGGCCGCGCTTATAATACGCTTCACGACGCTCTGGTTCGGCGTCTTCGTCGGCCTCGCCGTGCTCGCGTTCACCACACGACGCATCAGCGCCCGCGCCGTCGAAGTCGCGCCCGCGCCGTCAGCGCCGTCTCTCGCCGAGCTTGAGGAAGGAGACCTCTAGCGGTGAGCCTGCCGTTCGTCCACCGGCGACCGGCTTTCCTGAACGACCCCGCTTCTCGCGCCGCCGTCGTTCCTGTCGTCTCTAACGCCGTCGTTCTCGTGCTGAAGCTTGTCGTGGGGATCATGACCGGCAGCATCGCTATCCTCTCCGACGCCCTGGACAGCGGCGAGGACGTCGGCGCCTCTTCGTTCGACCTGTGGAGCGTGCGGCTGTCGGCGAAGCCCGCCGACCTTGAGCACCCGTACGGCCACGGCAAGGCGGAAGGAATCGCGGCGGCCGTCGAAGCGCTTCTCATCGCTATCGGCGGCTTCTTCATCTTCTACCAGGCGCTGCACCGGCTCGTCGTCGGCGAAGCGAAGATCGACATCGGCCCCGGCATCGTTGCCATGGCCATCACCGGCGCCGTCAACCTGGGCGTCGCCTTCTACCTGTCGCGAGCCGCCCGCGCGACCGGCTCCCTGGCGCTGGCGGCCGGCACCCGACACCTCTGGACGAACCTGGGCCAGGCCGCCGCCGTGGTCGTCGCCCTCGTCCTCGTCGGTCTGACCGGCAGGCGCGAGTTCGACGCCGTTGTGGCCCTGCTGTTGAGCGCCTTCCTTATCTTCTCCGCCACGCGCATCGCCCTCGTCGCCTCGCGGCAGATCATGGACGTGCGGCTGCCGACGGAGGAAGAAGACGTCGTCCTGGAGACGATCCAGCGCTACCCCGGCGACGTCCGAGGATTCCACAAGCTGCGCTCGCGCCGGTCAGGACGGCAACGCTACGTGGAGCTGCACCTCATTGTGGAGGCGAGCAAGAGCGTGCGGGAGATGCACGAGATCTGCGACCGGATCGAGCGGGAGATAGTAGAGCGCTTGCCGGGCGCGGAGGTGACCATCCACGTCGAGCCGGACGACGGCCGCTACACGGAGCCTCGGCCCCTCCCGCGCTAGAGGCCGACGGACTCAAGCCAACTCGCATCACGAAGGAGACGCGCCGATGACCGCGTGGACAAGCGACGAGCTCACCAGGATCGGGGCAGCAGAAGAGTTGCGGATCGCGTCGCTCCGACGCGATGGCACGCTGCGAAACCCGGTGACGATTTGGGTCGTCCGCTACGGCGACGACCTCTACGTCCGATCCGTCAATGGGCGCACGGGCGCCTGGTTCCGTGGCGTCCAGGTGCGCCACGAAGGCCGCATCCGGGCCGGCGGCGTCGACAAAGACGTCACCTTCGTAGAGACGGACGACATCAACGACGAGATCGACGCGGCCTACCGTACGAAGTACCGCCGGTACGCCGCCAGCATCGTCAACACCATCGTCAGCCCGAAAGCCCGAGCGGCGACGATCAAACTCGTGCCGCGCTCATGAAGGGAGACAGAATGCAGAAGCGCAATCTTGGAAACAGTAACGTGGAAGTCTCGGCCCTCGGCCTGGGCTGCATGGGAATGAGCTATGGCTACGGTCCGGCGGCTGACAAGAAGGAGATGATCTCTCTCATTCGCTCAGCCGTCGAACGCGGTGTCACCTTCTTCGATACCGCTGAAGCGTACGGCCCGTTCACAAACGAAGAACTTGTGGGCGAAGCCCTCGCTCCTTTTCGTGGTCAAGTGGTGATCGCCACCAAGTTCGGCTTCAAATTTGGCCCGGAAGGGCAGCAGATAGGTCTGGACAGCCGGCCAGAGCACATCAAGCAGGTAGCCGAGGGCTCGCTCAAGCGACTCAGGGTCGAGGCCATCGATCTGTTCTATCAGCACCGTGTTGACCCGGACGTGCCGATCGAGGACGTGGCGGGGGCGGTCAAGGACCTGATCCGGGAAGGCAAGGTCAAGCACTTCGGCCTTTCAGAAGCAGGGGTGCAGACGATCCGTCGGGCACACGCCGTGCAGCCGGTCACTGCGCTTCAGAGCGAATACTCGCTGTGGTGGAGAAGACCCGAAGGGGAAGTGATACCGACGCTCGAGGAGCTCGGAATCGGCTTCGTTCCGTTTAGTCCTCTCGGGAAGGGCTTCCTCACGGGAAAGATCGACGAAGACACGACGTTCGACCGTTCTGACTTCCGCAACATCGTTCCGCGCTTTACGCCCGAGGCTCGGAAGGCGAACCAGGCCCTGGTGGATATGCTTGGTGAGATCGGGGAACGGAAGAAGGCGACCCCTGCTCAGATAGCGCTCGCCTGGCTACTGGCCCAGAAGCCGTGGATTGTCCCAATCCCAGGCACCCGGAAGCTGGAGCGCCTCGAGGAGAACCTTGGAGCGGCTGCAGTCGAGCTTACGACCGACGATCTCCGCGAGATCGATCGCGCCGCCTCCGGGATCACGGTGCAAGGGGCTCGCTACCCCGACAGGCTGGAGCAAATGACCGGTCGCTGAGGTGACGATCCGCGTGGAGCCGGACGACGGCCGCTACACGGAGCCTCGCCCTCTGCCGCGCTAACCCCCTAGTGGGCCGACAAGCGGGTCACAATCCACGGACCGCCGGCTAGTCGGGCCACACAGCACCTCGCTTTGACGGGACTTCGGATTGGCTTTCGATGGCCAAGCCTATGCGATTGCCTGAAACCGCCGCGAAATGAATTCGTTAGCCTGCTTGACGTCGAGTAGCTGTGTAGTGTTGCCCGAGCGCACATGGAACTCGGCACCGTGTTCGCCTTCCAGGTAGACGGGCTTGAGAGCGGCATCCGCGCGAACAACGGCCACGGTTTTGCCATCCATCTCGGAGAAGGCAACACCGACAGTCGCCGCGATATCTTTGGACAGGAACGTGTTCAAGACGTTGCGTAGCGCCTGTTCCCACCCATCGCGGTCATGTCTGACGGTGAGGGTGGCGAAGTCTCCCTCCAGACCGAATACCTCGCCCCGGTCGCCGACGCCGACCACGAGAGTTCCACCCTTCTTGTTCATGAAGCCAGCTATGGTCTTCGCGATGCTCTTCTCCAGCGCCTTGTTGACCACTTGCTGACGATGGTCCCATCGGAGCGAGCCCTTGAACTCCACGGTCTCGCCCTCCCCCGCCGCGACGTAGTCGCCAATAGTGAACGGCTTCGGTTGTTCTTCTGCAAGCAAGTGGTCCATGAAGTCGTTGATGGCGTTGGCCAACCCCTGTCGACGCTCCGCCAGAAAATCCTCATATCGGTTTATCTCCCACAGCGAGGGGTTCACCGGAATTGCCTGGTGGGCGAGGGCTTTCGGGTACTTGGCCCTTACCTCGCGCAAGTATTTCGCTGGGTCTGAGGCTCCGATCTTAAGGTTGGCGGCTTCCGTGAGAAACGCGATGTTGGCAATCTCATTGACCCGGTTAACGTCATGCTGATTGGTGCTATCGAAGCCGCCCTTCTTGTAAAGGAGAGCCTGCGGGAAGACGTGATGGTAGACCAAGTTGTTGCTCTTGCCGACAAGTTTGTTATAGAGGGGCAAGCCGTTGAACCAGTCTACGGCGCCGGCGGCACGAGCGGCTGCGTAGCACAAAGTGATCACCGGACCCTGCACCGTGCGCCCGACGAGGTCCTGCGCCTCAAGCTTGATGCGCCCTCGTTCGGCGATGATGTTCTGCCTCAGACGTTCCGGCGGATTCTTTGACTTCAGGGCGCGCAGGTCTTCGTCCAGCTTTGTCTCGGTGCTGCCGCTATAGCGCGCCCACATAAGGGCCGCGAACATCCAGTGAAGGAAGTTCTTTTTCTCTGTGTCGCTCACGAACTTGCCGTTTCCATTCGCCAGGTAGACGACAAGCGGCACCAACGCCATGTCGGTTGCCAAATTGCCACTGGAGTCGATAAACGCGTCGAAACGGAGGACGTTGAGCAGGTACTCGAGCGCCTTCTTGGCGCGCTCCCAGGCTGCCTGGATCTTCTTGGCGGGCACAGGGTTCAGGGGCTCGTACCGACCAGATTCTGTTGCAACACATGATGTGCACCGGATGTAGAAATCGAGACCGAAGTCGAAACCCGCTTGTTTGAATTCGTCTTGTGCTTTACGCATGGTCTGGCGGGCTTCCGGCCACAGGGCGCAGATATGGGATAGCGCGAGGTCGGATTTGCTGAGTTTCGTGCCCTTCGAGTTGACGAAGTTGAAGATCTTCACCGCCTCGTCCATTTCCCGCTCGCTCAATACATCGAGGTAATAGGAGTAGGACTTGATCCGGTCGAGCCGGGCCAGGACATCGAGGAAGTTGATCAGGTACTGCGCCTTTTCCACCGGCAACGGCCCATCCGTCTTCAGGTAGTCGCCCAATCCGTGCTGGAGAAACTCCGTGACGGGGACCCATTCCCAGGAGTCCTTCATCACGGTCTTCTTGTAGTAAGAGAACTGCTCTGTCTTCACATTGAAATAAAGGTTGAAGTACAATTTCTCCCCTTCGTAGAAAGGAGGAGGGTCGCCAGTGACGACGGCGTAAATACTTGTGAGCCGCTGCTGGCCGTCCAGAATCAGCTGGAATGCTTTGGTCGAGCTTGAAAGCGTGCCGCGGACGAGGCCGGGCTTGGGCGTGTTCCAAATGAGAAAGCTGCCGGTGGGGTACCAACGGTAGAGGCTAGTGACATACTCGCGCACCTGGGTCTCGGTCCAAATGTAGCCGCGCTGGAACTCCGGCAGGATATACTGATCGTGGCCGACCGCATTGATAAGCTCCTGGATGCTCATCTGAGTGCCCATCAAGCAGATCTCCTTTTGCCGCCAGCAGGCGTCATCAGCCAATCTCCCGAGCACATTGCGGTGGAGCTAGGATTGCTCGCGGCTAATCCCGGTGGCCGTTGCCTTCGGCTTCCTCCTCCTCCTCTTCCTCCTCCTCCTCGTCCTCTTCTTCCTCCTCCTCCGAGTACACGCCCAGCTCCTCGCCGGCCCACACCGTCACGATGAAGTCCTCGCGGTAGGGGTCGTTGGTCATCACCAGCCGCTCGTCGATCTCCGAGATGAGCTCCTGGATGTCGTCCTCCGACGTGCCCGTGGGGACGCACAGCGTCGCGTAGGTGACGCCCAGCGTGTAATGCAGGTCGACGCGCCCCAGGTCGGCGCCGTCGGCTTCGATCAAGAACGATTCCGAGTGCGACGTCCGGCACTCCCGCTCGAAGTAGTAGTCCGGCATCCTGTCCTCCTTGCTATGACGGGCGTGTCTACGATGGGCGAATCTGGCCGTTGCCCAGGATCACCCACTTATACGTCGTCAGCTCTTTCAGCGCCATCGGCCCGCGCGCGTGCATCTTCTGCGTCGAGATGCCGATCTCCGCGCCGAGGCCGAACTGCGCGCCGTCGGTGAACTGCGTGCTGGCGTTGTGATAGACGGCCGCCGCGTCGACCTCCGACAGGAAGCGGTCCGCCGTCGGCCAGTCCTCCGTCACGATCGCCTCCGAGTGCCCCGAGCCGTAGCGCGCGATGTGCGCCATCGCCTCCTCCGGCGAATCGACGACCTTGACCGCGGCGATGAACGTCAGGAACTCCCGCCCGAAGTCGTCCGGCGACGCGGGCACCGTCTTCCAGCCGTGCGAGCCGTCCGCCTTCTGCAGAATGCTCAGCGCCGTCGGGTCGCAGCGCATCTCCACGCCCTTCTCCGACCACTTCGACGCTATCTGCGGCAGGAACGCCTCCGCCACGTCGCGGTGCACCAGCAGGCACTCCAACGCGTTGCAGATCGTCGGGCGGCGCGTCTTGGCGTTGTTGACGATGTTCACGGCCATCGCCAGGTCCGCCGCCTTGTCGACGTAGGTGTGGCAGACGCCGGCCGCCGCGGAGACGACGGGCATCGTCGCGTTCTCGCGCACCATCGACACCAGGCCGGGCCCGCCGCGCGGGATCAGCAGGTCGATGACGTCGTTCATCTTCAGCATCTCGCGCACCAGCGCCCGGTCGAGCGATTCGACGAGCTGGATGGCGCCTTCCGGCACGCCCGCCTTCGTCGCCGCCTCCGCCGTGATGCGCCCCAGCAGCGTGTTCGACCGCGCGCACTCTTCGCCGCCGCGCAGCACGCAGGCGTTGCCCGACTTCAGGCAGAGCGACGCGATGTCCACCGCCACGTTCGGCCGGCTCTCGAAGATGGCGCCGATGACGCCGATGGGCACGCGCACTTTGCCGATGACCAGCCCGTTCGGGCGAATAGTCAGGTCGAAGCGCTCGCCGACGGGGTCCGGCAGCTTCGCCACGTTCCGCGTATCGGCGGCGATGCCCTCGACGCGGGCGTGGTCGAGCATCATGCGCTCCAGCATCTCGTCGCTGAGGCCGGCCTGCTTGCCTTGTTCGTAGTCCGCCTGGTTGGCCGCGATGATCTCCCGCTCGTGCGCCAGCAGCGCGTCGGCGATAGCGTTGAGCGCCGCGTTCTTGGCGTCGGTGGAGAGCGCCGCCATGCGACGGGCGGTGGCCTTTGCCGCCTCGCCCTTTGCTCTAACTTCAGATGTAGTGACAGTCATCGCAGTGTCTCCTCGCTGGAAGGCCTGCCACCGGTAGGCAGGCTTGCCCGCCTCTGGCGGGGAAAAGTTACGCACTCCAGCATACACTAACGCGCCATCCTCCGCGATACGCTTCCGCCGGCTCGTTAACGACGGCGCGCATCCGCTCGGTTATCCTCGACCCCCTGGAATTACCTTCGCCCACGAATCACCACGGAAGATCGAACTAGCGAAACTCTGCCGAGCGCTAAAGCTGAGCCGTGAAGGAGAAGTATCGTCTCTGCCTCCGCTGCGGCGGCGTATCCAGTGCTCGAGGCCACACATTCCCAGTCACGGTGCGCCAAAGCCAAGCTACCATCAGCGAATTCACGAGCGCTTGAAAATCTTCGCGTATTGTTGCTGCCTCGAACACCGAAGCAGCTATGACTTCTGTCGATGACGATGGCCTAAGCTCATCCGAAGCAAACTTCGCGTCGTGGAAGTGGCGGGACCGGAGATCATATGCGCGTCTGAGAAGAGAAGAAGCGAAATCCTCCTCCTGCTTGAGACAAGGCAATTCCCGGAAGAAGAACTCGCGCGCAGCCTGAAAGATTCCCCTTAGCTCGCCGCACTCGCTGCAGCGCGTCAGAGCGACATCACACAGTGATTCAGCCGCCACGACCAAGTAAGCGATCGCCGCGGTCTCGGAGTACTCAAGCATTGAATTGGACAAGTGGTAGGCTTTGGCTGCGTGGCGAAAACGTGTCGCAGTTCCAAAATCTGCTTGACGATACAAGGCAAACAGTGAAGAGGCATCACGCGGAGGTGTGAATGGCCTGCCAGCGGAGGCCGCGTGACTCGTGGGATCCATTCGGTCGCAGTCGACGGTGTCGCCAGCCTGATTGATTTCCCCTGGTAGCGGCATCACTTCAGGTCGAGAAGGATCAATGTACCCTGTTTGCACTCTCCTGCTCGTGAATTCAGACCCTCCCTCACGGCCCGGGGGCTCAATAACATAGACGAAATCCGTCTTCGGCGTGTCGAATTTCTTCATCCAGAAGACCGTCAAGAGATCGGCCAATTCATTCAGACTGTTTGAAGCAGAGTCCCTGATCTGGTCTTCAGTGGCACCCGAGAAGACGCGATCGCACAGCAGTACATGCTCCCCAAAGTGGTTCGGCATCGAATCGGCCGCTGGCCCCAGCCTCCAGCTTTCGACCCAGTACTCACTGTCAAGCGAGGGACTGCGATACACGAGATGTCGTCGATGATACTGCTGAAGGTCCGTCCGAGACAAAACCTGCTGTCTAGTTTTGGCCAACACGTCAAGGACGAGGACCTTCGCTTCTTTTGAGAAGTGAGCAGTCCATTCGGGCTGCTCTGTAAGCCCCATGTAAACCAGCTCTGTGGCATCGAGCGGCCTTATATCGGAAAGGGATACTCTGACCCGTTGACCAGCTTTTCTCACCGAGATTGTCACAATAACCGGCGCCGCAACGTCATCCACACCGATGCCCGTGTAGAAACGGTGATGTGAACCATCGGCATCGAATGTCGTTTCAGTTCGCCGAGCTCCGAGGGCGTCCTTGATCAACTCCAGATAGGTGCGCACGTTCTGCTCTCGCACTTTCAGGTCTATGTCCATCTCAAACGAACTCCTTGTCATTCATCGCGACCTGGCACGCCCGCGCGGCGAGAGGTTAGGGCAGCGCGGTCTGCCAGTTGGCCGCTATCCTCGACTGCGCTTCGCTCAGCGTCATC
>JBEKXP010000059.1:0-11113 GCA_049511815.1 Dehalococcoidia bacterium
CATCGCCTCCTGCCGGCCGCGAACGACCGTCCAGCAGACTAGCAGCACCAGCACCAGGTTCGGCGAGACGCCAAATATCGGGAACGCCGGCATCACCGACGTCTGCACAAGCGCCGTCAGCAGGAGCGCCAGCGTCGCGAAGACGTATCTCATGGCGCCACCAGCTTCTGCGGCACGAAGCTCGTCAGCACCAGCACCGTCTCCAGGTGCGACAGGCTTGCCAGCGGCTCCAGCGTCACCGACTCGAAGAGGTCCTGCGGGCCGCCGCCCACTTTCGTCACCTTCCCGATGACCAGCCCGGCCGGGTACAGTCCGCCGATGGCCGACGTGATGACGGTGTCGCCGTTCTTGACCACCGCGCCCTGACCAACGAAGTCAATCGAAAGCTTGCGGCTGTAGCTGCCCGTCACAACGCCCTCCGCCCGCGACTCCTCGACCATCGCCGAGATCGCGCTGCTCGGATCGGTGACGAGCGTGACCCAGGCGTAAGAGTCGAACAGCTTCGTGACCGTCCCGACGATGCTGTGCCCCTCCGTAACGACGACCATGCCCTCCTGCAGCCCGTCACGCTTGCCCCTGTCGATGGCGATGGCCTCCTTGAGGCTGTTGGGGTCTTTCGCAAGGACGTTGGCGGTCAGGTACTGCTCGTTGGGGTTGCTCTGCTCCACCTGGAGCAGTCTCTGCAGCTCCTGGAGCTGCGACTGGCTGTTCAGCAGCGTGGCCACCTGATTCTTGAGTTGCTCATTCTCGGCCCGCAGGCTGTCGTTCTCGCTGCGCACGTCGCCGATGTCGCGGACGTTCGAAAGCCAGCCGGCCACCGGGTCGGCAACGCCGCGAAGGCCGTGCTGGACGGGCGATGTGATACTGAGGAAGGCGTTCTGGAAGGGATCGATCGCGCCGGCGCGGGAGAGCAGGATGAGGACGAGGCTTAGGCCGATGACCCCCAACGTCCAGGTGCCCAGCCGAGAACTCATCGCGACACCCTCTTCCCGTCGACAATGCGGCTCCGAAAGAGCTGCCGCCGGGGAATCACTGCCAACCGCCCGATTGATGCCGGCCGCGCCGAGGGTCTAGCGCGGAGGCTTGCGCGTTGCCAGATTCGACTGCACCTTCGAAAGGAGGGCCGCCTCCTCCAGCACCTCGCCGGCGCCGCGGACCACGCAGGTCAGCGGCCCCTCGGCGACGTAGACGGGGAACTTCGTCTCCTGCGCCAGCCTGCGGTCTAGCCCGGCGAGAAGGGCGCCGCCGCCCGCGAGCGCGATCCCCCGGTACATGAGGTCCGCCACCAGCTCCGGCGGCGTGATTTCGATTGTCGACCGCACGGCGTCGACGATGGCGTTAATCGAGCCGGAAAGGGCGTCGCGCAGTTCGACGGTGCTGACTTCGACCGACTTCGGCAGGCCGGTCGCCAGATCGCGCCCGCGCAGGACGACCGTCCCCTCCTCGTCCATCGGGAAGGCGGAGCCGGCCTCGATCTTTATCTCCTCCGCTGTCCGCTCGCCGATGAGCAGGTTGTGCACCTGGCGCGCGTAGGCCATTATCTCCTGGTCCATCTCGTCGCCGGCGGTGCGGACAGAGGTGGCGACGACGATGCCGCCGAGGGCGATAACCGCCACTTCCGTCGTGCCGCCGCCGATGTCGACGATCATGCAGCCGCTGGGCTCCATAATCGGCAGGCCGGCGCCGATCGCCGCCGCCATCGGCTCTTCGACGAGGTAGGCTGCGCGGGCGCCCGCGTTAAGCGAGGCGTCGTGGACGGCGCGCTTCTCGACTTCCGTCACGCCGCTCGGAATGCCGACGACGACGCGCGGTCGCGGGATGCCGAAGCCGAATTTCTCGTGGACGGAGCGGATAAAGTACTGGAGCATGCGCTCGGTGACCTGGAAATCGGAGATGACGCCGTCACGCATCGGGCGAACAGCGACGATGTTCGAAGGCGTGCGCCCGACCATGCGCTTGGCCTCGGAACCGATAGCCAGGATCTTCTTGCTAACGCGGTCGATGGCTACGACGGAGGGCTCGTCGATGACGATGCCACGGCCCTTGACCATGACCAGCGTGTTCGCCGTGCCCAGGTCGATGCCGATATCGTGCGAGAAGGCGCCCAAAAACGCGGAAAGGGGATTCCACACGGAAAGCCGCTCCTTGGCTAGATGACGATCCGAATCGTGGCGAATTATAGCGCATCGGGTCGGCTGGGGAAAGGGGCAACAGCGAATCAGTTTTCTAACGCTTCGGAATGTTCCGGAGGGCAAATCAAAGCGGTAACCTGGGCCGTGCCCGCTGGCCTAGCGACGCTCCAGCAGCGTCAGGAACTCCTCTTCCGACAGCGTCTTCGTCCCCAGCTCCTGCGCCCGCTGCGCCTTCGAGCCCGGGCTGTCACCGACGACCACGTAGTCGGTCTTGCGGCTCACACTGGCGACCGCGCTCCCGCCGAGCTCCCGGATACGCGCCTCCGCCTCCTCACGCGTCAGCGTCGATAGCGTGCCGGTGACGACGAACGTCAGGCCGTGCAGCGGCCCTTCCCCGCGGGCGACAGGCTCCTCCGCCAAATGCACACCGGCGCGTCGCAGCTTGTCGACGATGCGGCGGTTGTCCTCGTCGTCGAAGTAGGCACGCACGCTCTGGGCGATCTTCGGCCCAACCGTCGGCACCGACTCCATCTCTTCGACAGACGCCGCGGCCATGGCGTCGATGCTGCCGAAATGCTCTGCCAGGCGGTCGGCCATCTCGCTGCCGACGTGGCGGATGCCGAGGGCGAAGATGACGCGGCTGAGCGGCCGCTGCTTGCTGCGCTCGATGGAGTCGATGACTTTCTGCGCGCTTTTCTCGCCCATGCGCTCCAGCCCCTCGATCTGCTCCTTCTTGACAGAGTAGAGGTCGCCCGGGTCCTTGACGAGGCCGGCCGCGAGCAGCGCCGCCGCCAGCGAATCGCCGATGCCATCGATGTCCATGGCGCCGCGGGAGACGAAGTGTTCGAGGAGGCGTTCCGCCTGCGCCGGACAGGCCGTGTTCGTGCAGTAGCTCATCGCCTCGCCCTCCAAGCGTCGGACGGGCGCCCGGCAGACGGGACACTTCTCCGGCGTGCGGAAAATTCGCTCCTTGCCTGTGCGAAGGCTGACGACCGGCCCCACGACCTGCGGAATCACGTCACCGGCCCGCTGGACAATGACAGTGTCGCCGATGCGGATGTCCTTGCGGTGGATGTCGTCCTCGTTGTGCAGCGTCGCGAGCTTGACGGTGGCGCCGCCGACGCGCACCGGCTCCAGGATGGCATACGGGTTTAGGCTGCCGGTGCGTCCGACGTTGATGCCGATGTCGATGAGCTTCGTCGTCGCCTGGATCGGCGGGAACTTGTAGGCAATGGCCCAGCGCGGCTCCCGGCCGACCACACCCACACGCTCCTGGAGGACAAGATCGTCCATCTTCACGACAATGCCGTCGATCTCGTACGGAAGGCTCTCGCGGCGGCCCGCCCAGTCGAAGCAGACGCGAATGGCATCGTCGATGCCCAGCACGCGCACGTTGTTGGGGTTAGTGCGAAAGCCAAGCGACCCCAGCCACTGCAGCGTCTCCCAGTGTGTCGGCGGCGGCGCGCTGCTCTCCAGCCAGCCGAGCTGGTAGACGAAGATATCCAGCGGCCGGCTGGCGGTGATGCGGGCGTCGTGCTGGCGGACGGAGCCGGCGGCGGCGTTGCGCGGGTTGACGAATAGCGGTAGCGGTTTCTGCCCCTTCGCGAGGCGTTCCTCGTTCGCACGTCCGATCTCGTCATTGAGGCGCTCGAACCCATGCTTCGTCATGTACACTTCGCCCCGCACCTCGAAGCGCGGCGGCGCGTCCTTGCCCAGTCGCAGGGGAACGCTGCGAATGGTGCGCAGGTTCTCGGTGATGTTCTCGCCGCGACGGCCGTCACCGCGCGTCGCGCCCTGGACGAAGAGCCCATCCTCGTACACGAGCGCGACCGCCAGGCCGTCCATCTTCGGCTCGCAGACCAGCGCGAAGTCCTCTTGCCCGGCGAGAGCGGCGGCGCGACGGTGCCAGGCGCGAAGCTCCTCCTCGCTGAAGGCGTTCGCGAGGCTAAGCAACGGCACGCGGTGCTCCACGATGCCGAACGCCGCCACCGGCTGGCCGCTGACGCGCTGCGTCGGCGAATCGGGCGTGATGAGCTGCGGGTAGCGCTCCTCCAACGAGCGCAACTCGCGCATGAAGTTGTCGTACTCGGCGTCGCTTATCTCCGGGCTGTCGAGCACGTAGTAGCGGTAATCGTGGTAGGAGATGAGAGAGCGCAGCTCCTCGACGCGGAGCTTGGCCGCCTGGAGGTCGCGGTCCTCCTCCATGATGCTCCCTCCCATGGTGGAGATGGGCTCAGTATAGCATGGCGCCGCTTCCGCTCTCCTTTTCCCGGTTGCTTGTTGACAACCGTCACGCCTTCTCCCTATTCTTCGAAGCAGCGGGAAGCCGGTCGGGAGGCCGCGTTCGCAATATGACCGTTTGGCCAGCAGATGAGTACAGACCTCACGCTCTGTTTCCCCCCCTTCTGCCCTTGATTCGCCTCCCCAACTTGATGCGGCTCAGTTCCTCCAACAAGCGCATCGAGCGCCTGCTGGACGTGGAGTTCCGGCTGGGGCAGGAAGCGGCCGGCACAGTGCTGGAAGAGGGGCTGTTGCGGCCGGTCTTCGTGCTGGATCTCTATCATTACGAAGCGCCTCTGAGGAAACCGTCGAAGAAGCGCGACGGCGCCGCCCAACGCCTGCTACCGTTCGTCGGCGCGCTTTCGGAGACGCTGCTGATGAACGACCGCCTCCGCGCCGTGCTCGACATTGACGGCGAGACGTTCGAGGAGCTCGCGGAAGACGAGTCGCAGACGGTGCAGCGGTTGCGCGATTCGCTGACCATAGGCCGGCTGGAGATCGTCGCCGGCACCTACACGAAAGGGACCAGCGAAGCGTTCAGCGGCGAGTCGTTCATCCGCCAGGTTTTCCACGGGCTTCTCGCCGCCAGAAACGCCCTCGACACGCCGGCCGAATCGTATCTCACGGTCGAGGCGCATCTGTTCCCGCAACTGCCGCAGCTCTTGCGCGGCTTCGGGCTGCGGCGCCTGGTCGTGATGCTGGACAGCAGCTCCGGCCGGACACCGGAGGAGCACCGCACGCCGATCCTCCTGCGCGGGCCGGACGGCACCCACATCGCGACCGCGCTCGCCCCGCGAGTCGACGCGGCGCTGACCGTGGAGCCGAAAAAGGGGCGTGATCACCCCGATCCCTTCCTCTGGAGCAACGAGCGCCTTGAGCGCTTCCGCCACGAGACGCCGCTGACGCCGCATCCCCTGCTCTGCCGCGTGCAAGGCATCGAAACCTGGCGCGGACGGTTCTCCGGCTGGTCGACGGTTGCGGCGCGGAGCGATATCCGCCTCGTCACGCCGCGGGAGTACTTCGAGGCCGCAGAGTCTCCCGCGGTCGCGGAAACAGCGTCGCCGGTCGTGCGTCCGGGCCGCTGGGAGCTCGGCGGACGGCGCCAGCGCGAGCTCGTCAACGCCGAGATGTCGCTGCTGCTGGCGGAGCGGCTGGACGCGCTCGCCTACGCGATGGGCCGCGAAAGCGAAGAGAAAGAGCTGGAGCAGGCCTGGAAGGGCCTCCTGCGGGCGCAGAGCCGCGGCTTCCCCGCGCCGTCCGAGGCATCGAAGGCCGGGCGGGCGACAGCGCAGTCGGCGGCGCGCTACCTGGCATCGCACGTAGACAGCGCGAGCGTCGAAGGACGCGGCTTGGTCGTCTTCAACCCGTCGTCCTGGCCGCGGGAAGAGTACCTGGAAGCGAAGCTGGGCGGCGAAGGGTACCGCATCTTCCAGGGCGAAGAGGAGGTGGCGTCGCAGGTGGTGGAGCGCCGCGGCGGCTACGTCACGTTGGGCTTCGTGGCGCAGGTCCCGGCGCTCGGCTACCGGCTGCTGCAGGTGCGACCGACGGGGGCGCGAGAGGCGCCGCCGAAGAAGCGCACGCTGGATTCCCGTTACTTCGCGAACGCCTTCTACTCGGCCGAGATCGGCGAGGGCGGCGCCCTGAGCATCGATGCCGGCGGCGAAAGGCTGACGGCGGCAGCGGGCCATCTGACGGTCTGGAAGAAGAAGCGCCTCCACGACTCACGCAGCTCGGTAAAAGCGATCGTGGCGCACCGGCAGGGGCCCGTGTTCGACCGCTATCTCGTCGAAGGCCGCGTCGGCGGAATGCCCTTCCGGCAACGGCTCAGCTTTTACCACGCCCTGCCGCGCATCGACGTCCGCACAGAGGTTGGGTTCGGGCGCGGGTCCGTCTTCGGGCCGGAGCTTCGCAACGGACGGCTGGAGGCGGGCGAAGAAGCGAAAATGCTGTCGCTGAACCTGCACTCGCCGTTGCCGCGCTTCTTCGCCGACACGCCGTTCCTTCTGGCGGACGTCGACGGCGAGAGGGCGCATGCCCTGAGCGTCGCCGGCCTGGATGACGAGCGCGAGCGCGGTGTCGCGCTGCTCAATCGGGGCACCAGGAGCCATCACTTCGACGCCGCGGACGGCATTCTCCGCAACGCCCTGGCTTGGGCGCCAAAGAGCAACGCCTTCGACGGGACGGTCAAGGGCACCGGCGTATGGGAGTGCGCGCTGCTGCCGTTCGCGTCACGGCTGGAGGCGATGCGGGCGGCATTGGACTACCAGCTTCCCTGCCTGGGAGTGTTCGTCACGCCGCACGCCGGCAGGATCCCATCGGAGGGCAGCTTCCTCAGCGTCGCGCCGCCGGAAGCTCTTCTCTCGGCACTGTTCGTCCGGAAGGGCAGCGTCTATATGCGCCTGTGGAACGCATCGACGGGCTCGGTGGACGTGCGCATCGAGAGCGGCGGCTCGCTGTCACTGCAGCGCTGCTCCCTCGACCTCGTTGATGACTCGGCTACCGGCGCTCCGGTGATGCGGCCCTGGGGCGTCCAGACGCTGCGACTTAAGGGAACTGCCGAAGTCTAGCTTCGGCCCTTCCGTGGATCTGCTCCTCCAGGAGTAGATGACCTTCCCCCGGCTTATCGGCTTCACGCCACCGCCGTTTCAGTCCCTTCCTCATATCCGCGCTCCTGCCATTGAGCCATAATCGACGGTGGTGGCACAAGGAATCCGAAAGAGCGGTTCGCTCACTTACAATATCCCGCCTCAATCGACCAGGAGGTAAGCGGTCACATGGAGAAGACGCGCGTTCTCATCGCCGACCCAGCGGACCTGGCGCGACAGGGGCTCTCCGGCCTCCTGTCGGCGCAGGAAGACTTCGCGGTGGTGGCCTCCTGCCGAACGGTTAGCGAAGCAGTTTCCGAGGCCATGGCGCAGTCGCCGGACGTGGTCCTTTTGGGCTACGGCTTTTCCGAGCCTCAGCGGCTGGAGACGGTCCGTCAAATACAGAAGAATCGGCCGTGGATCCCCCTGCTTGTCCTGACCGACCACCCCGAGCTAGAAGCATTCCTGTCGTGCATTAGGGCTGGAGCTCGTGGCTACCTGGGAGGAAATGTGGACGCGTCAGGGCTAATCGATGCCGTCCGGAAGCTGAGTTCCGGCGGCTGCGCTATTGACTCATGCGTAATGCCGGAGTTGTTTGGGTTTCTGACCCAGCAGGCCGTCCAGTTCGCCAGGCCGCGTGCCAGGGCCGGCGACCCAGATTCGCCGCTGTCGAAGCTGACGCCCCGCGAACGTGACGTCATGCGACTGATGGCGCAGGGCAGAGGCAACAAAGAGATCGGCGCGCTTCTGGGAATCAGCGTCGGCACGGCGAAGACCCACCTGAGGCATATCTTTCGCAAGCTGCAGGTATCGGACCGCACCGGCGCGGTGCTGACGGCGCTGGAAATCGACGCCTCGCGCCTGCTGCCG
Source organism: Dehalococcoidia bacterium (assembly GCA_049511815.1). Classification (GTDB taxonomy): domain Bacteria; phylum Chloroflexota; class Dehalococcoidia; order DSTF01; family JALHUB01; genus JALHUB01. The sequence goes on from JBEKXP010000059.1 coordinate 7,868, forward strand.
GCAGCGTAGCGCCCCGACGCCCATCACTCGCATCGATTAGCATTGCCCGCCCAGATTTGCCTCTTCCCTATAACGATACGGCCACCGCCGAACGATAATTCTTCATGACGCAGCGGAACCCGCACGCCGAACGCCCCATGTCGTTCGAAGGCAGAGGCCGGCCCGGTCGTGGCTTCAGAGAAGAAGCGCCGCCGCGGCAGACCGTGACCGGCGGCCAGCAGGTCCGTGTTCTGGTCGCCGACCCGACAGACCTGGCGCGACAGGGCTTGCGCGGATTGCTAGCCGTTCGCGAAGACCTCGACGTAGTGGCGTCCTGCCGCACAATCGACGACGCTGTGTCCGAGTGCGCCAAGCAGTCGCCGGACGTGGCGCTCATCGGATACGGCTTCTCGGAGCCGCAGCGGCTGGAGGCGGTACGGCAGATCGTGAGGAGCCGTGCCTCGATGCCCGTGCTCGTCGTCACCGATCGTCCCGATCTGGACGTGTTCCTCGCCTGCGTCAGGGCCGGGGCGCGCGGCTATCTGGGCGCCGACGTGCACGCCTGGGGACTTATCGACGCGGTGTTGACGCTGGCCTTCGGGGGCTGCGCCGTCGAGCCCGTCATCCTGCGCGACCTTTTCGCCTACCTGGCCGGCGTTGCGGCTTCGATTGGCAGCCGGGCGGCGTCCGGCAGAGATTCAGCGCTGGCCAAGCTGTCGCCGCGTGAGCGGGAGGTTCTGCGATTGATGGCGCAGGGAAAGGGCAACAAGGAGATAGCATCGCTGCTGGGCATTAGCGCCGGCACGACGAAGACGCACCTTCGTCACATATTCAAAAAGCTGCGGGTTTCAGACCGGACCGGCGCCGTTTTGGCGGCGTTGGAGATTGACCCGGCGAAGCTTTTGCCGGCCGCCTGAGACGGGTCGTCGGAGCATCTATCGTATGGCAGATTCTGATCCCGACAAATTGTCCGAAGAATACTGTGGGAGCAACATCGGCGCGACCCCGCGGCGACGAGCCGCCCCTTTCTGTCGTTAGAGGAGGGCAGCAATACGGAACGGGTGAAACACGCCACGAACTCGGTCTACAAGAGCTACTTCCACGCCCTCTACCTGAGCCGGCTGGCTTTCTTCGGGTTCTGGATCTGCTTCGGCTACTTCGTCATGTGGTCGATACCCTGGTTCGGCATTGGTCTGTCCAGGAACGACTACACGCCCCAGTACATCGTCACTATGTCCTTTGCCGCCGCATGCATCGCGCTCGGGCTGCTGTACGGGACGCTGCGGACCATGGCCCGTCACAAGCGGGAGGCGCTGGTCGCCTGGAACTCGCTCTACGACGAGACGACGGGCACGCACACGCGAAGTCACCTCTACGACCGCCTGTCTTTGGAATGCGAGAGATCGGAGCTCCACGGCTCTTCGTTCGCGCTGATCCTCTTGAAGCTCAGACCGCCGGACCCAGGCCGAGGTCGCCATGGCGCCGCCAGGACGACGAAGTTCCTCCGACGCGCTGCCGACCTGGTGACGAGCCTGACGCGACCTAGCGACCTCATCGCGCTGGTCAGCAACAGCGAGTTCGCCGTCCTTGCCTGCGGCATCGATTCCGAAGGCGTTGCGGTGTTGACGCGCCGGCTTCGCGCGTCGCTGGCTGTCGGTCTGCCCGGCCTCGCCAGGGACTGCGACGATGCTGAGCCGCTCGTAGAACTGGGCGTCGCGATATACGGCCAGGACGGCAGCACGCCGGAAACGCTCGTCGACGCGGCGCGGGCGGCGGCACAAGAGCGCGGATCGCCCCCAATCTCCGACAGTCGCGCCGCCTGAAACCCCCTACCGCAGCACCACGTAGAGGATGAACGCCACGTAGAAGACGCCTGCCCGGGCCAGGTCACCGGGCCGCAGGTGGCCGCGCCGCGTTATCGACAGGAAGACCAGCGCCGTCGACAGGAGCGCAATCACCGCCGAAACCAGCGCCGGCTGCGTCAGCTCCCAAGGAGTGAAGATGAGCCCGACTGAGACAGGGATGCAGCTCTGGAAGACCATCGCCCCGCTGATGTTCCCCATCGCCAGGGTGTCCTTGCGCTGCCGCACCCAGAGGACGCTGTTGAACTTCTCCGGCAGCTCCGTCGCCAGCGGCGACAGGATGAGGGCGAGGACGAGCGCAGGGACGTTGAGATGCGTCGCTACCGTACCGAGGGCGGATACGAACAGGCGCGCGCCCCCGATCATGATACCCAGCGCGCCAAAGAACTGGAACACGCTCAGCACCAGCGACGCTTTCTCGGTTGGATAGCGGACCGCGCGCTCCAGGTAGAGGCGCTCCGGCATCTCGACGGTTGCGCCGCCGCGGGTCACGGTCTGAACGACGTAGAATGCATAGAACAACAGCAGCAGGACGGCGAACCCGACCTTCAGGCCGTGATTCGGCAGGAAGCTGGAGAGCACGACGAGGCTGTAGACCACGATGAAATAGCCCATGTCGCGGCGAAGGATGTTGGGGTTGACGTGCATCTCCCGCGGACGGCGGCCGCTGCGGGCGAACGCGAGGACGGCGGCGCCGGTGACAAAGAACGCCGCCGTCGAAAGCATGAACGGCGCGCCGAGGATGGCGCCGATGCCGATGTCGTCGGCGGTCGCGCCCGTGCTAAAGAGGATGGCGATAAGCGGGATGAGCGTCTCCGGCATGGCCGTGCCGACGGCCGCCAGCACGCTGCCGACGGCGCCTTCATTCAGACGCAGGTGGAGGCCGATCCACTCGACGGCGTTGGTGAACAGCTCGGCGGCGACAAGGATGGCGGCAAAACTGAACAGGAGAAGGACAATCGCTATCGCCATTCGCTTCCCCGTCGCGCGGCCGGCTGAGGTGGCATCCTGCCCATCGCTGGAAGTATAGCACCGGCGCACCTAACGCTGATTGACTATCCTTCGCATCTCTCAATACACTGAGGCGGGAGCCAATCATGAGCGACAGCAAGGCCAAGTGGGAAGAGAGCACGCTGAAGCGCTCGCTGGAAAGCGCCGGGCAACGCCAGGAGCGGTTCGAGTTGAGCTCAGGCGCGGAGGTCGCGCCGCTCTACTGTCCGGACGACCTGCCGGACTGGGACTACCAGCGCAAGCTCGGCTATCCCGGCGAGTTCCCTTTCACTCGCGGCGTCCAGGCCAGCATGTACCGCGGCCGCCTGTGGACGATGCGCCAGTACGCCGGCTTCGGCGACGCCGCCGACTCCAATCGGCGCTATCGCTATTTGCTGGAGCAGGGGCAGACCGG
>JBEKXP010000060.1:0-11086 GCA_049511815.1 Dehalococcoidia bacterium
TGAACGTGGGAGACATGCTGTCGCATCGGGACCTGCTGATGACGGTGGGCGCGGTGCGACAGGCGGAGCGCCTGTGGGGAGGCGAACGAGCTTTGCGGCGCCGGGCCCCGCTCGCGGGGCCAGAGCCCGCCGTTGAGGCGGCTCCGTCCGCTCCCAAGCGGACGCGGCGCCGCCCGGCAGCGGTCGCGTCCGTCGAACCGCCGGCCGCGGAGAAGCCCGTCGCGCGAAGGCGTCGCAAGGCCGCGCCGGAAGCGCCCACCGACGAGGCGCAACCAGAGAAACCCGTGACGCGGAGGCGTCGGAAGCCCGCGGCGGAACCGTCGACCGGCGAATCGGAGACGGCAAATGCCTAAGGAATTGCACCCGTACGCCGTCATCCTGCGTCCGCTGGTCACGGAGAAGAGCACCCTGCTTGCCGGCCAGAGCCAATACGCCTTCCGCGTTGCCCGGGCCGCGAATAAGCACCAGATCAAGGCGGCTGTCGAGCTGGCCTTCAACGTCGAGGTGAAGGCAGTCAACGTCATGAACGTGCACGGCAAGACGAAGAGCAACCGCATGGGCGGCGGGTCTGCCCCCGACTGGAAGAAGGCCGTGGTCACGCTCAAGCCGGGCCACAAGATCGAGATCATCGAAGGCATCTAATGACAGCAAATATGACACGAGGCAAATTCGATGCCCGTTAAGCAATACAAACCGACGTCGCCGGGCCGGCGCGGCATGACCGGCTTCACCTTCGAAGAGGTGAGCAAGAAGAGGCCGGAAAAGTCGCTGCTGGCACCGCTCAAGAGCAAGGCCGGCCGCAACAACCAGGGCCGGATCACAGTCCGGCACCGCGGCGGCACGAAGCGACGCCTGCGCATTATCGATTTCAAGCGCGACAAGACTGGCGTGCCCGGCCGCGTCGCTAGCATCGAGTACGACCCGAACCGGACGGCGCGAATCGCCCTCATCCACTATCGGGACGGCGACAAGCGCTACATCCTGGCGCCGCTGGGCTTGAAGCCGGACGACATGGTCGAGGCTGGCCCAAACGCTGAGATTAGGCCGGGAAACGCGCTACCCATGCGCAACATGCCGACGGGCACGTCTATTCACAACATAGAGTTGCATCCCGGCAGGGGCGGCCAAATAGTGCGAAGCGCCGGCTCGACGGCGCAGCTTATGGCGAAAGAGGGCGAGTTTGCCCTCGTGCGGCTGCCTTCGGGAGAGCTGCGACGCATCCCGATCGATTGCATCGCGACGATAGGACAGGTCAGCAACGTCGAGAACAGCATGGTCAAGCTGGGCAAGGCGGGACGCTCGCGCTGGAAGGGCCGGCGTCCAACCGTTCGCGGCTCGGTCATGAACCCGCGCGATCATCCGCACGGTGGTGGCGAGGGCAAAGCGCCGATCGGTATGCCCGGCCCGAAGACGCCCTGGGGCAAGCCGGCGCGCGGTCTGCGAACGCGGCGTCGCACCGAAAGCGATAAGTACATTGTGAGAAGCCGGCACAAGGCCTAGGAGCTAGCTGTGTCACGTTCGACGAAAAAGGGACCATACGTGGAGCCCAAGCTCTTGAAGAGGGCGGACGCGATCCGCCGCTCCGGCCAGCGCACCGTCATCCGCACCTGGTCGCGCGCTTCGACGATCATGCCGGAGATGGTCGGACTGACCATCGGCGTCTACGATGGCCGACGCCACGTGCCAATCTTCATCACCGAGAACATGGTCGGACATAAGCTGGGAGAGTTTTCTATCACGCGGCTTTTCCGCGGGCACGGCGGCCGCTCCGCTCAGACCAGCAAAGTCGTTCGCCAGGCAGGGAAGCGATAAATGGAAATAAGCGCCAGGGCAAAGCAGGTTCGGGTTTCGCCGAGAAGGGTGCGTCTCGTTTTGGAGCATCTACCCGGCAAGCGAGTGGAGGATGTTCTGAGCATGCTCCGTTACATGCCTACGCCCAGCGCCCGGCACGTAGAGAAAGTGGTGAAGTCAGCGGCTGCCAACGCCGAGAACAACTTCCAGCTTGCGCCCGGCGACCTGCGGATTAAGGCCGCCTATGCCGACGAGGCGCCGCGCTACAAGCGCATGCGACCGCGGGCGCGTGGCCGCGGGACGAGCATCCTGCATCGAACCAGTCATATCACCGTAATCGTCGAAGAGGAGGAACAGCGTGGGTCATAAGGTTCATCCCATCGGGTTCCGCCTGGGTGTCATCTTTGGCTGGCAGAGCAAGTGGTATGCCGACCGCCATTACGCCGACCTCGTCCACGAGGACCTCTTGGTCCGGAACTCAATAGCGAAGTCTTTGCGGGACGCCGGCGTTTCCCGCGTCGAGATCGACCGCAACGCCAACATGGTGCTCGTGACGGTCCACACCGCGCGGCCCGGCATAGTAATCGGCCGCGGCGGCCAGAAGGTGGACGAGCTACGGCAGCGACTGGAAACGCTAACGGGACGGCGCGTTCGCGTGAACATCGTCGAAATCCGCCAGCCGGAGCTCGACTCGACGCTCGTCGCCCGCAGCGTCGCTGAGCAACTCGAGCGGCGCGTCTCGCACCGTCGGGCGATGAAGCAGGCGGTGACGCGCACCATGCAGCGGGGCGCTGAGGGCGTCAAGATAATCGTCGGCGGCCGGCTCGGCGGCGCGGAGATGTCGCGTCGCGAGACCGAGAAGTCGGGGCGCGTGCCGCTGCACACCCTTCGCGCCAACATCGACTACGGAACAGCCGAGGCGGCCACGACATTCGGTCGCATCGGCGTCAAGGTCTGGATATACAAGGGCGAGATTCTTCCCGAGCCGAAGGCCGTTCCTGCTCCCGCAGCGGAAACAGCGCCGCCGGTCGAGGAAGAGGCGCCTGTTCTGGCGGAGGCGGCGGTTCGCGTGAGCGAAGAGGACGCGGCGCCGTCGGCAACGGGAGAAACGGCATCGGAGTGAGAGATGCTTCAACCGAGGCGAGTAAAGCATCGCAAGCAGCACCGAGGGAAAATGAGGGGTCGTGCGCCCGGAGGGAACGAAGTTACCTTCGGTGAGTTCGGCCTGCAGGCTCTTGAGTGCGCCTGGGTGGACAGCCGGCAGATCGAGGCGGCTCGCCGCGCCATAACTCACCACATCCGCCGCGGCGGCAAGGTTTGGATACGTATCTTCCCCGACAAGCCGGTCTCGGCCAAGCCGGCGGAGACGCGTATGGGAAGCGGAAAGGGCGCCACGGACCGCTGGGTCGCCGTCATCAAGCCGGGGCGCATGCTGTTCGAGCTGTCCGGTGTGAAGGAAGAGGACGCTCAGGAGGCGATGCGGCTGGCTTCGCACAAGCTGCCGATTGGGACACGCTTTGTCGTGAGAGAGCACGAGGGAGTATAGGATGGCGCGCCGTCGCAAGAAGACCGCTTCGGAGGAGCTACTCGCTCTCTCCGACGAGGAGCTGGCCCGGCGGCTGGAAGAGACCTACCGTCAGCTCTTCACACTGCGTCTCAAGCTCTCGACGCGACAGCTTGCCAACCATCGCGAGCTGCCCAAGGCGCGACACCAGATCGCCCGTATCAAGACGTTCCAGCGGGCACGGGAGCTGGCCGCGGCCTGGGAAGCGGCACAGGGAAAAGAGAGCTAAGAGATGTACACTCGCCGGAAATCGCGGATGGGCGTGGTGATAAGCGACAAGATGCAGAAGACGCTCGTCGTCGCCGTCGAGAGTCGCAAGCGGCATCCGCTGTACAACAAGACGATGCGCCGGACGACGCGCTACAAGGTCCATGACGGCAACGAGCTTGGCAAGATCGGTGACGTCGTCCGCATAGTCGAGAGCCGGCCGATCTCACGGGAGAAGCGCTGGCGGCTGGCCGAGATCGTGACGCGTCACGAGGTTGCGGAGATCGCGCCGCGCGAGATCGACGCGTCGCTGCTGGGCATCGCCCGGCCGCACACCGAGAGAGCGGTGCCGGAGGAAGCGCCGGCGACGGTAGAAGTGGCTCAGGCCGAGGAGGAGCCGCCCGCGGCTGAGGAAGCCGTCGAAGCGCCGGTCGCCGAGGATACGGAAGCGCCGGCGGCCGAAGCGGAGGAAGCGTCAACACCGGAAGCGGAGGCCCCGCCGGCTGAATCGGAAGGCGATGCGGAAGCGGCGGTACCGGAAGAACAGGCTAAGGAATGATCCAGATCTATTCGCGCCTCAAGGTCGCTGACAACACCGGAGCCCGCCAGATAATGTGCATCCATGTCTCCGGCGGCACGGGGCGTCGCTACGCCCGCGTCGGCGACGTGATAGTGGCCAGCGTGAAGCAGGCGCAGCCGGGCGGCAGCGTCAAGAAGGGCGATGTCGTGAAGGCGGTTATCGTGCGCACGGCGAAGACGTACGGACGCAAGGACGGCTCCTACATTCGCTTCGACGATAACGCTGCGGTGATCCTCAGCGACAAGGAGAATCCGAAGGGCAGCCGCATCTTCGGTCCCGTCGCCCGCGAGCTACGAGAACGCAACTACATGAAGATCGTCTCCTTGGCGCCGGAGGTGGTGTGAGGATGAACAAAATAAAGCGCGAAGACCTCGTGCTGGTCATCGGGGGAAGGGACCGCGGCAAGCAGGGAACCGTCCGCACGGTGCTCGCGCGCGAGGGGCGCCTCATCGTTCAGGGCGTAAACGTAGTGAAGAAGCACCAGAAGCCGAAGGCCCAGGGGACGCAGGCCGGCATCATCGAAAAGGAAGCGCCGATTCCCGTCTCCAGGGTGATGCTCGTCTGCAAGAGCTGTCGAAAGCCGGCGCGGGTCGGATTCGGCATTCGACCCGACGGTCACAAGTCCCGCGTCTGCCGTAAGTGCGGGCAGTTCATCGACTAGGAGCGATTGTTGCCGCCGAGATTGAAAGAGTTCTACCGCCAGGAAGTGACGCCGGCCCTGACAAAGGAGTTCGGCTATAGCAGCGTCATGGAAGTGCCGCGCATCGAAAAGATCGTCGTCAACATCGGGATGGGCGAGGCGCTGCAGAACCCGCGCGCCCTCGATGCCGCCAGCGGCGATATCGCGACGATAACCGGTCAGAAGCCGGTGTCGAATCGCGCCAAGCGGTCGATCGCCAACTTCAAGGTGCGCGAGGGCAACCCGATTGGCCTGAGTGTCACGGTCCGCGGCGACCGGATGTGGGAGTTCTACGACCGGCTGGTCAACGCCGCGTTGCCGCGCATTCGCGACTTCCATGGCGTATCAAACAAAGCCTTCGACGGGCGCGGCAACTATAGCCTCGGCCTAAAGGAGCAGTTGATCTTCCCGGAGATCGAGTTCGACAAGATAGACCGTATTCGCGGCATGCAAATAGTGATCGTGACGACCGCCCGCAGCGACGAGGAAGGCAAACGCCTGCTGCAGTTGCTGGGAATGCCTTTCAGTCACAACTGAGAGCGAGTTAGAGGAGCAGGCAGTGGCTAAGACTTCGAAGATAGTCGCCTCCCGACGGCCGCCCAAGTACTCGACGCGGCAGAAGAACCGCTGCCGTGTCTGCGGCCGGCCGCGGGCTTACATGCGTATGTTCGGCATGTGCCGCATTTGTTTCCGCCACTTGGCCCTAGAGGGCCAGTTGCCCGGCGTTAAGAAGTCGAGCTGGTAGGGGAGAGAAGGTGACTTCGTGCAAAGGGCAGCGGAAGTACTTTCCCGAGGGGGCGAAGGCATGAACATGACCGATCCTATCGCCGATATGCTAACGCGCATTCGCAACGCCATCATGGCCAGGCACGACGAGTTGAAGCTGCCGAGCTCCAAGATGAAGGTCTCCATAGCCCGCGTTCTCAAGGACGAAGGGTTCGTCAAGGACTTCGAAGAGATCGTCGATGGGCAGCGGCGCTTCCTGCGCATTCGCCTGGCTTACACAGGAAAGAAGGACCCCGTCCTGACAGGCCTTCAGCGCATCAGCAAGCCGGGGCTGCGCGTCTACGTGCAAAACAGGGAGATCCCGCGCGTCTACGGCGGCCTTGGAATCGCGATACTATCGACGCCGCAGGGCGTGATGACCGGCCAGCAGGCCTGGCACCGGCACATCGGCGGCGAAGTTATTTGCTACGTGTGGTAGGGGAAACGAAGGAGCAAGACTAGCGTGTCTCGGGTAGGGCGAATGCCCATACCAGTGCCGGAGAAGGTGAAGGTCGAGATAGACGGCTGCCGCGTCACCGTGCATGGCCCGGGCGGCGAGCTGTCGCGCGAAATCGCAGCAGGGATGGAGCTTCGGCTGGAGAACAACCAGGTGCTGGTCAGTCGCGCCGGCGACGCGCCGCGAGAGCGGGCGCTGCATGGCCTCACCCGGGCGCTTATCGCCAACATGGTCACCGGCGTCGACAGCGGCTTCTCGAAGATGCTTGAGCTCCACGGCGTCGGCTATCGCGGCGAGATGCGCGGCCCCAACCTGGTGCTGAGCCTTGGCTACTCGCACCCGGTCGAAGTGCCGCCGCCGGACGGGATCACCTTCCAGATGGAGGGCACGGGTCGGCTGCGCGTCCTGGGCCGCGATAAGGAGCAGGTCGGGCAGGTGGCCGCCGACATCAGGGCGCTGCGACCGCCTGAGCCGTACAAAGGAAAAGGGATCCGCTACGCTGGCGAATACGTCCGCCGCAAGGCAGGCAAGGCTGGCAAGGCGGCCAAGGGATAGAAACAGTGACAACCAGAGGAAAGACACCGGTCGCCGCCAGACTCAGGCGGCATGACCGCGTCCGCCGGAAGATACAGGGCACGGCTTTGCGGCCGCGACTCTGTGTGTTCCGCAGCCTGTCGCACATCTACGCCCAGGTCATCGACGATGACGCGGGCCGAACCCTGGCGACCGCTTCGGACGTTGAGAAGGCCAACGCGGGGAGTCGTGACGGCAAGAAGAAGATGGAGGTCGCGGCGCTGGTCGGCGACCTCGTCGCCAAGCGGGCGCAGGAGAAAGGCGTCGAGCAGGTCGTCTTCGACCGCGGCGGCTATCGCTTCCACGGGCGCGTCAAGGCTCTAGCGGAAGCGGCGCGCAAGGCCGGTCTGCGATTCTAAAGGAATTGAACGATGGTATTTGAACAGGCAGCGCCGCCGGAAATCGAAATCGCCGAGAAGGTCGTCCACATCAACCGCGTCGCCAAAGTCGTGAAGGGTGGACGCCGCTTCCACTTCAGCGCCATCGTCGTCGTCGGCGATGGCAGGGGGAAGGTGGGCGTCGGCATGGGGAAGGCGCGCGAGGTGGCTGAGGCTATCCGCAAGGGTTCGACGATAGCGCGCAAGAACATGAAGCAGATACCGCTGGCCGGCACAACGATTCCGCACCAGATCGAAAGCAAATACTGCGCCGCGAAGGTGCTAATGAAGCCGGCCGCCCCCGGCACTGGCGTCATCGCCGGCGGCGGCGTGCGGGCCATCATGGAGGTAGCGGGCATTCACGACGTGCTGGCGAAATCGTTGGGCAGCGCCAACGCGATCAACGTCGTCAAAGCGACAATGCTCGGGCTGACGCGGCTGCGCGAGCCGGCGAAGGCGCAGGCGTTGCGGTTAGCGGCGGTCCGCGAAGCGGAGGGCGCCGGTGGCCGAGCTTAAGATAACCTGGGTGAGGAGCGCCATCGGTCGCAAGGAGGACCAGAAGCGCACGATCCGCGCCCTGGGGCTGCGACGCCTAGGCCAGACGGTCGTCCATAGTGATTCGCCGACGATGCGTGGTATGATACGCAAGGTCAATCATCTCGTATCCGTGGAGGAGGCCGACTAGTGCGGCAAAATGAGCTGCGGCCTGCCCCCGGGTCTCGTCATGCCCGCAAGCGGGTGGGGCGCGGCAATGCCAGCGGCCACGGCACCTACTCCGGCCGCGGGCTGAAGGGGCAGAAGGCGCGCGCCGGTGGCGGCGTGAAGCGCGGCTTCGAAGGAGGCCAGCTTCCGCTCGTCAGGAGGATGGCGCGCAAGCGTGGCTTCACGAACGTCTTCCGCATAGAATACGAGCCGATCAACGTTTCACGGCTCGCCCGCTTTCCGGCGGGGAGCGAAGTGACAGCGGAAACACTAGCAAGCGCGGGCATCATCAGGGACGCGAAGAAGCCCATCAAAGTGCTCGGGGACGGCGGGTTGAAGGCTGCGCTCACCGTGCGCGCGCACAAGTTCTCGGCGACGGCCCGGCAGAAGATCGAGGCGGCTGGCGGCAAGGTGGAGGAGGTGGCAGCGAAATGACACAGAGCCGGGCAAACCAACCCGTCCTGCCGCGATTGGCGCAGGCGCTCGTGCAAGCGTTCCAGCAGCCGGATATCCGGAAGCGCTTGCTGTTTACCTTCTTCATATTGACCGTCTTCCGTTTTGTTTCCCACGTTCCCATACCCGGCGTCGACCAGGCGGCCCTCAGCGATGCCTTCGCTGGGAACGCAATCCTCAGCTACCTGAACCTGTTCTCCGGCGGCGCCTTGAGAAGACTGAGCGTTGCCTCCATGGGCGTCTACCCGTACATCACGGCGACGATTATCATGCAGCTCCTCATACCCATCGTCCCTTCGCTTCAGGCTCTGTCGAAAGAAGGCGAAGCGGGGCAGAACAAGATAACCTTGTACACGTACTGGCTGGCCGTGCCGCTCGCCATCGTTCAGGGCTATGCGCAGCTCCAGACGCTGCAACACTCGACCGGTACGCCTGTGATCACACACATCGGCCTCACCGGTGGCGACCTCCTACCAACGGGGGCCGCCCTCGCCTCGATGACCGCGGGGACGATGTTCCTGGTCTGGCTTGGCGAGCTGATCACGGAGAACGGCATCGGCAACGGCATCTCCCTGATCATCTTCGGCGGCATCGTTGCCGGCATGCCGCTTTACCTGCCGAGCATCGCCAGTTCCTCCATCGGCTTTGGCGGCATCGCGCTCTTGTTCCTCCTGGTCATTGGGCTCATCGCGCTCATCGTCTACTTCTACGAGGCGCAGCGCCGCGTACCGGTGCAGTACGCCCGCAGCCTCTTCCGCGGCGGGCGGATGTACCGTCAGTCAGGCCAGACGCACATCCCGCTGCGCGTCAACTCCGCCGGAATGATCCCGCTTATCTTCGCCTATGCGCTGGTTATCTTCCCGGCGACGCTCGCGAAAGCGTTCGTGACCTCAGGCACTACCTGGGTGCGGGATCTAGCCACGTTCATCTCCGGCACCTTCAGTCCCGGGAACGTACCTTATTATGCGATGGTCTTCTTCCTGACGGTCGCCTTCGCGTTCTTCTATACGCTTGTGATCTTCCAACAGCAAAACCTGGCGGAGAACCTGCAGCGACAAGGCGGATTTGTGCCCGGCATAAGACCCGGGCGGCCAACGCAGGACTATATCATGCGTGTACTTGTGCGCATCACCTGGGCTGGCGCTATCTTCCTGGGCTTCGTGGCTATTGTTCCCTTCTTCGCGACTAGGTTCGCCAATACTGCGGCGCTGACGATCAGCAGCACTGGCCTTCTCATCATGGTCGGCGTTGTGCTGGATACGATGAAACAGTTGGAAGCGCAGCTTCTGATGAGGAACTATGCCGGATTCATTCGCTAGGATGTGAGGAAGGAATCTTGATACTTATTCTGTTGGGACCTCCGGGAGCGGGCAAAGGTACGCAGGCAGTCAACATCGCCAAGGAGGCCGGCCTCGTTCACGTGGCCACAGGCGACCTGTTCCGCGAGAACATCCGTAACCAGACGGAGCTGGGACAGAAGGCGAAGGTCTTCGTCGACCGTGGCGCGCTGGTGCCGGACGAGATTACTGTAGGCATGCTGCTCGACCGAATTGACCGACCGGACACGCAGAAGGGCGTCCTCCTGGACGGCTTCCCGCGGACGGTCGAGCAGGCACGGGCGCTCGACGAGGCGCTCAAGCAGCGCGGCCAGGTGGTCGACAAGGTGCTGTACATCAACGTCGGCGAAGAGGAGGTCGTGCGGCGGCTAGCCGGTCGCTGGACGTGTCGGCAGTGCGGCGCCGTCTATCACGAGGCCTTCAGCCCGCCGAAGGAGCCGGGCAAGTGCGACCGGTGTGGCGGCGAGCTCTACCAGCGCGACGACGATAAGCCGGAGACGGTCCGAAACCGGCTCGGCGTTTACAACCAGCAGACGGCTCCGCTAATCGACTACTACCGAGGACAGGCGAAGCTGGTCGAGGTGAACGGCGAGGCGGGTGCTGAGGCGGTAGGCAAGGATCTGCTCAAGGCGGCGGGACTTTCTTGAACCGTCATGTTCCTTGAGGTGCCGGGGCTAGATGCCCATTATCATAAAGTCGGAAGAAGAGATAGCGATCATCCGTGAAGCCGGTCGCGTTGTCGGCCAGGTGCTTCAAATACTGGCCCGGAAGGCAAAACAGGGCGTCAGAGGCAAACAACTGGACGCGTTGGTGCGAAAGGAATTCGCCAGCAGGGGCGTCAAGCCGACCTTCCTCGGCTACATGGGTTACCCGGCCAGCGTTTGCCTTTCGGTGAATGACGAAGTCGTCCACGGCATCCCGGGCGACCGGGAGCTGAAAGACGGCGATGTGCTGAGCATAGACCTCGGTGCGACCTGTAAGGGGTTCGTCGGCGATGCGGCGATAACGGTCGGCGTCGGACGGATCAGCAGCGAGGCGGAACGCCTGGTCCGGACGACGGAGAGGGCGCTTTACAAAGGAATAGAGGCCGCCAGGGCCGGGAGTCCGCTCGGTGCCGTCTCTCACGCGGTACAGACGGAAGTCGAGGGCGCGGGATTCTCCGTGGTGCGCGAGTACGTCGGGCACGGCGTCGGCCGTGCGATGCACGAGGACCCGCAGATCCCGAACTTCGGGTCGGCGGACAAGGGCCCTATCTTGAGGAAGGGCATGGTGCTCGCCATCGAGCCAATGGTGAACGCCGGCGGCTGGCGAACGAAGAGGCACGAGGACGGCTGGACGGTCAGCACGCTCGACCGGAGCCTCTCGGCCCATTTCGAGCACACCATCGCCGTGACGGACGGCGAGGCGGAGATACTGACGCTGCCCTGAAGCGGCGTCGGACGGCAAACAACTACTCGGGGAGGTTATGCCCAAGAAAGAGACGATCGAAGTAGAGGGGGTGGTGAAGGAAGCCTTGCCAAACGCAATGTTCCGCGTAGACTTGGCCAACGGACACAAGGTCCTCGCGCACGTCTCCGGAAAGATAAGGCTTCACTTCATCA
>JBEKXP010000061.1:0-10883 GCA_049511815.1 Dehalococcoidia bacterium
CCCCTCGCGGTCGAACTGCTTCGCGAACCGACCCTCCGTCTTTGCGAACGCCACGAAGTCCAACGGCTCCTCCGTTTTCGGGTTGATATACCAGTCATCTTTCACATTCGGATTGCCCTGCAGGCTAAGCCGCTCGTGAATCGATGAGCCCTGACGCGGGTCGTAGATGAAGATCGGGAAGGTGCGTGAGTCCTTCGCCAGCCGCGACTGCTTCGACGACATGCTGTCCGCGACTTGGTGCTCCGGCTGGCAAGTGCAATACACGCTGACCACCGAAGGCCCCTTGAACTCGTTCGCCCCCATTATCGAGCGGTAGAAGTGGTTGATGTCCGACGTTATGGTCTGCGCGACGTAGACCTCCGGGTGCATCATCGCGATGATGCCCACTTCCTTCCGTCGCTCCTGCTTGCCGGACACCGCCGAGCCGAATGGCGCCATCTCGGCGTCCTGCCCCGTATACGTCGCCGTCGACGCCTGCCCGCCCGTGTTCGAGTAGACCTGCGTGTCCATGATCATGACGTTTATGTCCATCCCCGAGGCCAGCATCCGCGACAGCCCGCCGAAGCCGATGTCCAGAATGGCGCCGTCGCCGCCGATGGCCCACAGCTTCTTGTCCTGCCAGCCGATCTGGTTCCAGCGCAGTCGCACGCCCATCGCGTCCGATATCGCGTTCTCGAATAGCGAGTTCGTCCACGGCACCAGGTACGGGTTGAACGGATAGCTCGAGGCGTAGACGCTGTTGCAGCCGGTCGCCGCGACTATCGCCATGTTCTCCGGCCCGTGCACGAACCCCGTCGCCGCCAGCATCATACGGATCGACGTCGCTTCGCCGCAGCCCATACAAGACCCGGCGCCGCCGACGTACAGCAGCGACCGGTCCGCCAGCATCATGTCCGCCAGCGCCTTGCCGCTGACGTACTTCTCCGGCGTCTCCGGCAGCTTGCGCATGAAAGCGACCTCGCGCTTGTAGGCTTCCACCTCCGGCGGCGTCTTGCGCACCATGGTAAGCGCCTCGTGCGTGCCGCAGACCTCGACGCACTCGCCGCAGCCCTTGCACTTCGTCGGGTCGACGAACAGGCCGAACATGCCGCCCTCTTCGCCGCGCTTCTCGAACACGCCGGCGAACTTGGTCGTCTCCGCGAACCGCTTCTGCAGCCGCGCCCGCTCCGTCGCGTCCTTCACCGCCGCCAGCTCTTTCGCCAGGTCCGACTTGCCGATCACCTTCGCCAGGATCGCCGAGTCGGGGCAGGCGGTCACGCACTCCATGCAGCCGACGCAGTTCTCGGTGATGAAGGCCGGGAACTCCGGCGCAATGTAGCTGAAGTCGCGCAGAGCCGCCGTCCCGGGCGGGATCAGCGCTCGCGCCGACTCCGCGTCTGCGTCGAGATCATCGGCGCCGTGCCCGTGTTGATAGGCGCCCAGCACCTTCTCCAGGAACTGCTCCCTTTCCGGGAAGCCGCTGTCCTTTGTCATCCTGTCTTTCTTCGTGGAAGCTCTTGCCATCTTCTTATGCCTTTCGCGACGCCCGCTTGGCTTTCCCGCCGGCGAGTCCCGCCTTCACTTCGGCCGGTACTTCGAATACTTCGCTGAAACCGCGGCGCACGCATTCCACGTTGTCCTGAATCACCCGCTCGCCGCGACCGCCGAAGTACTTCCGCAGCGACTTCTCGATCCGCTTGAACAGCTCCGTCTCGCTGACCGGCGCCTCTTTGAGGAAGGGCGTGTAGCGAAGGAATACGCCCAGCAGTGCGACACCCTGCATGCGCTGCACGAGGTCCGGCCGCGACGCCACTTCCTCCGCGATCTTCTGGGTGTCCAGCGCCAGCACGCGGATGTTCTTCGCCTGGATCGTCTCTCTCGCGTTCTCCGGGATGTCCGCCCAGACGTCCGCCGGCGCGGTCTTCGGAGTTTGGATGAATATCGTGCCGCCCTCCGCCAGCCCGGCCAGCGGGTTGCCGGTGCGGAAAGCGTTCACATCGTTCACCGGCACGAACTCGACGAACTTCGTCTCGCAGTGCGGCCGAATGACCTCATGGGCCAACGTCAAGTAGTAGCTCGTCGGCAGGCCCTTCTTCTCAGCGCCGTAGCGCGGGTAGGCCTGCGCGTTGAGGCCGAACAGGTCGGACGAAATCGAGGCGATGATCTTGTTCGTCGTGATCGAGCCGTAGCCGCCGACGGAGTGCCCGCGCATCGAGAACGAGCCCGCCGGCCGCACGTCCGGGTCCTCGACAGGTGGGAGCGCGGTCGGATGGTTGACGTTCAGCGTGAAGAACCTTTTGCCGTCGGGCTTGCGCATGTTCTCGAAGATGGCGACGATGTGGCCCGGCCGCACGTCGCGACTGCCCAGGCCGCCGCAGCCGGCGTAGACCACCGGCATCTTGTCGATCCGCGGATACCCCGGGCGACCGGTCAGGGCGTCGGCAAACGACGCCTTGACTTCCGCCGCCAGCGGGTTCGATTGTCCCAGCGGCACGTCCAGCTTCTCCAGCACGCTGAACGCCTTGACGTGCTTCAGCGCCTCCACGATCTGCGGGCCGGGGAATGGGCGGAACGCCGTGACCGTCAGCAGCCCGACGCGCAGTCCCTTCTTTTCGCGCAGGTAGTCGACGGTCGCCACGGCCGTGTCCATCGCCGAGCCCATGCCGACGAGCGCGTACTCCGCGTCCTCCAGCCGGTAGGGCATCACCATGTCGTAGCGGCGCCCCGTCAGCTCGTAGTACTCGTCCATCGCCGCCTGCAAAGCGGCGGGGACCTTGTCATAGAAGTCGCGCTGGCCGATCTTGCCGACCATGTACACGTCCATGTCCTGCACCACGCCGCTCATGATCGGATGGTAGGGGTCGATGATGCTGCTCAGCTTGTCGGCTGGCGGCCCAATGAACCGCTTCATCATCTCCGGCTCCGGCATCCGCACGCTTTCGACAGTGTGTGTCGTCAGGAAGCCGTCCTGGCAGTTGAAGAAAGGTGTTCGCGAGTCCTCCGCGGCCCGGCGGGCAATTAGCCCCAGGTCGCCGGCCTCCTGCGCGTTGCGGGCGAAGAGAATGCCCCAACCGCAGTCGGCCACGCCCATGACGTCGTCGTGGCCGGAGTGGATGTTCAACGACTGCGAGGTCAGCGCCCGCGCGCCGATGTTGAACACTGCGGGCAACCGCTTGCCGGCGATGGTGTAGAGGACCTCTTTCATCAAGATGAGGCCCTGGCCGCAGGTGAAGTTCGTGACGCGACCTCCCGCTGCCGCATAGCCTTCGCAGCCGGAAGCAGAGCTGTGCTCCGACTCCGGCTCCATCAGGACCAGCGTCTCGTCCCAGAGGTTCTTGCGCCCGTTCGACACCTCGTCGGCGTAGCCCTCGCCCATGCCGCTGGAGGGCGTAATCGGGTAGACGCAGGCCCCCTGGCTGATGTGCGTCTCGACCCAGACGATCATGCCGGTGCCGTCGCTTGTCGCTGGAGTTCCGGGGTAAGGGAACGCCTTCTGCGCTGTCTTTTCAGCCATAAGTCATCCTCTTTGGCTAGTTAAGGTCCGGGGACAATACTGAGTAGATACAATGAATCCTGTTTGGCCGCAACCACTCTTCCGGTCGCAAAGCTCACATCTATTATCGCATTGGGATTAGAACTTTTGCAACGTGGAAAGTAGCTAAATGCACCACGCTGGTCTGGATCGTTTAGAGCCGGACCGTCGCGAAGTCTTCGGCGACGATAATGCCCGCGATGTCGATGTCCGGCTGGCCCGCCTCGAGGTGGGTGATCACGAACGTCGTCTCCAGCGGGACTTCCTCTCGAAAGCGGCGTATTTCGTCGAAGCTGATGTGGTGCTCGCACGGCTCCTGCCAGCACGAGCAGTCGACAACCAGCGCGTCCGCGCCGCGCGCCAGCTCCCGCACGCCGTCGCACATCACCGTGTCGCCTGTGTAGCTGAGCACGCGCTCGCCGACGTTGACCCTGTAGCCCAGGCACTCGACCTCATTCTCGCTCGACTGCTCGACGCCGACAGCGCGGAACGAAAGACCGGCCGCCGCGCCTTCGTCGCCGTCTCCCACTTCGACATAGCGGCGGTGATAGGGCTGCTTTCCTCGCGTTAGCCCGGAAAACCCGATCTGCGATATCTTCTCCACCACTCGCTGCGTGCCCGCCGGCCCCACGATCGTCAGGTCCTCGGTCCGGGCGCTCACGTGCTCGTAGTCGAGGAAGAGGAACGGCAGGCCGAAGAAGTGGTCGGCGTGGAAGTGCGTGATGAACACCGCGGCAATGTCTAGCGTGGGGATGCTGAGCTTGTGCAGATGCGGCAGCAGCGTCGGCGGCGCGTCGAAGAGATAGCGGCCGTTGAGGATGAATCCGCTCCAGTAGCGGTCGCCGACGAAAGCGTTCCCCGATCCGAGAAAAGTCAGTACCAGCGACGGCTGTCGCGTCATGCTCCTCCCTGCGCCGCCTGAGCCCCTCGCGCAAACGCGCGCCTTGCTGCGGCCTCTAATCGATTACTAGCATCTCGCCGCGCCGTCCGTCAAGAAAAGGGTGGGGGGAACGCTTGACAACACAGCACGTCTGTTCTATTATCGGGACAATAAGAGAACAGACGTGTCAGGCATTGGAGGGGAAAATGCTGAGCGCTGTAGTCATTGGACTGTCCTTAGCCCTGAGTGGGGCGTACCTCGGTTGGCAGTGGTGGTCGCGCGAGCTCGCCGAAGGCGAATAGCGCCGCAACCGTCGAATCCCCAGACGGAACGAAGTCGATCCTCCGGATCATCACCGATATTGCCGGCGCCGTCTTCTGGCGATCCTTAGGCGAGTGGAGTATACTTTCCGCGGAAGGGACGCTCCGGTAGGTCGAAAAATGATACTCCTTTTCTTCGTCCTGCTCCTCGTCGCCATCGTCTTCCTGCTGATGCTCGTCGTCTTCGGGTTCACCGTGCGCGCTCTTTCCAGCGTCCTGCTCATCCCCCGACAAGCCGCTTCCCTGTTCACCAACGAGTCGGTCCGGCGCAATGAGGTGCTCAAGCACGCTACGATGAACGTCATCGAGGAGCGCTTCGGCCCGAGCGGCCTCAACGGCGTCTCCCGCGACCGCGGTTTCACACTGGATGGCATCGCCCCGCCGGACATCATCCTTCTCGCCGCCCAGGAAGGCTTGCGACGCCTTCGCGCCGGAGAGCGACGCCTCGCCGTCCACCGACGCTGCGTAACGGCCATCGTCAGCGCTGGCCTGCTCGCCGCCCTCGTGTTCTTCGGCATCCTGCTGGGCATAGGGCGGTTGAACCTGTTGAACGTCGTCCTTGCCGTCACGCTGGCGAATGCCCTGGCCCCGTTTGCCGGCATGCCGCTCCAGAAGCTGCTGCCTCGCTACACCGACCTCTCGGACCTGCACATCGTCGGTCTTGCCGGCAGCCCTCTGCCCGAGCAGCATCCGCCCGGCGACCGTCCGCCGTCGGAGCACTTCGAGGTTCGGACGAAAGTCGGCAAATAGCCCTTCTCCGCCCGGGCGTTGACGCCGCCGCCCCTTCCCGCCAAGATTAAGCCGTGGAACCGAAGCTAAAGCTGTGGGTCGAAAAGGACGGCGCCATCGTCCTCAGCAGCTACCGCGTCCGCCTTCTCCAGCACATCGACGAGACCGGCTCCTTGGCCGAAGCCGCGCGGCGCATGGGACTATCCTATCGACGCGCCTGGGGCAAGATACGTGAGATCGAACAGAACCTGGGCGCGCGTCTCGTCGAAAGCGAAGTCGGCGGGGCCGGCGGCGGCAGAACCCACCTGACGCCCGTCGGCGAACGTGCCGTTGCCCTCTATTCCCACTTCGAAGCCTCCGTGCAGGCGGACGTCCGACGCCTCTTTGTCGAGCTTTTCAGCGAAGAAGCCTGATTTTTTGTCGACCGATATGCTATCGTGGGCATATCACCGTCCGGGAGGGAACCTATGAAACGCATCCAGGGAGGGATTCTCGGTCCTGCGCTGCTACTTTCTCTGACCGTACTCGCGTGTGGGGGAAGCAGCAACTCCAGCGCGCCGACAAGCCAGCCCACGAGTGCCGCCACGCAAGCGTCGTCGAACACGCCGGCCTCCGGCACACCTGTCGCCGCGACGACAACGCCCGTCGTCCGCAGCGGTCCGAAGGACATCATCCTGGCGACAACAACCAGCACCCAGGACACCGGCCTCCTCGATGTCCTCGTGCCCGCCTTCGACAAGGAGACCGGCTACAACGTCAAAGTCATCGCCGTGGGCACTGGCCAGGCGCTGGCGATGGGTGAGAGCGGTGACGCCGACGTTATGCTCGTCCACGCGCCCAGCTCCGAGAAGAAGGTCGTCGATGAGGGCATCGGCCTCGACCGCCGTCTCGTCATGCACAACGACTTCGTCCTGCTCGGGCCGTCGAACGACCCCGCCGGCGTCAAGGGCACGACCGTCGCTAGCGACGCTCTGACGAAGATATACAACAAGGGCGCCGCCTTCATCAGCCGCGGCGACGACTCCGGCACCGATAAGCTGGAGAAGGCGCTCTGGCAGAAGGCGGGCCTGGACCCGAAGGGCAAGTCCTGGTACGACGAGACCGGCCAGGGCATGGGCGCCTCGCTCCAGGTGGCGAATCAGCGCGACGCCTACATCATGAGCGACCGCGGCACCTTCCTGGCGACGCAGAAGAGCCTGTCGCTCGGCATCGTCCTCGAGGGCGATCCGCAGCTCCTCAACGTCTACTCCGTAATGGAAGTGAACCCGCAGAAGTTCAGCCTCGTCAATGCGGCCGGCGGAAAGGCCTTCGCCGACTTCATGGTCTCCGATGAGGCGCAGACCATGATCAAGACGTTCGGCATCGACAAGTACGGCCAGGCGCTCTTCACCGCCGACGCCGGTAAGACCTATGAGTCCGTCGGTCTGGCGACGCCGTTCGGATAGTTTTCCGGCCGAGAGGATGAGATGGACCTGATCTGGAGCGGTCTGCGCGAGGCGATCCATATCCTCCGCACCGGCGACAACTCGGTCTGGTCGATAACGCTGCGCTCCCTACTCGTGTCGGGGAGCGCGGTGCTTATCAGCCTCGTTATCGGCATCCTGGGCGGCGCCGTCCTCGCCTTCAAGGACTTCCCCGGCCGAAACATCGTCCTCAGCCTGGTAAACACCGGAATGGGGCTCCCGCCGGTCGTCGTGGGCCTGCTGGTTGCGGTCTTTCTCTGGCGAAGCGGCCCCCTCGGGCAGTTCCGGCTCATCTACACGGCGAAAGCGATGGTTATCGCCCAGGTGATCATCGCCGCGCCAATCGTCACGGGCTTCACCGCCGCCGCGCTGCGCCACCTCGACCCGCGACTCCGCACGCAGCTCTACGCCCTCGGAGCCTCGCGACCGCAGATGCTCTGGATCGTCCTCTGGGAAGCGAAGCTGCCGCTCATGGCCGCAGTTATGGCCGGATTTGGCGGCGCCATCTCCGAGGTCGGCGCGTCGATGATGGTCGGCGGCAACCTTGCCGGCCAAACGCGCGTCCTGACGACCGAGGTCATGATGGAGGTGAGTCGCGGCGAGTTCGCGGTGGCTATCGCGCTCTCCATCATCCTGCTGGTGATCATCTTCATCGTCAACGCCGTCCTAACGACAATCCAGCAGCAAGAGAGGATGTAGTGCCGTCCAAGATCTCGCTGCGCCACGTCGCCGTCCGACGCCGCCGCGCGGAGGTGCTGCGCGTCGCCTCGCTCGACGTTCACGAAGGCGAAGTGCTGGCCGTCATCGGGCCGAACGGGGCCGGCAAGACGACGCTCCTTCAGGTTCTCGCCCTGCTGGAGCGACCGGCGCGCGGCGAAGTCCTCTACGACGGCCTGCGTGTCCGCGGCCACGAGCTGAGTCTGCGGCGTCGCATGGCGCTGATGATGCAGGACCCCCTGCTGCTGCGACGTTCCGTCGCCGAGAACGTCGCCGTCGGCCTACGCATGCGGGGCTTGCGGCGAGGCGAGCGTAAAGAGCGCGTCCGGCGCTGGCTGGAGCGATTCGGCGTCCTTCCGCTGGCAGACCGCTCGGCGCGCAAGATCTCCGGCGGCGAAGCCCATCGCGTCAGCCTGGCGCGCGCCTTCTCCCTCGAACCGGAGGTACTGCTGCTCGACGAGCCGTTCGCCGCCCTGGACCAGCCGACCCGCGAGGCGCTGCTCGACGAGCTTGCCGGCGCCCTCGGCGAGACCGGCCTCACCACCGTCTTTGTTACCCACGACCGCAACGAAGCGCTGCGTCTGGGTGACCGTGTGGCCGTCGTTATCGGCGGCGCTGTCCGGCAGGTCGGCGCAACGGCCGACGTGTTTGCCGCGCCGGTGGACGAAGAGGTGGCGTCGCTCGTCGGCGCCGAGACGATAGTGGCGGGCAAATGCGTTTCCTGTCGCGACGGTATCGCGACCGTCCGAGTCGGCGAGCACGTCATCGACGCCGTTGCCCGCGACGGCCTGCCGGAGAACGTGCTTTTCGTCCTGCGGCCGGAGGACGTGACGCTCATGAAGCCGGATGTCGACGTGCCCGAGAGCAGCGCCCGTAACCACCTGCGCGGCAGGATAACCCGTGTGACGTTGCTCGGCTATCAGGCACGCGTCAGCGTCGACTGCGGCTTCCCGCTCGTCGCGATTGTCACCAAGCGGTCGCTAGAAGAGATGCGGCTAGCGGCGGGCCAGGAGATAGCGGCGACCTTCAAGGCCCATGCCGTTCACCTGATCGCAAAGTCGACCGCCGGGACCGACGAGAAGGGATCCGGCTGAGCGGACGCTGGTTTCCATGACCTATTCGATCGTTTGATGGAAGGCGCGAGGTTCGCGTTCTTGGTGGCCGTTCGGGAAAGCCGAACGGCCGACCCCGGCCTGACGCCTGGCGACCCGTCTGCTCCTGCGGTGTCTAACCTCGCATCTGCTCGGCGAGGCCCTCTCGGAGCGACCGCGGCGGGAACCCGAAAGCCTTCGGCACCGCGTCCAGCGCCGTCGTGTTGTCCTTCGACAGCATCGCGAGCTGGTCCGTCGTCACCGGCGGACTCGGCAGCAGCGACTGCATCACCCGCGCCGCCGGACGCATCAGCCAGAGCGGCAGGTGCACCTTGCGCTTGCGATGCCCCAGCGTCTCGTCGATGAGGTCGATTATCTCATCGTAGCTGAAGTACTCCGGCCCGCCGATCTCCACCGTCTCGCGGTCGTGCGCTCCCTCGGCGAGACCGGCGACGACGCAGCTCACCACGTCCTCCACCCAGATCGGCTGAAAGCGCGTCTTGCCGTCGCCGGCAACCGGCACGACGGGCACGGGGCGGATGAGGCCCGCCAGCCGGTTGAAGAAGTCGTCCTCCGGCCCGAAGACGAGCGACGGTCGCAGTATCGTGTAGTTCAGGCGACTCCCCGTTACCGATTGCTCCGCCTGCCACTTGGCGTGCCAGTAGGGGAACTTTGGGTCCGGCGCCGCGCCTATCGCGCTTACATACACCAGCTTGCGCACGCCTGCGCGCTCCGCCTCGTCGACGATGCCCGCCGTTCCGCCGCGGATGACGGCGTCGAAGCGCTGCGAGCCCTTCTCCGTGATCACGCCGACCAGGTTCACGACCTTCTCGACGCCGGCCATCGCCTGTGACAGCCCTTCGCCGCTGACGACGTCCGCCCGCACCTGCTCGACGCCCTCCGGCAGGTCGGCCTTACGTTCGCCGCGCGCCGCGACGCGGACCTGCTCTCCCGCGCCCGCCAGCCGCGCGACCAGGTGCCGCCCAATGAAACCCGTGCCGCCGGTGACTAAGATCACGGCTCGACTCCCGGCCGGGATCCGTCCCCGCTTATCTGCAACATGCCTCTAGATGCCCGCGTAGCCGAGGCTGGAAAGCCTCGGCTCCACATCTGTAGATACGCGATATCCTTAGAACTCGGTCGCGCCGCTGAAGTTCCAGCCCTTCACCTTCAACGCCGGCACCCGGCTCACCCCGATCATCCCCTGCTGCAGCCGCGTCTCCCGCCCGATCATTTCGACCCGGCTCAGCGCGTCCAGGTACCCCTGCGTGAAGCGCAGATTCTTGATCGGCGCCGTGATCCGCCCCTTCTCGATGAGGAACGTACCGTCCCGGGTCATCCCTGTCACAATCAGCTTCAGCGGATGCACCGGCCGCGTGTACCAGAAGCGGCTCACCCAGATGCCCCGCTCCGTCGACGCCAGCATGTCATCGATGGTCGCCTCGCCCGCTTTCAGGAAGAGGTTCGACGGCATTGGCCCGTACGTCAGCCCCGCCGGCAGCGCGTGGCCGGTCGAAGGCTTCCCCTCCTTGCCGCCGTAGTAGCTGTCGTACACGACGCCTTTCGCCACGCCGTCCGAAATCAGCTCGACGCGCCGCTTCGGCACGCCCTCGAAGTCGAACGGTATCGGTACCGTCTCCGGCGACAGTCCATCGTCCCAGATCGAGACGTTTTCTCCCACTACGCGCTCGCCCAGCCGCCCCGACATGAAGCTGCGCTTCTCCTGGTACGGCTGCGCTCCGAACCCCAGGTAAGCCAGATAGTCCAGGATATCCGACGTGGCATAGTCCTCCAGAATGACGTCGTACTCGCCGGGCTCCAGCGAGACCGGGCTGGCGCTGCGCAGGCATTTGTCGATGGCCTCCGACGCCAGCGCCTTGCCGTCGATTTCGCCCGCGTCCGGCGAAAGGCGGTCCGCGTAGCCGCTGCCGTCGCCGCCCATCATCGTGATGCTCATGCTCGCGTGCGTCTCCGGATGATAGGCGAAGACGCCGAGCGAGTTCGCCACCGCCAGCGCGCCCGCCGACGTGCTGAAGGTGCCCGCGGCCGTGACGCCGGCGTTCCGAGCCGCATCGCAGATGGCGGCGACGGCCTCCGCCCGTTCGTCCGGCGAGAACGACGCCGTCTGCTCGACCCAGGCGTCGACGCGCTGGACCGGCGCCGGCCCCGGCA
>JBEKXP010000062.1:0-10635 GCA_049511815.1 Dehalococcoidia bacterium
GGATGGAAGCCAACACGATTAGTATGGAGCGATGGCAGCCTTCGCCAGGCTGTCGACGGCGGATGTGGATTGGGGCTCGTCGCAAGAATGGGATCTCCCGACACTGAAGTAACCTCTTCCCAGGAGGGCGCAGCGTCGGCTCATCTGTTCGCGCTGCCGGGCCTACTCGGCCAAACCGGAACGTGGGTTGCCCTGCTTTTCGGCCTGGCGCTGGCGCTACGGGTCGTCTGGGCATTCCAGGTCGAGTGCGATCCGCGCACGTACTGGCGCTGGGACATGACGATGTACGACGTCCAGGCGTCGGCGTTTTCGGACGGATACGGCTACGTCGATTTCAACGGCGATCCTTCAGCGCACTGGCCGCCCGGCTATTCGATGGTCCTCGCCCCAATCTATCGCCTCACGGACAAGAGCCTGCTGTCGGCGCGACTCTTCAACGCCGTCGCCGGCAGTCTGACGGTTGTTATGGTCTATCTCCTGGGCGCAAAGGTCTTCGGTCGAACCGCGGGCCTGATCGGCGCCGGGCTGCTGGCGGTGCTGCCGAACCAGATCGTCTTCACCGGCCTTACACTGACGGAAGTCTTTTTCACACTCCTCTTCGTGCTGATCTTGCTGCTAACCGCTTACGCGCTGCTGTCAGACAAGGAGCCGCGTTATTGGCAAATCGCGCTCATCGGCGCGCTTATCGGTGCGGCGGCGCTCGTGCGCGGCGAGGCGCTGCTGCTTCTCGCGGTGATACCGCTCGTAGTTTGGTTGCGACGGCGTTCCTGGCGATCGCTGCTTACACGCTCGGCGACGCTGGTTCTGGCGGCGGCCGTCGTCGTCGCACCCTGGACGATTCGAAATGCGATTCAGATGAAGGCGCCGATCCTCATCTCGACGAGTGCGACCGAGGCATTCTGGGTGGCGCATCATGATGGCGCGAACGGAAAGATTGCGGATTTTCTGGTCACAGAGCGGTATCAGAACGAGCTCAATCCGAAGAAAGAGGTGGACATAAGCAATGAGGCGCTGCACGAGGCGCTCAGCTTTATCCGACACAACCCGGCACAGGAACTCACGCTGATTCCGCGTCGCTTCTTCGCGCTATACAGTGAGGACGCCTCCGGCACACTCTGGCTGCAGACGCCGGCGACGCTCTCGTTCAGTTCCGGCCGGCACCTCCGGGAGGCGAGCGACCTTGCTTACTGGGGAGTCATGGCGCTGGCCGCCGTCGGGCTGCCGGCTTGGCTGTCGTTTCGGGACCGGCGGAAGGGGCTGCTGGTCGCGGTCGCGGCGGCCTGGACGCTTCTGTTCATCGTCGTTTTCTTCGGCGACTCGCGTTTCCATTTCTCACTTACGCCGATCTTTTGTCTCTGGGCGGGCGCTTCAGCGACGGCGTGGGGCCCACGGCTTCTCGCCTGGTGGCAGAATAGGAAGCGGGCGAGTCCGGCGTGAGTAAGCAGGGTGGGGAAATGGCGGAACGGGGTGTCGCCAGACCCTCAGGCGTCGCTGGTGGCGGGGAAGGCGCCTGAAGCTCCGACGACCCCCGTTCCTTCACATTATCGACAGAATCGCCGCAAGCTGAAGGGCTCACTCCACGATTGTAATGATTCCTTCCGTCTGCCGTGCGGCGCGATAGGAACTGCGCACCAGCGGCCCCGACTCGACGTGGCGGAAGCCGAGCGCCTGCGCTTCGCGTCCGAAGCGTTCGAACTCCTCCGGGGGATAGAAGCGGGCTACGGGCAGATGGCGTGCGCCGGGTCGCAGATATTGCCCCAGCGTCAGGATGTCGCAGCCGGCGGCTCGGAGGTCGAGGAAGGCCTGCCGTATCTCCGACGGCTCTTCGCCGAGGCCCAGCATCAGGCCGCTCTTCGTCAGCATATCCGGCCGCTGTTCCTTTGCCTGACGCAAGAGCGCCAGCGAACGTTCGTAGACGGCCTGCGGGCGAACGCGGCGATAGAGGCGGGGCACGCTCTCGACGTTGTGATTGAGTATGTCCGGCCCGGCTGCTGTGATCGTGGCAAGCGCCTGCCAGTCGCCCCGGAGGTCGGGGATCAGTACCTCGATGGCCGTGGACGCCGAGAGGCGGCGGACCTGGCGGATGGCTTCGGCGAAGGTAGATGCGCCGCCGTCCGGCAGGTCGTCGCGGGTGACGGAGGTGATGACCGCATGTCGGAGGCCGAGGAGGGCGACCGTCTCAGCGACGCGCAGCGCCTCTTCGGGGTCGACGGGCTGTGGACGGCCGCTGCGGATGGCGCAGAACCGGCAGGCGCGGGTGCAGACGTCGCCCAGGATGAGGAAGGTGGCGGTGCCGGCCTGGAAGCACTCGCCGATGTTCGGGCAGGCGGCCTCCTCACAGACCGTGTGCAGCGTCGCGCGGCGCAGCAGCCCCTTGACGCGCAGGTAGCCTTCGCTGCCGGGCGCGCGCACTTTGAGCCAGGGCGGCAGGCGACGAGCCGGTAGGGAAGCTTCGGGTTCCATATAAGCCATGATATCAGGTCGAAGGGGTCGCCGACTGGCCCGGCCGGGGGGGTGCGCTCAACTTGCGGGCAGCGCCGCCATTAGCTCTTCGACGGAGCCGACGCGCAGGTCGAGGCCGAGGTGCTGCACCAGGGCGTCGGTGACGCGGTCCGCGACGTCGTCCATCGGCACGGAGCGACCGAGAAGACCGGCCATGGAGTTGACGCCGGCGTCTTGAAGGCCGCAGGAGACGATATGGTCGAAGTAGGTGAGGTCGGTGTTGACGTTCAGGGCGAAGCCGTGGGTAGTGACGCCCTGCGAGATGTGCAGCCCGATTGCGGCAAGCTTCTCGTTGCCGACCCAGACGCCGGGTCTCCCTTCGGAGACCTCCGCCAGGATGCCGAAAGCGGCGAGAGCGTCGATGATAGCGCGCTCCAGGGCGCTGACGAACCAGCGCGGGCCTTCGTTCCAGCAGTGGAGGTCGACGATCGGGTAGCAGACGAGCTGGCCCGGGCCGTGGTAGGTGATGTCGCCGCCGCGGTCGACCCAGTAGACCCTGGCGTCGCGCTGTTCGAGCTCTTCGGGCGTGAGGCGCAGGTTGGCG
This sequence comes from Dehalococcoidia bacterium, assembly GCA_049511815.1. Lineage (GTDB taxonomy): Bacteria > Chloroflexota > Dehalococcoidia > DSTF01 > JALHUB01 > JALHUB01. Next base: position 3,047 of record JBEKXP010000062.1, read on the forward strand.
GCGATGCCGGCACGTCCGAAGGTGTAGGTGTGGGGGTGCTCCAGAAGGAGGATGTGGCCTTGCTTCCCGTTCTTAACCTCTTCGCAGAGGCGCCTCTGGAGGTCCCAGCCCTCCATGTAGTCGATGGTCTGGAATCGAATGAGAGTGCAGGGAACAGTCATTGGCCGATCTCCCTTCCGCCTGGAGTCGATCTATCCTGGACAAGTCTAATGATAGGGCATCAGGGTGGTTGTGGCTAGGCCCCACGCGACATAACGCGAGGAAGGAAATGTAAAATGTGGGCCTCAATTCAGGCAATGATGCGAAGTCGAGAGCCGATGACCTCGAACGTCGCCGGCAGGACGCCGATGGGCTCGCCTTCGACTTCGATGGGCACGGGCGCATCGGATTCCGCCTCGGCGCGGCTGGCGGTCCGGTATTCGACGTTCTTGGACTTGATGAAGGCGCCGGAACGCAGGGCCGCTAGCCCAAGCAGCTTCTGAAAGGCATTCGAGCCTTTGACGATGACTACGTCAAGAAGGCCGTCGTCGAGGCGCGCCCGCGGAGCCGAGCGTATGCCTCCGCCCGAGTAGGCGCCGTTGGCCAGCCAGACGTTGTTGACGAAAAACGTCTCCGCGGGCGCGCCCCCGAACGACATTCTCACCGTCTGATCGCGGTACCTCAGGATCGTCGAAAGTATGGCGCGCATGAACGAGATCGAGCCGCCCAGCCCCTTCGAGTGGCGGTTCACGGCTTCGCAGACGGCCGCCCCCATGCCGATTTCCGCCTCGTTGATGAAGTAGCGCACACGCTCTTCGCCCTCGGGCGTCCGGTACGTCGCCTTGCCGACGTCGACCTCGCGGATCGCGCCGCCGGCCAGCCGGTCGATGGCGCCGTCCAGCTTCGCGGGAATCCCAAGGCCGCGGGCGAAGTCGCCACCGGTACCGTAGCGAATGACGCCCAGCGCCAGGCCGGGGTTGACTGGCGCATCCTTTTCAATGAGGCCGTTCACGACCTCGTTGAGCGTGCCGTCGCCGCCGAGGACGACGATGCGCTCACAGCGCTCCGCCGCCTCTCGCGCAAGCTTCGTCGCGTGGCCCTGGCGCTCCGTGAAGACGACGTCGAAGGCATAGGGGAGTCGCGCTCGCAGCGCCTCTTCGATCTGGTGACGGTTGCGGCCGGCCCTTCCGTTTGCCGAACGCGGGTTGATGATAATGAGCGTTTCGGCCATCAACTACTCGCCGTGTCGAGGGCGGGCGTCGGCTCTCTGGCGAAGGCAGTCATAGCAGCCACGTCGTCGCGGTAAAGCGCTAGCTGGCGCTGCCGCTCGCGCGGGCTCCAGCCGAGGACGTCGCCCATGAGGCGGGCCGCCTCTTCGGCGCCGTCGAGACCGTGGCCGGGGTCGAACAGCATGAGCTTCGTGCGGCGCTCCATGAAGTCGCCCAGCGTGAGCGCGGCTTCCTGTTCGGCGGCGTAGACGGCTTCCGCGCGGAGGACGGGGCAGGTGTCCGAAAGCGGCCGCAGTAGAGCAGCGTCGCGGCGGGCGCAGGCGAGAAGGCTGACGTGCTCGGTGCCGTGCGTGCGAACAAGGCGCAGCGCCGTCTCAATCGGCAATCCCCAGCTACTGACCAGTGAGGCGGCGGCCGACTGGGCGTATCGTTCAAAGCCTTCCACGTTGCCGCCGAAGATCGCCGTCTGGCTGGTTCGGCAGGCGGTGGGGTGCCAGCCGAAGCGCATTCCCTCCTGCGCGATAACGCGGTCGAGCAACGCTTCCGCCATGGCGCGGCAGGTCGTTAGTTTGCCGCCAACGATGGTGTAAAGGCCCTCGGGCGCGGCGTCAATCTCGAAGTCGCGGGAAACGTCGGAGGGAAGCGGCGTGCCTTCTTTGGCGACGAGCGGTCGCACGCCCGCCCATCCGGCAAGAACGTCGGCGGCGGTAAGCGCGGCGCCGGGGAAAAGGGCGTTGGCGGAGCCTAGGACGTAAGCGGCGTCCGCTGGATCGATGAGCGCGGCGCCCGGGTCGTCCGAGTAGTCGGTGTCGGTGGTGCCGATGTAGACGGAGTCGCCTGCGGGCACGGCGAACAGGATGCGGTCCAGGCGTGGAATGACGATGACGCGGGTAAGACCCAGGCGCGAGCGCGGGATCACGAGATGCACGCCCTTCGAGGGACGCAGGATGCCGGGGACGCCAGCCATTTCGCGCAGGCGGTCGGCCCAGGGGCCCGCGGCGTTGATGACGACTCTGGCATGGGCGGTCCCGCTGCCGCCTCCGACCGCGTCCTTGAACGAGACGCCGGCGATGCGCTCGCCGTCCCGCTCGAGGCCCGTCGCCTCGACATAGTTGAAGGCGAGAGCGCCCTGTTCGACGGCGGTGCGCACGGTCGCGAGCGTGAGGCGGGCGTCGTCGACCACGCAGTCGAAATAACGGAAGCCGCCCTGCAGCCCTTCAGCGCGGAGGAGAGGCTCGGCCTCGAGCATTTTCTCGCGGGAGAGGACGGTGTGCCGGCCGATATCGCCGAAGCCGGCCAGCAGATCGTAGGCGGTCAGGCCGAGGCGCAGCTTGAGGCGGCCATCGCGCCCGCCGGCGTAGACGGGCAGGTAGAACGGCGCCGGTTCGACGAGATGGGGCGCGATCTTCAGCAGGACGCCGCGTTCCCGCAGCGACTCGCGCACGAGGCGGACGTGGCGGCCTTTCAGGTAGCGCAGACCGCCGTGGACGAGCTTGGAGGAGCGGCTGCTGGTGCCGGAAGCGAAGTCGCCTTTCTCGATGAGCGCGACGGAGAGGCCGCGCAGCGCCGCGTCGCGGGCGATGGCCGCGCCGGTTATGCCGCCGCCGACGATCAGCAAGTCGAACGTCTCTTTTGCCAAACGGGCCAGGTCGTCGCCGCGTTTCTTGAGGACGGATGAAACGGCCGGCCCTCTGCGCCAAAAGCCGAACATTATGTCGTCTCCTTCGCGGGCGGGATGAGCTTGCCGGGGTTCATGATATCAGACGGGTCGAGAGTGCGCTTGAGCGAACGTAGGGTCTCGACGCCGCCGTCGCCCAGGTATTCGGGCAGCCAGCGCCGGTGCTCGATACCGATAGCGTGGTGGTGGCTGAGCGCGCCGCCGCCGTCGATGATGGCGCGGGTAGCGGCGTCCTTTACCTCCTGCCACTGCCCCAGCTCCTCACCCTCACGCTGTCGGGCAAGGAAAGTGTAATAGATTGAAGCGCCGTGAGTGTAAGCATGCGAAAGGTGCGCCATTGCGATGCCGCGGCCGCCCATGGCGCTTTGCATGGCGTCCCTCGTCGAGCGATAGAGCGGCAGGTAGTTCGACCAGGTCGTCGCCGTCTCCAGCGTGTCGACCATGACCGATCGGTCGAGCAGGAGGTCGCGCAGATAAGGCGCCTCGAAGCGGGAGCGGCGCCAGGCGTCGCCCGGGCCAGCGCCGAGCGAGTTGCCTCCGCATCGGTCCATGACCGCCTCGGCGCGTTCCCACGACGACCGGACTTCGGCCTCGTCGCCATCGAAACCCAGGAGGAAGAGCGAGAGTGTCAAGCCTTCCGCGCCGGCCTGCATGAGCGCCGTGGCCTCGCTTTCCGCCTCGTCGGAGATACGTAACAGCGATGGCCGCAACCCTGACTGCAGCATCTCGCGCGCGGCCTCGACGCCCTTCTCGAAGTCGGGCATAAGGTAAGCGCGGTAATCGCTGCGCTCCGGCAGCGGCGCCAGGCGGATGACGGCGCGGGTTATTATGCCGAACGCGCCCTCGGAGCCGGCGACGAGCTGGTTGAAGTCGGGGCCGGCGGCAGCGGCCGGCACAGCGGGCGTTTCCATGACGCCGCCGGGGAAGTGCAGGCGCACGCCCTCGACATTCTTTTCGATCTTGCCGTAGCGGGTCGAGTTCTGGCCGGCGGAACGAGTCGCGATCCAGCCGCCGAGCGTCGAGTACTCGAACGACTGTGGGAAGTGGCCCAGCGTGAAGCCGGCCGCGTTGAGCGCGGCCTCCAGCGCCGGCCCAAAGATGCCCGCCTCGACGGTCGCAAGGCCGGAGACGCGATCGAGGGCGACGACGCGGTCCATGAGTCGGAGGTCCAGCGTCAGAGTTGGCTTGTCGCCGAGAGGCTCGACGCCGCCGACGACGCTGGTGCCGCCGCCGAAAGGAATTACGGAAAAAGCTTCGCTTGCCGCCAGATCCAGAACGGCGGCGACCTGTGCGTCCGATTCCGGGTAGACGACGGCGTCGGTCGGAGAAGCGATGTCGCCGCGGCGGATGCGAACGAGGTCGCGGTAGCCTTTGCCGAGGCTGTGGACGACGCGGTCGGCCCTGTCGATGACGACATTGGCGTCACCGAGAACGCGGCGCAGCAAAGCAAGCTGCCCGTCCCCGAGTCGCGAAGGTCGCAGCGCTATCTCATCGAGCGAGCGCAGGCGCGCGGCTTCGGCCGTCTTGCCGAGGCGCTGTTCGAGGAATGTCCAGAATCGTTGCGGGTCGGCGAGGGCGAAGCTCTTGCGCTCATCGCCCCAACCCCACCATTTCGCGGGCATGCGCAATCCCTATCGCTGACCAGTGATGTCGTCTGGATTCTATCACGTCTCGCCGTTGACGGTGGGCAACGAGCGCACAGCGGGGCGCGGAACTAGACTCTCATGGGCCGCGCGTGGCGGTGCATGCTCGACAACTGGCCTGGCGCGGCGGGCTGAGCCGGAACCCACTGCATGCGCACGTTGTCGAATGGCTCACCGACGAGCTCGATCATCTCCTCGCGGATCTCGCCGATGCCCTGGGCGAGCGCCATGTTGAGCTGCCGTATCTGCGCCACGTCGTGGCCCGTGACGCGGGCGGCCGTGGCGTCGGCGGCGGCGGGGTCCTTGCTGGCTACCATGAGCCAGCCGCCGATGCGTTGCTTCATGTCGATGGTCGTCCCGTTCTGCGGGCCTGCGGACGGGCCATTGCCTTCGATGCCGACGGAGCCGTCGATGATGGCCAGGTCGGGCGTCACGCTGTGGACGATGTCAAGGAAGACCTGTTCGATGCTCTTGTCGGTCCCGTGGAGGACCTGCCGCGGCATTGTCCCGTCCGGCTTGGCGCCGTAGAACTCCAGCGGCGTCGTGCCGACGAAGCACTTCATGGAGAGCGTAAGCTGCGCCCACTGGTGCGTCTTCATGACCGGAACGGAGATGACGCGGTCGGCCTTGGCGACGTAGCCGGAAATGCGGATGGTGTGCAGATCCGTTTGCGACGGCACCTCGACCCACGAGAGCGAGTCGGCGTCAAGGCAGGCGAGGGTCACCTTGCCCTTGTAGGCGGCATTGAGGCGCTGCGCCTCCGCGGCCATGTTCGTCGAATGGTCGAACATCATGACCTTGTCCCAGGGCCAGCTTGGCATCTGCGTGGCATCGCCGATGATGACTTCGGACGCGCCCGCCTTCAGGGCCTCCTCAGCGACAGACGTCAGGATCTCGGGCTTCGTGCATTCGCCGAGGACAAACGGATCGCGGCCCATGCTCGCCCAGCCGATGGTGACGAAGTTGGGCTTTATAAAGACCGTCTCGCCCTCATGGACGACGGAGCTCATGCCGCCCACGGCGTCGATGGCGTCGCGGGCCATGGCGCGCAGATCATCGCCTTTGATGAGGGCGACGCGCGTGAGCGGCTGCGACGTCTGCGTCGGAGGAGCAGGCGTCGCCGAGGGCGAGCCTTCCTTGCAGTCGGCCAGCAGCGGCGAAGCGCCGAGCAAGACGGCGGCGCCGGCACTGATGCGGAGGAAATCGCGTCTATCAATCCGGTTCATCGCTCATATCTCCTGGTGGTAGTGGCCCGTATGCCTGGATGCTAGTTCCGCCGCCATATTTGGTCAAGCAGACGTTTCGGAATGCGCGATGGTACAATTTGCTTACGATCCAGAGCAGTACAGACGTGGGAGGCCAGATGCCATCGGCGGCGGTCAACGGTGTGAGGCTCTACTACGAGCGGCACGGCGACTCCGGCGAGCCTCTGGTGTTCGTGCACGGCTACACGGGCGACATCAGCGACTGGCGGCTGCAGATGGCGGAGTTCGCAGGCGATTATCGCGCGCTGGCGATGGACCTGCGCGGCCACGGGAAGTCGGAGGCGCCGGTCGATCGGCAACTGTACACGGTCGAGCTGATGACGCGGGACGTGGAGGAGCTCGTCGATATCGCGCGTTTCGAGCGGTTTCACCTCGTCGGGCATTCGATGGGCGGCGCGATCGCGCAAGAGATGGCGCTGAGTTGGCCGGAGAGGCTGCTGTCGCTGACGCTGGTCGATACGGCCCTCAAGTTCAGTGTGCCAGCGGACGACCCGTCGTTCCAGGTCCGGGCGCAGCGCCTGCAGGCCGCTCTTAACGACGGTATGGCCGCCGCCGCCGCGCTTACGTCCGCGGACGCGCCGCCGCACATGCCGCCGGAGCGAATCGAGGAGACGAACCAGCGGCTGGCACGAATGTCGCTGGACGCATTCGTCGGAGCGGTGCAGGGGCTTTTCGGCTGGGAGGGCAGCGAGAACCGTCTTCCGCAGATTCGGACGCCGACGCTGATAATCTACGGCGAGCTCGATGGACCGTCCCTCGTCAAGTCTTCGCTGAAGATGGCGAAGCTCATCCCCAACGCCAAACTGGAGCCGATCCCCGAAGCATCGCACTCGCCGCAGTGGGAGCGGCCGGAGCTCTTCAACGCGGCGCTTCGGCGTCACCTGGAGGCGAATCGGGGCTAGGTTCGGACGCGCACGTCGCTGAGCTGGGCCGAGAGGCCTTCCGGCTCGGTGACCGGCATGAGGCAGTGATAGTCCTCGCAGACGAAGGCCGTGGGGCGGCCGGCAATTGGCGCGCGGTCTTCGAGCAGGGGCGTCGGCGGGCTCTCCGGCGGAGCTTCGGCGCCAGCGACCACCTTGTTGGGCAGATAGCGGTCGTAGATGACGGCGAGGAGACGCTGGGTCGCCGGATCGTCGCGGGGGCCGACGATGACGATCTCCTTCACCTTCGAAAGGTGGAAATCGAGCGCGGCGAGCCAGCGGGGCAGCGCCGACGGCACTGATCCCATCAGGTCGTGGACCATTCGGAGCTCTGAGAGAGCGTAGGGTTCATAATCCTTGCTGCCGGTGAGCAGCGCCAGCCGGAGCAACGCCAACGTGGCGGTCGAGCTGCCGGAAGGGTAGGCGTTGTCGAAGAGGTTGCGCGGACGGACGATGAGCGACTGCTGGTCGCGCGGCGTGTCGAAGAACGAGCGGGCCTCCTCGTCCCAGAAAAGGTCTATCATGCGGCCCGCGAGTTCGACCGCCCGATTCACCCAGTCGTAGTCAAAAGTGGCCTCGTACAGCGTGACGAGGCCGTCGATGAGCGTGGCGTAGTCTTCGAGGTAGCCTTCTGTTTGGGCGCGGCCGTCGCCGGACGCCTTCCAGGTGCGGAGCAGGTGCCCATCGCTGAAGAGGGAGCGGAAGATGAATCGGGCGTTCTCCTCCGCGATGTGGACATAGGCGGGGTTGCGGAGCGCCGCGCCCGCCTCGGCGAAGGTCTTGAGCGTAAGGGCGTTCCAGGCCGTCACCGCCTTGTCGTCGATGGCCGGGTGAGGACGCTTTTCCCGGGCCTCGAAGAGGCGTGAGCGAGCTTC
>JBEKXP010000063.1:0-10489 GCA_049511815.1 Dehalococcoidia bacterium
TCTTGACGGCGGCACATTCGAGTCGTAAGGTTGCGGTGTTAAACGCCAGGGCTGCCTGACGCTTCCGGATGGCGATAGCTTAAGGGTCGGCGATGAACTGGGTTGATGTAGTTATCATCGTTCTTCTCGTCTGGTTCACATTCTCGGCGTTTTCGGCTGGAATCATTCGCGAGATCGTGACAATGACAGGCGTCGCGCTCGGGATAGTCCTCGCCGGGCTCTTCTATCAGGACCTGGCAAGCGATATCAAGCTTGCCGTCGACAATACCAATGCGGCCAACATCGCCGCGTTTCTGGCCATCTTCGGCGCCTGTTTTCTTGCCGGCCAGCTCGCCGGAATGCTGCTGAAGCAAACGGCGTCGCTGCTGATGCTCGGCACATTCGACCACCTGCTCGGCGCGGCATTCGGCTTCGTGAAGGGCCTAGCCCTGGCCGAGATCCTTCTGATAGTCTTCGTGACCTTCCCCGCATTCGGCCTGAAGGATACCATCCGCGACTCACTGTTCGGTCCGATGTTTCTGAACGGCATCCCCGTCCTGTTAAGGATCCTGCCGGTCGAATTCAAAGACGCTGTCAACGCTCTCTAGGCGTCCTCCGTCGGCTTGTTGCCCGCGACGAGAGCGTTTTGCTATTATTCTTACGACAGAGCGTTTTCAGGCATGAATGGCATGGTCAACTCTCCCGTACTGGTTCTCAACCAGAACTATGAGCCTTTGAACGTCTGCGCTGCGCGACGGGCGTTCGTTCTGGTCGACCGCGGCAAGGCGGAGGTCCTGGAACACCACGATGGCGAGCTCCGGAGCCCCAGCTACTGCTTTTCGCTGCCATCCGTTATACGGCTCGTCTACCTGATCCGCAGGCCGCGACCGCAGATGCGCCTAACGCGGAAGGAGATCTTCAGTCGCGACCACTACACGTGTCAGTACTGCGGCCGTCGCAGCCACGATCTGACGCTCGACCACGTTATTCCGCGCAACAAGGGCGGCACGCACACTTGGGATAACCTGGTGTCGGCGTGCAAGCCGTGCAACCACCGCAAGGCGGGCAAGATGCCGGGGGAGACGCGTATGCGGCTGATGCGGCAGCCCACTCGCCCGCCGGCGACGGCGTACTACCTTTTCTACGACCACCTTGAACGCCAAGTGGAATGGCAAAAGTTCATCCCCGGCTGGGAAGTGCCGAACGGTTTTTCTTAGGAGTGATTCTCAGCGGGAGACGGAAGAGCGGGCCCGGGGGGCCGTTTCTTGTTGCCCGGAGCCGACGGTGGCGAACCGCGGTCAGACCTGGCAGTGGCGGCAGAAGCTCATGACTCGGTTTCCAGCAGTGATGTCGGTGATCGGGTTGCCGCAGTTGGGGCAGGGCTGCTCGCCGCGACGATGGACCCGCATGAAGTAACGCACCTCTTCCAGCGGGATGTCGTCCTGCATCGATTCTTTCACCAGAGGGAAGGCCCAGGCGAAGACGCCACACATTGCCCTATAAAGCGCGCTCATTTCTTCGTCGCTGAGGGTGGTACGCTTGCGAAAGGGATTGAGCTTGGCGGCAAAGAGAATCTCGTCAGAGTAAGCGTTGCCAATACCTGCTACGAACTTCTGATTGATCAGGATGTTCTTGATCTGGCCGGTGTAGTGCCGGAGCCGCTCAACGAATACCTGTTCAGTCAGCTCCGGCGAAGTCGCATCCGGCCCTAGTTCGGTGAACTGCGGTATCGTGGCAAGTTCGTCTTCCTTGACCAGGTATATTCTCCCCATGAGCCGAAAGTCGACGTAGCGAAGCTCGTGGCCGTCGCTTAAGGACCAGATGACGCAGGTTCTATGCGCGCGTTTGTCTGAGGGGAGACACCACTGCATGCGCCCGGCGAGCATGGAGTTCACGGCCAGAATGTGACCGCTCTCAAGGCGGATGAGCAGGAACTTGCCACGTCGCGAAGTCTGTCGGAAGATGTTCCCTACCATCGCCGAAACGAAGTCCTCTTTCGGCATACGGACGATGAAAGCAATCGGCAGTTGAACGCCTTCAACGCGGAGGCCGGGTAACCGCTTGTTGAGAAACGTAAGCTTTGCTTCGAGGTCCGCCAGCTCAGGCATCCTGCTTGTCCGGAGTGCTAACGAGAAGCGTCCGCGGCATCGAAACGGGGATAGGAGCCGAACACTTTGAAGAAGTAGGCCTGCGCCTTCACCCTGTCCAGCGCCTCGGCCACCTTAGCGTCGTTGCGGTGGCCTTCGAGGTCGACCAGGAAGACGTACCGGCCCAGTTCCTGCTTCGTCGGGCGCGATTCGATCTTCGTGAGGTTGATCTGCCGCTGGGAGAACTCGTGAAGGGCGTCGACCAGGCTGCCTGGTCGGTCCTGCGCGACGGAGAAGGCGAAGGAGGTCTTGTCGTGGCCGGTTTGCGCGCTGTCTTCGGCCGCCACGACGACGAACCGGGTCTCGTTGTTCTGGTTGTCCTGGATTCCGCGGGCGAGGATTTGGACGCCGTAAAGCTCGGCAGCTCTCATGCCGGCGATTGCGGCGCTTCCATCTCGCCGCAGCATCTGCTCGACCGCGTCCGTGGTCGATAGTGAAGCTTCAAGCGCAGCCTTCGGAAAGCAGCGTTCCAGGAAGCGACGGCACTGCCCCAGGACCTGGGGATGCGAGTAGATCAGCTCGATCTGCTCAACGGACGCACCCACCTTAGCGAGCAGGCAATGCTCGATAGGCAGGACCAACTCCCGCCGTATGAGCAGCGCCGAATCGTGAATCAGCATGTCCAGTGTGTCGGTAACGGAGCCTTCGAGGCTGTTTTCGATCGCCATCACGCCCTCGTCGGCCATGCCCGAGGCAACGGCGGTAGCGACGGCGGCGACGGTAGAGAAGGGGACCAGTTGCGCCTGGGGGTCGTGGAGGAGCGCGGCTTGTTCGCTGAAAGTGCCGGCCGGCCCAAGATAGGCGACGCGTTTGACCATGTCAGGTCCGCCTAGAATGCTCGCACGCCTGGGGCGCCGATGAGCGCGGAACGCAGCGACTCTTCGCTATCCAGCATCGTGACGGCGACGACCTCGTCTCCGGCCTGAATGACGGTGTCGCTCGTTGGCAGACGGACCTGACCGTCGGTCCCGATGATCAGCGTTATCAGCGATTTCTGCGGCAGGAGGATCTGCTTGATCGGCTTGCCAACGACCTGCGACTCCGGCGGTATCTTTAGTTCGACGATCTCCAGTCCGCCGCCCTTCAGCGTCAGCAGCGGGATCAACGGGTGAGAGGGCAGCTCCTGCTCGATGTGCGCAAGGATGACGCTGGTGGAGCTGATGGTCGCGTTGATGCCGAGCATTTTGAAAATTCGCTCGTTCTTGGGGTTATTTATCATGGCGATAGTGAAGGGCACGCTGAACTTGTGCTTCGCGACCTGACAGACGACGAGGTTGTCTTCGTCGTCGCCGGTCAAGGCGATTGCCATGTCCGCGCGCGCCATTCCCGCCCGTTCCATCGTCGATGCTTCGCAGCCGTCGCCGACCATGACGATCTCGCCGAGATCCTCGGCGATCTGCGCCGCCTTGTCGGCGGCTTGCTCGACGATCAGCACCTCATGCTGGTCTTCGAGAAGCTGCCGCGCCAGGAAGTAGCCGATTTTTCCGCCGCCGACGATGATGATGTACACGCCGCTAACCCTCGCTCCCTGCTTGTGCCTCTTCCGCCGCGCCTGACGCTTCGCCTCCGTCGTCCGCCAGGATCGCCTCTCTCAGCGATCCGGCGACGATGCGAGTTGGACTGACTGTGCGAAGGCCGAGAGAGCGGTACATCTCTTCGCGGATGGGGTCGTGGACGAGCGTGATAACCCGGGGGACGTTGAAGATGTGCTTCGCCATCTGGGCCGCCATGACGTTTCGATTGTCGCCGCGGGTCGTACAGACAAAGGCGTCAGCCTGCTCGATTCCCGCCCGCCGTAGCGAGTCTTCGTCGGCACCGTTACCTACGATCTCGGTCCCCGCGAAACTGTCGGGCAGGAAGCTGAAGGCAGCGGCGTCGACGTCCAGGACGGTGACGTCGTGCCCTTCGCCGTCGAGCATCGTCGCCAGCGCGGCGCCGCGGCGACCGCAGCCCATGATAATCACCCTCATGATGCTCCTTCGGCCGAAGAGCGCCACAGCCACACGCGGCAGGGCGCGTTCTTGAGCGCGTATTGTGGCAGGCGGCCAAACTGAAATCCACCAAACGTCCCTTCCGCTTCCATCCCCACCAGCAGCACGTCGGCGCGCCGTTCGGCCGCCTCATCAACGACTGCGTGGCCGGCTTCGCGCGCCTGCAAGAGCTCGCCCTCGACTTCGAAGTCCTGACCTTCGGCGACCTTCTCTGCCTGAGCAAGGATCTCCTCGCCGCGAGCCGCCTCCGCGCTGAGGTCGGCGTCCAGCGGAAGGGAGCGCTTGACCTCGATCACGTGCACTACGAATACCTTACCCTTGTTGCGTTTAGCCAGCGTGCAAGCGACGGCCACCGCCTCCATGCTGGCGGGGGAGCCGTCCGCCGGGACTACGAACGTCTTGAGCTTGGCCATCGGATCGTGTGATGCCAAAGTATTGCCTCGAAGTAGCTGCCAGGGAGAACTTGCCGATATCATACTGCCTGGCAGATTATAAGTGGGCCTTGAGAAAAGCCGCAATACGGGCCAGATTCGGCTTTCCGAGCCCAAGACACGCAAAAAGTTGAACCTCGCTTCCTACGAGGTTCGCAACGTCTTACTATCGTCCACTCATTGTAGGCTCTGCCGTCGGCATCGTCAAATCGGAGAGAGGAGTCTCGTGTCCTTTCCTTACATTCCTATCCCTTTACGCACTATCTACCAAGTTGCGTCGCTGCTGATTCTGGTAGTACAATTTGGTGTAGAACGTCCTGTTGACCAGGAGGTTGATTAAGTATGGCCGAAACCAAGGGAACCTGGGCGGTCAAGAAGGGTCTGGCCCAGATGCTCAAGGGCGGCGTGATCATGGACGTGGTGACGCCCGAGCAGGCCAAGATCGCTGAAGAAGCCGGCGCCTGTGCAGTGATGGCGCTGGAGCGCGTGCCGGCAGACATCAGGGCCGCGGGCGGCGTGGCGCGGATGGCGGATCCCTCCGTCATCGAGCGAATCATCGCGACCGTCACGATTCCCGTCATGGCGAAGTGCCGGATCGGCCACTTTGTCGAAGCGCGCGTGCTGGAGGCGCTCGGCGTCGACTACATAGACGAGTCCGAGGTGCTGACGCCCGCGGACGAAGCAAACCACGTCAACAAGCAGGAGTTCACTGTACCGTTCGTCTGCGGCTGCCGCGACCTCGGTGAGGCGCTGCGCCGCATCGGCGAAGGGGCGGCGATGATCCGCACCAAGGGCGAAGCGGGAACCGGCAACATCGTCGAAGCGGTGCGCCACATGCGGGCGGTGATGGACGGGATCCGGCGAATCAAGGGCTTGCCGGTGGACGAGCTGATGGCGGAGGCGAAGAAGCTTGCCGCCCCCTACGACCTCGTGAAGGAGATAAACCAGACGGGCGTCCTGCCGGTCGTGAACTTTGCCGCCGGCGGCGTGGCAACTCCCGCGGACGCTGCTCTGATGATGCACCTGGGCGCCGATGGCGTCTTCGTCGGCTCGGGCATCTTCAAGTCGGAGGACCCGGCGAGCCGGGCCGCGGCTATCGTGAAAGCCGTGACCAACTACAACGACCCCAAAATCATCGCCGAGGTCTCCAAGGGGCTGGGCGAAGCGATGGCGGGCATAGAGATTAGCGCCATACCGGAAAAGGAACTCCTCGCCGCCAGAGGCTGGTAGCTTTGCAGGCAGGGATGATGCGCGTCGGCGTGCTGGCTCTCCAAGGGTCCTTCGCAGAACACGTTCAATCGTTCCGCCGCCTTGACGTGTCCGCCTCCGAGGTCAGGCTGCCGGAAGAGCTGGCCGGCCTTCACGGGCTGGTGATTCCGGGCGGCGAGAGCACTACTATCTCCCACCTGCTGCAGGAATTCCGGCTCTTCTCGCCCTTGACGCGGATGATAGCGAAGGGCTTTCCAGTCTGGGGGACGTGCGCCGGGATGATAGTCCTCGCCCGCCGGTCAACGGACATGCTCTACCCGACGCTGGGCGGCCTAGATGTCGCCGTCGAGCGGAACGGCTGGGGGCGTCAGGTCGATAGCTTTGAAGCGGATATAGACGTGCCGGTCCTTGGCGCGGCGCCGTTCCACGCGATCTTTATACGTCCGCCAGTTGTTACAGACGTTGGAGCGGAAGTGAGCTGCCTGGCGCAAATCGCGGATAGGGTCGTCGCCGTCCGACAGGGCAACGTCCTCGGCACGGCATTTCATCCGGAGCTCACCGCCGATCTTCGTTTTCACCGTTACTTCGTCGAAATCATCGCCGGGGCTAAGAGCGGTGCGACGAAACGAGAGATCGTAGCCACGACGCCATGACCTGCGCAAGAGCAGTGCGGCCGACCGATCTTGTGGCCCTCGTCTCATTCGACGGGCGGGTCTTTCCGAATGAGGCGAAGACGCGGGAGCGCATTGGCCGAACGGATTCGGCGCCGCACCCGCTGGAACGCGCCCTGGAGCAGTGGTTCTCCTTCGCCACGGGCTGCCACACATGGATCAGCATCAAGGGCGCCACTCTTCGCGGCCTGGTTTCGGCCAGGCGGCGCGGGACGAGCTGCGCGTGGGAGCTGGACTGCGTGATAAACGCCGCCGAGGACGACGACTCGGTCTGCCTCGGACTGCTCGAACAGTCGCTCAAGGAAGCGGGACGCCTGGGCGTTGAGAAGGTGTTCCTGCGGCTTTCCAGCGATAGCCAGGTGCTGCCTATGGCCCGCCGGCTCGGCTTTGTCGAATACCAGCGAGAGATGCTCCTCTCCGCTTCTTCGCCGACGACCCTGATTCATGATCGCGAGGGGCTCCCGCCGTTCAGGAAAGTCCTGCGCTCCGATGCGTTCTCGCTGTTCGAGCTCTACCTTGCTTCGATGCCAGAGGCCGCCCGGCGCGCCGAAGCGGCGACCTTCAGCGAATGGAAGGCATCGCAGGAGCGAAGCTGGTTGACCGGGCGTGTCTCGCAGCGGGTGGCGTACGACCAAGGACAGCTCGTCGCCTGGCTTCGTTCGGCCAGCAGCGGTGACAGCGTCCACTTCGATCTTCTGGTGCGACCTTCGGAGCCGCGGCATGAAGCGCTGCTTGACGTGGCGCTTGAGCATTTCGCCGGCCAACGAGTCTTGACTCTCGTTCCCAAGTCGGGCGGGCATCTGAGCCATGCCCTGCTCAAGCGGGGGTTCGAAGCCGGACCCGAGTATTCGGCGCTCGTCAGTCGCACGGCCGTGACGGCAAGCGCGCCGCAACTGGCTCCAGCCGTCTAGGGAGACGTCGTCGACAGGAAAGGCGATGGAAAAGCAGATCACGGACGATCTTGACGCCTTCGTCGACGCGCTGCCTCAGCTCATAAGCAGGGCCCTCAGGCAGCAGCCAGACAATCACGAGCTCCTGGAAGTCGTGCTCGACCTGGGGCGCCTGCCGGAGGCGCGCTATCCGGGCAGAGAGGTCATCCTCAGCAACATCGAGGTGAGCCAGGAGGACATTGACCACGTCGCGGCGCGGGTCGGCGCGTTCGGCGACGACAACCGCGCCGGCATTGAGCGGACGCTGCACCGCATTTCAGCGATTCGGAACCGGCGGGGGCGTATCGTCGGGCTGACGTGTCGCGTCGGGCGCGCCGTCTTCGGCACTATTCGCGTCATCGAAGACATCATTCGCATCGGCAGGAGCACTTTGCTTCTCGGGCGGCCGGGCGTGGGCAAGACGACGATGCTTCGCGAGGTGGCGCGCGTTCTGGCCGACGACATGAACAAGCGGGTTATCATCGTCGACACGTCCAACGAGATCGCCGGCGACGGGGACATCCCGCACCCCGCAATCGGCAGCGCGCGCCGGATGCAGGTCACGACGCCGGACCGCCAGCACGCGGTAATGATCGAAGCTGTGGAGAACCACATGCCGGAGGTCATAGTTATCGACGAGATCGGCACGGAGCTGGAGGCCGCCGCCGCCCGCACAATCGCCGAAAGGGGGGTCCAGCTCGTCGCAACGGCGCACGGCAATATGCTGGAGAACCTGATGATGAACCCGACGCTCTCGGACCTGATCGGCGGCATCCAGTCGGTGACCCTGGGAGACGAGGAGGCGCGGCGCCGGGGCACGCAGAAGTCCATCCTCGAGCGGAAGGCGCCGCCGACCTTCGACGTTGTCGTCGAAATCCAGACGTTTGACCGCGTGGCGGTGCATCAAAACGTCGCGGAAACGGTCGATGCGATTCTTCGCGGCTACCAGGTGCCGGCTGAGGTGCGCGAGATGGACTCAGAGGGCAAAGTGCGCCACTTGACCGCCGCGGAGCTCAGCGGCGAGGAAGGCGACCTCGAGACATGGGGCGCGGCCCAGCCCAACCGTCCGGCCAGCCTCACCCGGCGCGTTTATCCATTCGGCATATCGAGAAAGCGTCTGGAGCAGGCGATCCGCCAGACAGCCTCGCCGGCCGTGGTCAGCGATAGTCTCGGCGAGTCAGACGTTGTGATAACCCTCCGAACCTTCTATCGTCGCAAGCCTCAGGCGCTCCGGGAGGCCGAGGCGCACGGTCTGCCGGTGTACGTCCTCAGGAGCAACACGATCTCGCAGATGGAGCAGAGCCTCCTCTCGCTCCGAGGCGAGCAGGGGCATTTCGACCCGGTGGCCGCAGCCCTCCAAGAGGCGGAGACAGCCATCTCGCAAGTGATGGCCAGCGATGGCGAGATCGAGCTTGCGCCGCAGAACTCCTACATTCGGCGCCTTCAGCATCAGCTCGCGCAGAAGTACAGCCTCTCTTCCCGCAGCTCCGGTCGCGAGCCGAGGCGCAGAGTGCGTATCTTCCGCGAAGACAACGGCTCACCCTCTCCGGACGAGGAAGAATGAGGTCCGCCGCCTGATGCCGCAGAGCATGCGAAGCGGATTGTTTTTAGCTTTCGAGGGCGGCGAAGGAGCAGGCAAGACCACACAAGCCAAGCTGCTGAAGGAGCGTCTTCAGGGCCTCGGTAAGGAGGTCGTGCTGACGCGTGAGCCCGGCGGCACGGCTCTCGGCGAACACCTGCGGGAGATTATCCTCCGCCCAACGGAACGAGAGCGCTCATCGACGGATGCCCGCTCGAGTCTGGCTCCTGCCGCCGAGCTGTTCCTCTTCCTGGCGGCGCGCGCTCAACTAGTGTCGGAGGTGATCCGCCCTGGGCTGGAAAAGGGCGCAATCGTTGTATGCGATCGCTACAGCGCCTCTACGATTGCCTATCAGGGCTACGGGCGCGGGCTCGACGTCGAAGCGGTGCGAAGGGCCTGCGATCTTGCTGCCGGCGGACTGAAACCCGACCTTTCGATTCTGCTTGATATCCCGGTAAGCGACGGGCTCAATCGAAAGGCCGTGGAGGGCGAGGCGCACGACGCCATCGGCGGGGAGAGCAGGGACTTCCATGAGCGCGTCCGGCAGGGCTTCCAAGAGTTGGTCGCCGCCGAGCCGGAGCGCTGGCTGGTGGTCGATGCTGCGTTATCGCCGGAAGAGGCTGCCCGCACCATCTGGCCGCGGGTAGTTGAGTTACTGGACCAAGATCAGTCTGATTCAGCGAGGGATTGAAATGGACCTGGGACTCGAGGGAAAAGTCGCGCTTGTGGGCGGGGCGAGCCGGGGTATCGGCAAGGCGATTGCAATGGGTCTTGCGAAAGAAGGCTGTCGCGTCGCAATCTGCGCCCGACACGAGCAGCCGCTGATTGAGGCGGCAGAGGAGATTCGAGCGGCCGCCGGGCAGGAGGTCGTGCCCATTGTCTGCGACATGTCGCGGGCGGGGGACATCGAGCGTTTCGTTGCGGAGACCGTCGCCAGATTCGGCCGACTGGACATCGTCGTGAACAACGCCGGCGGGCCGCCCTACGGCCCCTTCGAGCGCCACTCAGATGAGACGTGGCAAGCAGCGCTGGACCAGAACTTCCTGAGCGCTGTGCGCACAACTCGAGCCGCGCTGCCGCACTTGAGGAAACACGGCGGCGGCAGGATCATCAACATCACCTCCTACGCCGTCAAGCAACCTCTCGACGGCCTGATCCTCTCGAACTCGGCCCGCCTGGCGGTTGTCGGCCTTGCGAAGACGCTGTCGAGGGAGCTGGGGCCAGACAATATTCTGGTGAACAACGTTTGCCCAGGCCCCACCCTGACGACACGAATGGAATCGCTCATGCGGTCGCGGGCGGAGGCGGAAGGCCGCCCCTATGAAGAGATCGCGGCGGAGGAGAACAGCCGGATCCCGCTTGGGCACATGGGCGCGCCGGAGGATGTGGCCGCCCTGGTGGTGTTCCTGGCCTCTGAAGCGGCGCGCCAGATCACAGGCACAACAATCCAGGTCGATGGCGGAGTTACCGCTTCGGTAATTTAGCTACGGAAAGCCATTAGCAGCACGTTGACGCGCGGGCAGGTGACACATATAATAAAGGCGGTTGTTCGC
>JBEKXP010000064.1:0-10283 GCA_049511815.1 Dehalococcoidia bacterium
AGATGGTGGATGACCTAACGCTCACGTATAACAAGGCTCGTCAGGAAACGATAACCAAGGAGCTGCTGGACCTGGTCGGCGGCGCCGAGGCTCTGAGATCGGCCGAATAGGACGGAGGTTTCACATGGCAACGGGCAAGGTCGTGCAGATTATCGGCACTGTTGTCGACGTGGAGTTCCCCCCGGATGAGCTCCCCCAGATCTACAATGCCGTCGAAATCGAGATGGGCAAGGAGAAGCTTATCGCTGAGGTGGAGCAGCACTTGGGCAACAACTGGGTGCGCTGCCTCGCTATGGGCTCCACCGATGGTCTGGGCCGCGGCGCCAACGCCCTCGATACCGGCCAGGCGATTACCGTCCCCGTGGGCCCTGAGACGCTCGGCCGCCTGTTCAACATCACCGGCGACGCAATCGACAACATGGGGCCGGTGGAGGCGAAGGAGCGCAGTCCAATCCACGCAATGCCGCCGTCCTTCGAGGAGCAAGCCACCACCGTCCAGATGCTAGAAACGGGAATCAAGGTCATCGACCTGATCACGCCGTTCACACGCGGCGGCAAGGTGGGGGCCTACGGCGGCGCCGGTGTCGGCAAGACGCTGATCATCCAGGAGCTCATCCGCAACATTGCCAGCGAGCACGGCGGCACCTCCGTATTCGCCGGCATCGGCGAGCGCTCTCGTGAAGGAAACGACCTCTGGCACGAGATGCGCGCTTCCGGCGTCATCGACAAGACCGTCCTCGTCTTCGGGCAGATGAACGAGCCGCCGGGCGTGCGCGTCCGCATCGGCCTCACCGGTCTGACGATGGCGGAGTACTTCCGTGACCGCGAGGGGCAGGACGTTCTGCTCTTCATCGACAACATCTACCGCTACACGCTGGCGGGCATGGAGGTATCCGCGCTGCTGGGTCGCATGCCGTCGGCAGTGGGCTACCAGCCGACGCTCTCGACGGAGATCGGCGACCTGGAGGAGCGGATCACATCGACGAACAAGGGCTCTATCACCTCCTTCCAGGCGATCTACGTCCCTGCCGACGACTACACCGACCCCGGCGTCGCGACGACCTTCGGCCACCTGGACGGCGTCGTCGCCCTCGACCGCGCGCTGACCGAGCAGGGCCTGTACCCGGCCGTCGACCCGCTGATCTCGTTCTCGCGTATTCTTGACCCGAACGTCGTCGGCGAGGACCACTACCGCGCGGCCCGTGGCGTCCAGCAGGTGCTGCAGCGCTATAAGGACCTGCAGGATATCATCGCCATTCTGGGCATGGAGGAGCTGTCGGAGGAAGACAAGCTGACGGTGCAGAGGGCGCGTCGAATCCAGCGGTTCCTGTCGCAGCCGATGTTCGTGGCGGAGCCGTTCACCGGCCGGCCCGGGCGCTACGTCCCGATCCGCGATACGGTACGCGGCTTCAACGAGATCCTGGACGGCAAGCACGATGATCTGCCGGAGCAGGCGTTCTACATGGTCGGCACGATCGAGGAAGCGAGCGAGGCGGCGGAGAAGCTGGCTGCCGGCGCCCGCTAAGGCGGGGCCCGACTGAGGCGGGCGAGAGGAAGCTGATCGATGGCAAAGCTGAGCGTTGACGTTATCACGGCCGAGCGCGTCGTCTTCTCCGACACGGATATCGACGCGGTCGTCGCGCCGGGAGCGGTCGGCGAGCTGACGGTGCTGCCGTCGCATGCGTCGCTGATAACGTCGCTGGTGCCCGGCGAGCTGCGGCTGCAGAAGGCCGGCGGCGACGAGACATACATGATGGTCACGGGCGGCTTTTTGGAAGTGCGCGACGACAAGGTGGTGATCCTCGCGGAGTCGGCGGAGCGCGCGGAGGAGATCGACATCGCCCTGGCGCAGGAAGCGCGGGCGCGCGCCGAACGGATGCTTGCCAGTCGCGAGGCGGAGGTCGATCTGAGCCGCGTCCAGGCGGAGTTGCGACGCTCTCTCATTGCCATCAAGGTGGCTGAGAGACGGCGCCGTCGCCGCGGCCCCGGCGATCAGATGCCTCCTGCCCCCTAGCGTCACGGTCAAGACCTTTTCAACCCCAAACCTTGGGCTGGTCGCCGGATAGCTGTCCTGCTCGACGCCCGTGAGTCTGCGCGGGTTGAAGTCGGCCGATAGTGATGGTAGTGTTAAGCCCAAAGCGACCCCAGACGATTGGTGAGACCGTGGCAGGAGATTGTTTTCTCGTAGAGGGCGGCCACCGCCTGGAAGGCAGCGTGCGCGTGAGCGGCAACAAGAACGCCGCGATCCACGCCATGGCCGCCACTCTCCTTACCTCCGACGATTGCTACCTGGAGAACGTTCCGGAGATCCAGGACGTTCGCTTCATGGTGGAGATCCTGCGTGCGCTGGGGGCGACGGTCGAATACACATCGCCGTCGTCGCTGCGGGTTAAGGCGGACGGCGTCAACAAGCTGGAGGCGCCGAGCCATCTTGCGACCCATCTGCGCGGCAGCTTTCTGGTCATGGGGCCGCTGCTCACGCGTTTCGGCGAGGCAACGTGCTTTCCGCCCGGCGGGGACATCATCGGGCTGCGACCAGTCAACGTGCACCTGGACGGTTTTCGTCGCCTGAACGCCACCGTCGGCCGTGACGGCGACCGTTACACGGCGCGCACCAAGAGGCTCCGCGGCAGCAGGATTTTCCTGGACTATCCGAGCGTTCTCGGCACGCAGAACCTGCTACTGGCAGCGACGCTCGCGGAAGGGAAGACCACGCTGGTCAACGCCGCGGCGGAACCGGAGATCGAGAGCCTGGTCGAGATGCTGACGCAGATGGGGGCGCGCATCTCCGGCGCCGGCCGGCACACGATAGAGATCGAAGGCGTTGGCGAGCTGCACGGCGCCCGCCATACGATAATCCCCGATCGCATCGAGTCGGGCACGTTCGCGATCGCGGCGGCGGCGACTCAGGGCGACGTCGAGATCCTGGAGGGCGTGCCGCGCCAGCTCGACGCCCTTATCTGGAAGCTGGAGGAAGCCGGCGTGGAGGTGAGAGAGACGGACGGGGGGCTGCGCGTGACGAGCGCCGGGCCGCTGCGGGCGATAAACGCGCAGGCGGTGCCGTATCCGGGGCTGGCTACGGACCTCCAGGCGCCTCTGGCGGCGCTGCTGACGCAGGCGCGGGGCGTGAGCTCGATCTACGAGCGGGTCTTCGAGAACCGCATGCTCTACGTGGGTGAGCTGCGGAAGATGGGTGCGGAAGTTATCACGTCGGGGACCACGGTCATCGTCAATGGGCCGACGCCGCTCTTCGCGGCTAATGTGCGCGCGGTGGACCTGCGGGCCGGCGCGGCGCTGGTGCTGGCGGCGCTGACGGCGGACGGCGAATCGGAAATCGGCGACATATTCCATCTCGACCGCGGCTACGAGCGGTTCGACGAAAAGTTGAGGTCGCTGGGAGGCCGCGTTCAGCGCATCGGGGCGCCGGCGCGGAAAGAAGCTGGGGGAGGCTGATGCTGACAAAGAGATTGGGAATCGACCTGGGAACGGCGAACGTGCTGGTGTACGCGCGCGGAAAGGGCATCGTCATCAACGAGCCGTCGGTGGTGGCGCTCGCGACTCGCGACAACACCGTCGTCGCGGTCGGTAACGAAGCGCGGGGGATGATCGGGCGAACGCCGGGCAGTATTTCGGTCATCCGGCCGATGCGCGACGGCGTCATCGCCGACTATCTCATAACGGAGGCGATGCTGCGCTACTTCATCAGCCGGGCGCTTGGACGGATGCATTTGATCAAACCGGAGGTGATGGTGTGCATCCCCGCCGGTGTGACGAGCGTCGAACAACGAGCGGTGCGGGACGCGGCCGAGCAGGCCGGCGCGCGAAGGCCGGCGCACCTGGTGCCGGAGCCGCTGGCGGCAGCGATAGGCGCCGGGATACCGGTGGCCTCGGCGAGCGGCAACATGATCGTCGATATCGGTGGCGGCCGGGCCGAAGCGGCGATCATCTCCATGTACGGAATCGTCGTCAGCGAGTCGATCCGGGTGGCGGGCGACCGGCTGGACGACGCCGTCGCGGCCTACGTGAAACGGCGCCACAACCTCGTCATCGGCGACAGGACGGCGGAGGAGGCGAAGATGGCCATCGGCAGCGCCTTGCCGCTGGAAGAGGACCTGACGATGGAAGTTCGCGGGCGAGACCAGATAACCGGCCTCCCGAAGACGATCGTCATCACCTCGCACGAAATAACGCAGGCGATCCAGGACTGCCTGGCGAGCATCGTTCAGGCGGTGCGCTCGGTGCTGGAGCGGACGGCGCCGGAGCTGGCGTCGGACGTGATCGACCGGGGCATTGTGCTGACGGGCGGCGGCGCGCTCCTGCGCAACATCGACACGCTGCTGACGCAGGAGACGGGCGTGCCCTGTCACGTCGCGGAGAACCCCATGAACTGCACTGCGATCGGCGCCGGCGCGGCGCTCGAGCACCTGGACGTGATCAAGCGCAGCCTGCCGACGGAAGAGGAGTCGCTGGTCGCGAGCCTGTGACCGCGTGTCAGGCGGTGGCGTCCTTCAGATAGTAGGTCATACTCTGGAGGGCAAGCACCGGCTCGATGTCCTTTAGCTGCGTTCCTTTCGGCACCCTCAGGGCGACGGGCGCATAGTTGAGGATCCCCCGGACGCCGGCGGCCACCAGTGTATCGGCGACGTCCTGAGCGGCGGACGCGCTAACGGCAACGATGCCGATGTCGGCAGGCGTGTCCTGGAGGAACTGCGGCAGGTTTTTGACGTTGTAGACTTTGACGCCGCCGACCGATCTTCCGATTGCGTCGCTGTGGGCGTCGAAGGCGGCGACGATCTTGAAGCCCTCCGGCGCAAACCCCCTGTAGGTGAGGATGGCGCGGCCCAGGTTGCCGACGCCGACCAGCACCATTTGCCACTCCTGGTCCAGGCCGAGGATTCGCCGCAGCTCGCCGGCCAGGCGCTGCACGTTGTAGCCTCGGCCCTGCTTGCCAAAGCGTCCGAAGTAGCTGAGGTCTTTGCGGATCTGGGCCGGCGTCACGCCCAGCTCATCGCCGAGCTCCTGCGAGCTGACCACCTGGCGGCCGCGGCTCTCCAGTGCGGCGAGAGTGCGCGCATAGACGGGAAGACGGTCGACCACAACCTCCGGGACGCCGAGCAGCATCGTTGCGGTTCTCGGCTGAAGGGCGGTCGCCGGCGCCGTTTGTTGGTCACGCGACGGGCCCTCGCCGTTTGTGAATCGATTGCGCATTTCGGCACAATGTTATCATCGCCTTTCAAATGGAGTCAACGAAATCGCTAAGACGGAGACTATGAGAAGAAGCGGGCGCAGGCGGGGCCGAGGAGCGCGAGGAGAAGGAGGACGATGACCACGACGATGAGGGCCCGAGAGACGTAGCCGCTCTTTGCCTCGGGCTCGACGCCGTAGTAGCCGGCCTCAGAGAGATCGAAGTCAGGGTGCGTCGGGTCGTTGGGGTCGAGCTCCCAGCCTTCGCCTTCGGGCTCGCCCTCATCTTCGTCGCCGTATTCGTCTTCGTCGATCGGGGCCATTGCTAGTAGGCGCCCATTTGTCGCAGGGCCTCGTCGTCGATACCGAAGTGGTGAGCGATCTCGTGGCGAACGACGTGGCCGACCCTCTCGACGATCTCCGCGTCGCTGCGGCAAACCGACTCGATGGGGCGCTGGTAAATGATTATGCGGTCGGGCGCGACGAGATTGTACCAGACGCCGCGCTTGGTCTGGGGCACGCCACGATAGAGGCCGAGCAGCGTCTGGCCGCGGCGGGCACCCGAGACGCGCAGGTCGTCGGCGCTGGGGTAGTCTTCGACCTCGACGTCTATGTTTGACAGGCGCTCGCGGAACTGCTCCGGCAGCTCTTCCAGCGCCCGACCCACAAGCTCTTCGAATTGCTCCCGTTCCATGGCAGAACGATCATATCACAGTCCGAACAAAATTGCGGGGCCGAAGGCACTTTGCTAGGATGCGGCCGAAGGAGGTCAACGTTGCCGGAATACGAAGAAGAGCTGCCGATGCCCGCGTGGTTTCAGTCCATACTGCTGGTCGCCTTGGGAGCGGTCGTGTTCGCCATGGTCTTGCCTGCCTTCGAGGGTTTCGGTGGCGCGGGCGCCTTCGCGGCCTACTATCTGGTGCTGACCAGCGCGCTGGCTCTCATGCTCTTCGCGATCGTCACGTTTCGCCGCCTGACAATCGTTGTTGGAGGCGAGGAGGTGCGATTCGGCTTCGGAGTGTTGCGAAAGGCGATCCCGTTTGAGCGGATAAAATCATTCGAGGCGAAGCGCTACGACTGGCTCGTCTACGGCGGTTGGGGAGTCCGCTTCTCGCTTGGCGGGCGGCGTGCCTGGAGCGTGCCGGGCGTTCCGAAGGGCGTTGAGTTTACCGTCGAAGAAGGTAGGCGGGTGCGGCGCTACTTCGTCTCTTCTCGTTATCCCGAGCGTCTGGTCGAAGCAGTGGAACGTCGCTGAGCTCTTCCTTCTGGAGGGTGGCGACGACGACATCCGCGGCCGAGGGGAGACGCGCGGCCAGCCGGTCGACGACGCGGAACACCGCGGCTGAGGCGCGCAACGGCAGCGCATCCAGGAGCTCGCGCCAGGGCGGCAGGAAGAGGAACATCGATACGCCGCTCACACGGGCGAGTCGCAACCGGCGGTTGCCGATGCCGGTCAGCAGGCGGTAGCTGCCGACGAAGGTGTGGTCGGCCGGGATGCGCCAGAACTGGTACCGCCGCGGCGTCTCGACGTGAAAGGCCCGGCTGACGTTGTGCATCGCTTTGCCGATGCGGCAGGAGATGCTCTCGTAATTAGCCAGCGCGACTATGAGGTAGCCGCCGGGCTTGAGGACGCGTGCGACCTCGCTGACGAAGAGGTCCCTGTCGGCAAAGTGGTCCATTGCGCCCTGGCACATCACGACGTCGAACGAGGCGCTGCGGAAGGGGAGGGCTTCGGCGATGCCGCGGGTGAAGCGTACTTTCTTGTGTACCTGATAGAAGCGGTACTGGCCCAGCCGCATCATCTGGTCGGAGGCGTCGATGCCGTAGGCTTTCCAGCCACGCAGGGCCAGGCGCCCCGCCTGCATCCCCAGCCCACAGCCGACGTCGAGCAGGCGCAGAGGCCCGTTGCCGTTCAAACGCTGCACCGCTTCGAAGACGGCCCGCTCCGTGCGATGGAGGTAGAAGGAAGTCTGGCGGTCGTTGAAGACGGTGAACTGCTCGATGCTGTAGTCGGTGTCGGGCTTTATGGCTTGCATCCTGCGTGGCCTTTCGCGGATTCAGGAGACGAATTTACCATTTATCGAATAGAATCGCAAACCGGACGAAACGCGGTGCGCAGGCGTTGCACGGACCGCCGAGCCGAAGCATACTGGCATCGAGATAAAGAGCGGAGGGAGACGATGAAGTTCGACGTTGTGCAGACGGACCTCGGCTGGATGGGCTTTGGCTTGAGCGAGCACGGCTTGCGGGTGACGACGATGCCGACGGCGACGCGCAAGGAAGCGGAGGAGGAGATGCGCGCTCGCGGCGCAGCGACGGCGGCGACGGACTCCGGCGACTGGCCGGAGCGGCTCCGCAGTTGCGCGCGAGGGGAAGATTGGTCGCCGAACGGCGACATCGACTTGTCACAGGGGACGGAGTTCCAGCGGCGCGTATGGCGGGCGCTCCTTGATATTCCGCGCGGCGAAACGCGCACATACAAGCAGGTCGCCGAGCAGATCGGGCGGCCGGGAGCGGCGCGAGCCGTTGGTCAGGCGGTGGGCGCCAATCCAATGCCGGTCGTCGTGCCCTGCCACCGCGTCGTGGCGCAGGATGGGCTGGGCGGCTTCGGCGGCGGGCTGCCGTTGAAGAAGAGGCTTCTGCGACTT
This sequence comes from Dehalococcoidia bacterium, assembly GCA_049511815.1. Classification (GTDB taxonomy): domain Bacteria; phylum Chloroflexota; class Dehalococcoidia; order DSTF01; family JALHUB01; genus JALHUB01. The sequence goes on from JBEKXP010000064.1 coordinate 7,833, forward strand.
GAAGCGGCCACCTTGTAGCCCTGTTGACGTGTCCTAGGGCGGTTCGATGCGTATCGTGCCGCCCATTTTCTCTCTGAGGACGGCTGCGGCCTCATCGTAGCGCTCTTCCGGCACGATCACGCGGCAGCGCGAAGCCGACACGCCGAGGAAAGAGACGGCGTCGGAAGGCTGGATGATCGCCGATATCCCAGCCTCGCGCAGGAGCTCACACCACATTTCGGCGGTGAGTTGATCAGGCGCTACTGCCAGGTTCTTCCACTTCAAGAACAGTCTCTCCGTGGGCGCTGTTCATTCCTGCAATAGATGTTTGCACGCCGCAGGGCGTTGGGCAAGGGGAGGGCAATGAGCGACTGAATCTAGGCGCCGGCCTGGCGTCGCCAGATCATGCCGCCACCGGCCAGGACGAGAACGACTATGAGCGAGACCATTCGATGGGCGAACACGGTGATGCGCGCATCTTGCATAAGGTCCTCGGGCAGCACTGCCAGCGAGACTGCACGCCGCACCAGGAGAAACGGCGTCTGCAGCGCCGGGAACTGCCACGCGGCAAAGCCGGCAACGAATAGCCCCGCTACGGCAGCGATCCACAGCGCCGTCGCCGGAACGACTCGCAGCCGCTGCAGGCGACGCGGCAGCAGTAAGGACGAGATGCCGTCGGGCGAAAACGCTGTGACGACGGCCAGAGTCGTCGCCAGGAGAGCGCTTTGATAGATGAGGAAGCTGTCATCGCAACGGGTGGGAGCGAACTTCTTCTTGAAGCGATTCAGCAGCCGGAAGCTGTAGATAACGTTGGCACAACTGTAGCAGGCGGCAGCCAGCGCGCGTGCCAGACGGAAACGGCCGTACGGCTGGCGACCAGCGGCGCCCTGCAAAGGCGAAACGCCCAGGCTGAAGAGGGCGTAACCGTCGCGGCAGGCGGCTTCGCGGGCAGCGTCGATCAGCAGCTCGCTGGTGCCGAAGGGAGCATCCGAGCGTCGCGGCAACTCCTCGACGAGCAGCATCATCCGGGCGCGGGCCGGCGAGCAAACGATGACGCCGACGATGCGCTCGCCATACCTGGCGATGAAGATGCGCTTCTCGTCTCGCAGCGCCAGCGGCCGCGAGCGCAGGAGGAAGGACAGCGGCGGGCCCTTGCGGGCGCCTAACCACTCGGCCGCCACCTCTTCGATCTCCGCGTCTACGACGGGCGACCGCTCGCGGTACTCTTCTACGCAAACGCCGCTGCGTCGGGCGCGGTTGATGGCCCAGCGGGCCCGCTTGGCGCGGTCGCCCCGCGGTAGCGGCTGCGATAGGTCGAACAGCGGCTCTTCGCCCACCTTCACTGGCTTCAGGCCAAGCTTGGATGCGACCCGGGCGACGCGGTCCGTCGCACCGACGAAGGCGAAGCGCCAGCGGTGGGTCTGGCAGTAGGCGGCGAAGGCGGTCAGGAGGGCCGGCAGGTCGGACTCGGCACAGACGGGGTCGCCGCAGGCAACGGCGGTGCGCCGGTGCAGCTCAAAGGGGACGAAGCCATCGATGTCCGGGGATTCGAAGTAGCGCCAGCCGTCGTACAGCGTTAGCAGTGCCAGCCCATTGTAGCCGTGCTGTCGGACCAAGCGGAGGCGACGTTCGGCCGATGATTCTGCCACCATGGCCATCATGGTACCACATCTGCTCAAGCGAGCCGTAGCGGGGGTTTGCCTGATCGATGAATAATCGTGGAATCTCGCTTGGCGGCATAGACCACCGATCGTTGTAGTGCGACTCCACTTCCATGGTCAGCCTTGACCGGCGGCGCGACAATACATAAAGTTGATCTACTTCAGCATTCAGGCGACCGGAAGCGGCAGGAGCGAGAGGTGAGTGAGTTCGAGAAGCGGCGATCACTGCCAGGGCGGACGAAGGGGGCGAAAGCAGGCGCGGTGCACGTGCGACGTTTTGGAGGACTGGTGGGGGTAGTCGCGATCGTTGCCGCGCTGGCCGGCACGGCATGCGGCAGTTCGTCGTCATCTCAGGCGACGGCCACGGCGCAGGCGGCAATTGCCTCGACGCCGACGGTTCAACCGACTCCGATAAAGATCACCATCGACCCCGGCAACAATCCTTCGCAGGGGCCGGCGGACGCGAAAGTCACGATCATTGAATTTGCGGACTTTCAGGGTGCGAAGTGCGCGAGTTTCGCTACGGGCACGCTACCGCAAATCATGGCGAACTACGGAAGCACGGTCCGCTTCGTATTCGTGAACCTTCTCCTCACCAAGGGCGATCAGTACTCCGAAAAGGCCGCCGAAGCGGGAGAGTGCGCTTATGCGCAGGGGGCGTTCTGGCCGTACCACGATTTGGTGTTTCAGAATCAGTCTATATTCACCAATCTATCGGCTGACGAGCCGGCGGCCGACGTTGCCACGTTGGTCGACAGCCTGAAGAGCTTCGCGGCTCAGTTAAAGCTAGACACTGCCACATTCAACGACT
>JBEKXP010000065.1:0-10235 GCA_049511815.1 Dehalococcoidia bacterium
AAGCGGGAGGACTGAAGTCCTCCCCTACATTTGTTATCCATCATACGGTCCTCGCCGCTACACTTCCTGGCGGCCTTCGAGGGCACGGGTGAGAGTGACGTCATCGGCGTACTCGAGGTCGGCGCCGACGGGCAGGCCGCGGGCAAGGCGCGTCATGCGAATGCCGAGCGGCGCGATGAGCCGCGTCAGGTACATGGCGGTCGCCTCGCCCTCCAGGTTCGGGTTTGTCGCCATGATGACTTCGCGCACGTCCGCGGGCGATTTCAGCCGCGCCAGGAGCTCGCGCACCTTCAGCTCGTCGGGGCCGATGCCGTCCATGGGCGAGATGACGCCGTGGAGGACGTGGTAGAGCCCCTTGTAGCTGCCTGTGCGCTCGAGGGCCAGGATGTCGAGCGGCTCTTCGACGATGCAGATCTTCGACCGGTCGCGCTGGTCGTCGCGGCAGACGCCGCAGGGGTCGGAGTCGGTGATGTTCTGGCAGGTGGAGCAGAGGACGATCTTCTCCTTCACCTCCAGGATGGCCTCGGCAAGGGCCCGCGCCTCATCCGACGGCGCGCGCAAGAGGTAGTAGGTGAGTCGCTGGGCGCTCTTGGGGCCGATGCCGGGCAGCTTGTTGAACGCTTCGATCAGGCGGCTTACGGGGAGGGCGGCGGTCGTCTGGGTCATTGATTCCTCGTTATGTTCAGTTCTAGCGCATGCCGGGCAGGTTGAGGCCGGAGGTAAGGCCGGCCATGTGCTCGGCCTGAAGCGCCTGCGCCTTCTGGAGCGCCTCGTTGAAGGCGGCGATGACCAGGTCTTCGAGCATCTCGACGTCTTCGGGGTCGACGACTTCGGGCGATATTTCGAGCGCGCGAATCTCCAGGCTGCCGGTGACTGTGGCTTTGACGGCGCCGCCGCCGGCGCTGCCTTCGGCCGTGAGGTTGGCAAGCTCTTCCTGGGCCTTCGCCAGGCGCGACTGCATTTGTTGGATCTGGTGCATCATGTCGCGGTTCATCTTCATGGGATCTCTCCTCCGTCGTCGCTGCCGATAACCCGCGCCCCGAGCTCGCGCGCGGCCTGAACCAGATGTCCGCCGCTGCCGCCTCCGCCCCGACCGGTCGCGGCCTGCGGGTCGTAGACGCACTTCACCTCGTACACGGCGCCGAGCACCTTCTGGACCGCTTCGCGCAACGCCTGGAGGTAGGCGCCACCTTCGCCGGCGTTCATCTTCTCGGCGAGCGGCCCGTGGCGGAAGCCGAACACGACTGTGTTGTCGTCGACGCCGATGATTGCGCAGCCGCTGTTGAGCAGGGCGCCGGTCTTGAAGTTTATCTTGCGGGCGAGCTGGTAGATGGCCGGCCACTTCTCGCGAAGAGCGGAGACTTCGGCGGGCACGGGCACGGCGGGTGGGCCGACGTCGGCTTCCGATTCGTCGGGACCGTCGCCAGGCTCCACGACGGCGGGCGACGCGGGTACAGCGCGGCGCCGAGAAGGAGCAGCGGGAACGGGACGCTCGTCGCGGGGAGCCGGCGAAGGGAAGGCCGGTCGCGCGGGCGCGGGCTCTCGACGTTCGACGGGCGGTGGCGCCGCCGCCCGACGCGCTTCCGCTGCTTCACGAGCAAGGACGCACTCGGCCAGCGCCATCTCCAGCGGCAGCGAGGACAGCGGGTCGGCGCGGACGTCGACCTGGCCGAAGGCGCGAAGGGCGCGCACAATCTCCTCTTTGCCGACGCCTTCCAGCGTCTTCTTCATCTCCTGCGCCTGCTCTTTGGTCAGGCTGAGCGTGGTCTCGGCGCCGGCGGACATCAGCAAGAGCCGTCGCAAGTGGCCGACGACTTCGCGCTGGAACTGGCGCAGGTCGAGGCCGTCATCGCGGACGGCGGCGATGAGCGCCAGGCCTTCGCCGAGGTTACCGCGCAGGACGAGGCGCGCGAGGTCGGCGCTGCGGGCGTCGCCGCTGAGGCCGAGGCCGCTCTGGACCGTCTCGACGCTCAACTCCCGGCCGTGGTAGTCGACCGTCTGCTCCAGCAGATTGATGGCGTCGCGCATGCTGCCGGTGGCGGAGCGGGCGATAAGCTCCAGGGCCTCGCGCGGGCAGGTTATGCCCTCATGGTCGCAGATATGCGCCAGCCGGTCGATTGCGGCTTCGAGGGGGACGCGACGGAAGTCGAATCGCTGGCAGCGGGAGCCGATGGTCGCCGGTATCTTGTGCGGCTCGGTGGTGGCCAGGACGAAGATGACGTGCGGCGGCGGCTCTTCGAGCGTCTTGAGGAGGGCGTTGAAGGCGGGCTCGGTGAGCATGTGCGCTTCGTCAATTATGTAAACTTTGAAGTCGGCGCTGCCGGGCGCGAAGCCGACTTTCTCGCGCAGGCTGCGGATCTCGTCGATGCCACGGTTGCTGGCGGCGTCGAGCTCGACGAGATCGAGGGCGCGCCCTTCGGAGAAAGCAACGCAGGAATCGCACTTGTTGCAGGGCTCGCCTTCCTGCGCGTCGCGGCAGTTGGCGGCTTTGGCCAGGAGGCGGCCGCTGCTGGTCTTGCCGGTGCCGCGCGGGCCACTGAAGAGATAGGCGTGCGATACCTTGTGCGAGGCGACGGCATTGCGCAGGGTGCGCATTATGGGCTCCTGGCCGGCAACCTCGCTGAAGGTCTGGGGACGGTATTTCCGGTAGAGGACTTCAGCGGCCATGTGTCAGAGAGATTATATCACTCCCAAACTCGCCAGCAGAGCCTCCTGGCGCGAGCGCATGCGGCGCTCGTCCGATTCGACGCCGTGGTCGTAGCCGAGGAGATGCAGCAGGCCGTGGACGAGAAGCAGCGCCACCTCGCGCTCCAGGGAATGGCCGGCACGCTTCGCCTGGCGTCGCGCGGCGGGCAGGGAGATGACGACTTCGCCGAGTCGAAGTGCGTCGCCGGGAGGAAGGGCGAAGTCGTCCTTGCCTTCAGTCAGGGCGAAGGAGAGGACGTCGGTGGGCGCGTCCTCGCCGCAAAACTGACGGTTGAGTGCGCGAACGACGGCGTCGCCGGTCACGACGATGCCGATCTCCGCCGACGCCACGTCCTCGGCGGCGAGGACGCGCCCGGCAAAGCCGCGCAGTCGCTCTTCGTCGACGGCGCCGCGAAAGCGGCCGTTGATCTTTACGCCGATCTCATACTTCATGAGACGCCTCGCCGTCATAGTAACACGCCGCTGCTCCGTCATGGCCTTCGTCGGCGCTCCAGCAAGACCTTCGTTGACACAATGTCGTCCCAATCGGGATACTGAAATCGCTCTCATGCTTATCGATCTGCATTGTCACACGAATCCTATCTCCTGGGACTCCCGCTTAACGCCAGATGAGCTGATCGAGCTATCGAAGGAAGCCGGCATCGACGGCGTCTGCCTGACAGAGCATGACTACTTCTGGGACGCTGATGAGTGCGCGGCGCTGGCGAAGAAGCACGACTTCCTTGTCCTGCCGGCCATCGAGGTGAACACGGAGAACGGCCACATGCTGGTTTACGGCCTCACGCACTACCGCTTCGGCATGCACCGCATCGAGCAGTTGGCGCAGATGGTGGAAGAGGACGGCGCCGTGATGGTGGCAGCGCATCCGTACCGTCGCTATATGCCGTGGTACGAGATGGACGAGGCGGACCTGAAGCGCAGCCTGGAGAAGGCGGCGGCCAATCCCGCATACCGGCACTGCGTGGCGCTGGAAACACATCACGGCCGCGGCGCGCTGCAACAGAACGAGTTCTCGGAGAGGCTGCGGCAGACGCTGGGGACGGCAGCGACCGGCGGCAGCGACGCGCATCAGGCGAGTCAGGTGGGGCGCTGCGCCACTCGCTTCGAGCGTCAGATAACGTCGCTTGCCGAGCTCATTGGGGAGTTGCGGGCAGGGCGCTTCGAGCCGGTGGACTGCCGCTGAAAGCCAACCCGGCCTTCAGCGATCCCCTCGTTTGACACGAAAACGGGGCTGCGCTATCTTCAAGGTCACCACGTCCAATTTCCAGTCTACGAGTTTCCAATAAGGAGGTAGGAAAGACCGTGACCGAAGATTCTATTCTCACGGACGAAATGCGTTCTGTCGTAGGCAAGGAGGGAGAGCCTCAGACGATCGAGGTCGACAGGTCAGCGATCCGCTGGTTTGCCCGCGCCGTGGGCCATACCGACCTCATCTTCTACGATGAAAACTACGCGAAGAGCAAGGGGCACCGCGGCCTCGTCGCGCCGCCGGGCTTCCTGGGGCACGCGATCCACACGCCTCAGAACCCGACGAACATCGTCGGCAACTCCATCAAGCGCCCACCCGCCATACCGGGGCTGGGCCTAATGCGCCTCCTTAACGGCGGCACCGAGTTCGAGTACTACGGCGAGGACATCTGCGGCGGCGACGTGTTGAAGAGCGTCACTAAGATCGCCGATCTGCGCGAGAGGACGGGCGCGCTGGGCAAGATGCTCATCCTCACCACGGAGGCGAACCTCTACAACAAAGAAGGCAAGCTCGTCGCGACCGAACGCGGCACCGGCATCATGTACTAGGGAGGGTGAAAGATGGCTGATCAGGTCTACTTCGAAGACGTCAACGTCGGCGACGAGATACCGAAGCTGGTGAAGAACTGCACGACGCAGCAGCTAGTCATGTGGGCTGCCGGCTCCGGCGACATGTACCAGATCCACTACGACAAGGACTTCGCGGCCGGCAATGGTCTGCCGGGAGTCATCGTCCACGGCGCCCTCAAGAACGCCTTCCTGGGCCAGCTTCTGCACGACTGGCTGGGCGACAAGGGACAGATCAAGAAGTACAGTTGCCAGTACCGGGGCATGGACGTTCCCGGCCAGGAGATGATTTGCCGCGGGGTCATCACCGAGAAGTCGCAAGAGGGCGGCAAGAACGTCGTTCAGCTCGACATCTGGACCGAGAAAGAGGGCGGCGAGAAGACGTCGCCGGGCAAAGCTACCGTTTATCTGCCGTCGCGGGGCTAGCAGTTGACGGCAGAGGCCGAACCGAATAGCCCTTCGACTTCCCCCGGCCGGTCGCTGGAGGGGAAGTCCGCTGTTGTCACTGGCGCCGGCCGCGGCATTGGCCGCTGCGTGGCGCTGTATCTAGCGAATCAGGGAGCGCGCGTCGTCGTCAACGACGCCGGCGTCGCTCCCGACGGCAGCGGCCAGGACGCGGCGCCCGCAGACCAGGTCGTCGCCGAAATCGTCGCTACGGGCGGCGAAGCGGTCGCCAATCACGATTCCGTCGCGAGCATGGAGGGCGGCGCCCGCATCGTCGAGACCGCTCTCGACGCCTGGGGCCGGCTCGATATCCTCTTCAACAACGCCGGCATCCTCCGCGACCGCATGTTTATCAAGATGAGCGAGGCGGATTGGGATGCTGTGATGGCCGTTCACCTCAAAGGGACCTTCGCTTGCACGCGGGCGGCCGCGCCCCACATGCAGAGGCAGCGCTGCGGACGCATAATCAACGCCTCGTCGTCCTCCGGGCTGATGGGCAACGCCGCCCAGGCGAACTACGGCGCCGCGAAGACGGCCATTGCCGGCCTGACGCGGGCGCTGGCGAAGGAGCTTGGCCGCTACGGCATCACCTGCAACGCAATCGCGCCGATGGCGGCAACGCGCCTAACCGTCGGCATGGGCGAAATGGCGGCGAAATATGGCTTAGTAATACCGGAGCCCGACTTCATCGCGCCGCTCATCGCCTACCTTGCCAGCGATGCTGCCTGGAACGTTAACGGGCAGATCTTCTATGTCTTCGGCGGCAGCGTGTGCCTGGCACAGCCGCCGGTGCCGCGGCGAACGATCTTCAAGGAGGACGGCTGGACCGTCGATGGGCTAATCGAAGCGGTGCCGACACAGCTCTTGCAGTTCGTCGAGAACCCGGGGCCGCCGGCGGAGCACCTGAAGCCGGCCTTCGCGCGCTCGGCAACGCCGGTGGCATCTGCAGAGGAAGCGGAGTGAGGTCACGACGTGTCGGATAGGCTGAAGGACCGCGTCGCGGCTGTAACAGGCGCCGGCAGAGGGATCGGCCGAGCGGTGGCGCTGGAGCTGGCGGCGGAAGGCGCAACCGTCGTGGTGAACGACCTCGGCGTGGCCGTAGACGGCAGCGGTCCGAGCGGCGGGCCGGCGCAAGCGGTCGCGGACGAGATCGTCGCGGCGGGCATTTTCCGTGGTCGCGACTTCCTGCAGATGACGGAGGAGGAGTGGGACGCGGTCATTTCCGTCAATCTCAAGGGCCACTACTGCACCTGTCATCCGGCCGCCATCCAGATGCGGCACCAGCGCTATGGCCGGATCATCAACTTCACGTCGCCGTCGGCGCTGCTTGGGACGTACGGCCAGGCGAACTTCGTCGCGTCGAGAGCAGGCGTCCTTGGCCTGACGCGCGTCCTGGCGAGGGAGTTGGGACGAAGCGCCGTCACCGTTAATGCCGTCGCGCCGGTCGCCGAGACGCGGCTGACGGAGGGTGCCGCGAGGGCGGCTTCGGCCTCCGGCAAGGCGCTTCAACTGGGCACGGCGGAACGGGTGGCCGCGATGGTCACTTATCTGGCGACGGAAGAGGCCTGGAACGTCAACGGCAAGGTGTTTTACGTCTCCGGCGGCGCCATTTCGCTGGCGTACGAGGAGGAGATGGGTCGCATCATCACCAGGGACGGCAAGTGGACGGTGGAGGAGCTTGCGTCCGTGCTGCCCCGCGGGCTTCTCGAAGGCGTCGCAAACCCGTCGCCGCCGCCATCGGACCTGCCGATTCCGGGTCGAACAGCCTAAGCTGTCGCCAGAAAGACGCCCACCGCCGCGGGCAAGACGCCCGCTCTACGCGGGAGGTTGCGCTTCCCAAGCGCTGCGTCGCAACTCCATCAGGACAAAGGTGCCGTTCGCGCGGCGCGACGTGTTGTATTGCTCGAAGCCGGCTTTGTGAAAGCAATGCTGCGCCCGTAGATTCCAGTCGAGCGTCTTCAGGTAGAGGCGCGTCAGCTTCGTGTTGGTGAAGACATAGCGGACGAGCGCCCGCAGCGTGTCGGAGCCGTAGCCGCGGCTCCAGTAGCGCCTATCGCCGATGGTAATTCCGATCTCCGCCTCGCCCTTCAGCAGGTCGATGTTGTAGAACATCACGTTGCCAATGTGGCGACCCTCCACGTCTTCGACGGCGAAAGTGCGACGAAACGGCGTCGGCTGGGCTAGATCGTCGTCGTACAGCGCCAGATAGTCTTCGAAAGGCGTCGTGATGGGGCGAGCGGCGTCGTAGGTGGCGAGCTCCGCATCTTTGCGCCAGGCGTAGTCGGCCTCGGCGTCGCTGCGCCGCTTGATGCGGAGCACGACCTTCTCGCCGCGGGCGACTTCGCCCTGAACCGAAGTCCTGGTCACGGCTTCGCCTCCGTCGTCGCGCGATGCAACACCATCTCGGCTGCCTTACGGACTATGTCCACCTCGTTGGGATAGGTGAGCAGGCGGCACGCCGCGTCGATCTCGAACCAGCCGACGCGGTCGTATTCAGCGTCATGATCGTCCAGGCTGCCACCGACGGGGACGAACAGGAAGTGGTGGACGGTCTTGTGATAGCGGACGCCTTCTTCTTTGCGGACGAACCAGTAGCGAATGGAGCCGATCTTCTCCTCCGGCACGACCTCCAAGCCGGTCTCCTCGCGCACCTCACGTGTCGCGGCGGCGAGCAGGTCTTCGCCGGGCTCGGGCGTGCCTTTGGGCAGCCCCCAGATGCCTTCGCCGGTGCGACCAACGATGACGATCTCCAAGCCGCGCTCGCCGAGCCGATAGACGACGCCACCGGCGGAGGTCGCCGATCCCGTACGCAGGGCGGTCTTTTCGCCGGTCACGCTATACGCCTTTCTTCGGAAGGTTGAAGCCGAGCGGGTCTTCGTTGAATTCCAACTCTTCGAGGGCAGACGCCACGGCCTCGCGGACGCGCGCCTCCGGATGGCGGGCCATCTCTTCCAGCGCCTCGCGCGCCTCTTCGCCGCCGATTTCGCCCAGGGCGGCGATAACGGCCTCCTGCACCTCCGCATCCTCATCTTCCAGAAGCGGCTTAAGGTGAGGGATGGCCGATTCGTCGCAGCAGGAGGCGCAGGCGGTCGCCGCTTCGAAGCGCATTTCCGGCGAGTCGCTTTCGAGCTCGGAGGTGAGCAGGGAGAACCAGCGCGGGTCGCAGTTGCGGCCCATGGCGTGAACGGCGCTGACGCGAAGCCGCCAGTTCTTGCTCCGATAGGCGTTCTCGATCCTGTCGCGGACCCAGGGCGCGCTGAGGGCGCCAACGGACTCCATGGCGCGGCCGCGCACCTCCATCGACTGGTCGGCGTCAATGGCTGCACGAAGGGCTTCTTCTATGCGACGGCTGTCGGCTGGGTGGAGTCGCTGGAACTCGGCGCGCAGGACGAAAGTGCCAAGCGACGTCGCCGCTTCAGCGCGGACGGTCGCGGAAGGGTCGTTTCGCAGCAACTCGATCAGCGGCGGGATGACGTCGCGGCTTTCGTGCTCCCAGAGGCCCTGGACCGCCAGCGACCGAACGTCTGCGTCTTCGTCTTTGAGCGCCGTGGTGAACACGCGGTCGAAGTCCATCTCAACATTGTCTTCGGCCAATTCGAGGAGTCGCCGCAGGAGTTGACGCCGTCGCGCGACCTCGATCTCCGGCCAAACACCCGAGAACGTCTGCGCCTCGTCCGGTGAAAGCGACGAGAGCTCGCTGAGGCGCGACGCCAGGAGCGGCCGCGAAGGGTCTTTCAGTTCTTGCAGGTAGTCTTCCAGCGCCATCTTCCCTGCCCCTCGATTTCAGTCTAGGCACCGTCGAAAGCGCTTGTCAACGCGTCCTGAAGGGCGTTTCGCTGGGGCATTTTAACGGGAGGAAACCAGCCGCTAGGACTTATGTCGAGTGAGCCGCAATAACCGCCGCTCTCTCCGTCAACTCCCTCCCATGTGCTGGGCGACCCGCTCCTTCTGGCCGATCTTGCGCTCGGTGCCGGCGAGAAGACGTCGGATGTTGTCGCGATGAAGGGCGACTATCAGCACCGCCGCGGCGATCGCGAAGGCGGCGTAGGCGAACGGAAGCAGGCCGGCAAGCGCGAGTGCCAGGAAGACGGCGGCGGCGATGGGCGCCATGGAGACGGACATCAGCGAGACGTAGCGCGTGCTGCCGACGATGACGAGCGCCACCGGTAGCAGCGCCAGCGCGACGAGCGGGTTCATGCCGAGGAGCGAGCCGTAGGCGGCAGAGACGCCGCGTCCGCCGCGAAAGCGCAGCCAGACTGGCCACACATGTCCTACAAGGACACCCAGAGCCGCGAAGGCCTGCGGCCAGGCGTCGCCTGAGAACGCGCGGGCGATGGAAACGGCGACGGCGCCCTTGCCGAGGTCGATGACGAGCACGCCGGCCACAGCCCACAGGCTGAGGGAGCGCAGGGCGTTGGTGGCGCCGGTCTTGCCGCTGCCGTAGTCGCGGATGTCGATGCGACGGGTCAACCGGCCCATCACGTAGCCGCCGGGGACCGCGCCCAGCAGGTAGCCGATGACGGCCGCGACGATGATCTGCCAGACCATCTACTTCCCTCCCCGACTGCGGAAGACCAGCTTCAGCGGCGCGCCGTGGAAGCCGAACGCCTTTCGCAACTGATTCTCCAGATAGCGCTGATAGGAGAAATGGAGCAACGAGGCGTCGTTCACGAAGAAGACAAACGTCGGCGGCGCACCCTGCGCCTGCGTGACGTAGAGCACCTTCAGCTTCTTACTGCCCTTCGACGGCGGACCGCGCTCGCCGACCGCCCGCTGCACGACAGCGTTCACCTCGGCCGTGCTGAGGCGCTTGCGTCGCTCTTCGCCAACGGCCAGCGCCTCGTCGAGGAGGTCATCGATGCCGGTCCGCTCTTTGGCGGAGACGAAGGAAAGCGGCGCCCAGGGCAGGAAGCGCAGGTTTCGCCGGATGTATCGAAGAAAATCCCTTCGATACATCGGCTCCGGCGGCACCAGGTCCCACTTGTTGGCGACGAGCACGATGCCAACGTAGCTATCGACGATGAGGCCGGCGATGTGCGCGTCCTGCGCCGTCAGCCCTTCCACGGCGTCGAGCAGCACAAGCGCCACGTCGGCGCGCTGGGCTGACGCTTGGGCCCGCATCACGGCGTGTTTCTCGACGCCCTTCTCGATGTGGCCGCGGCGCCGGATGCCCGCCGTGTCGATGAGGGTAAGCCTATGGCCACCGTATTCGAACGGCGTGTCGATGCTGTCGCGCGTGGTGCCCGGCATCTTGCTGACGATGACGCGCT
>JBEKXP010000066.1:0-10803 GCA_049511815.1 Dehalococcoidia bacterium
GCGGCCTTCGCTTGTCGTGCGCTTTCCCTACGGCTTGTCGATGAAGGGGAGTTGAAGCGAATCGTCTAGTCGCCCGGGCGCTGCCAGCGAAGGACCGGATGCCGCGCGGCAGTCGCCTCGTCGAGGCGGCGCAGGGGAGCATTGTGCGGCGCGCTCTTCAGCAGGTCGGGGTCCTCTTCCGCCTCGCGCGCAATCGCCAGCATCGCCTCGCAGAAGGCATCGAGCGTCTCTCTGCTCTCCGTCTCCGTCGGCTCGATCATTAGCGCCTCGTCGACGATGAGCGGGAAGTAGACCGTCGGCGGATGGAAGCCGTAGTCGATAAGTCGCTTGGCGATGTCGAGCGTTCGCACGCCCTTCGCCCGACGCAGCACGCCCGCGAAGACGGCCTCGTGCAGGCAGCGACGATCGTACGGCAGCGGGTAGGCCTGGCGCAGGCACGCGGAGAGGTAGTTGGCGTTGATGACAGCGTTCTCGCTCACCTCACGCAGGCCGGCAGCGCCCAGGCTGCGAATGTAGGCGTAGGCGCGGACCATGATGCCGAAGTTGCCATGGAACAGCCCCATCTTGCCGATGCTCCGCTCCGCCTGCTCGAAGTCGTAGCGGCCTTCCGCATTGCGAACGACCCGCGGCGACGGCAAGAACGGCGCCAGGTGCGCCTTCACCGCAACTGGGCCGGCGCCCGGGCCGCCGCCGCCGTGGGGCGTGCTGAACGTCTTGTGCAGGTTCATCTGGACGACGTCGAAGCCGAGGTCGCCCACCTTCACCTGGCCGAGGAGCGCGTTCAGATTGGCGCCGTCGCAGTAGCGATTCGCAGGATGTTGCGGTCGAACAGCCCCAGCGTGTTGGGCAACGTAAGCATCAGCGCCGCCACGTCGCCGTCGAGCGCCGCCGCCAGCGCCTCGACATCCGTGTTGCCGTCGACATCAGAGGCGATGGCGACGCAGCGGAAGCCCGCCGCCGAGACTGTCGCCAGGTTCGTGCCGTGCGCGGAGTCGGGCACGAGCACCATATGCCGCGATTCGCCGCGCGACTCCAGGTATGCCTTCACGGAAAGTATGCTCGTGAGCTCGCCGTGGGCGCCCGCCGCCGGCGCGAGGGTCACGGCGTCCATGCCGGTGATCTCCGCCAGCATCTCCTGCAACTCGTGCATGAGCGCCAGCGCCCCCTGCGCCGTCTCGACCGGCTGCAGCGGGTGGACCTGCGCGAAGCCCGGCAAGCGCGCGATCTCTTCGTGCACCTTCGGGTTGTATTTCATGGTGCAACTGCCAAGCGGATAGAAACCGTTGTCGACGCCGTAGTTCAGGCAGGCCAGATTGGTGAAGTACCGTACGACCTCCGGCAGCGACATCTCCGGCAGCGGCAGGTCGTCGCGCAAGAAGGACGGCGGCGGCATCTCGGCGAGCGGCACGTCGCAGTCCGGAAGAGCGACGGCCGTGCGACCGGGGCGGCTGCGGTCGAAGCTGAGCCTGGCGCCGATGTCGCGGCGCTCTCCATCGCTCATGGCGCAATCTCCGCCAGCGCCGCCACAAGCTTTTCGATCTCGTGGCGGCTGTTCAGCTCCGTCACACAAAACAGCAAACCGCTCTCGATGCGATCCGACACGTCGAGGCCGCCGATTATGCCGCGATCCAGCAGCGCCGCGTTGATTTCGCGCGGCGGCCGCGGGCAGCGCACGACGAACTCCTGGAAGAACGTGCCCATCAGCGGCAGTGAGTAGCCGGGCAAAGCGGCGATGCGCGCGGCGGCGTAGTGCGACTTGTGGTAGCAGAGCTCGGCGACTTGCCGTAACCCCTGCTTGCCCATCGCGCACAGGTAGACGGTGACCGCCAGCGCCACAAGTTGCTCGTTCGTGCAGATGTTGGAGGTGGCGCGCTCCCGCCGGATGTGCTGCTCCCGCGTCTGTAACGTCAGCACGTAGCCGGTGCGGCCCTCGACGTCCTGCGTGCGGCCGACCAGCCGCCCCGGCATCTGACGGATGTGCTCGCTGCGACAGGCGAAGAGCCCAACGTAAGGCCCGCCGAAGCTGAGCGGCACGCCGAGCGCCTGCCCCTCGGCAACGACGATGTCCGCCCCGTACTCGCCGGGCGGCCGGAACATCCCCAGCGACACCGGATCGGGGACGACGATATAGAGCGCGCCGGCCTGCCGCGACTTGCCAGCCAGCGCTACCGCGTCTTCGAGATAGCCGAAGAAGTTCGGCTGCTGGACGACGAAGCACGCATGCTCCTCAGTCAACGCCACGTCGACCGGCTCGATGACGTCGATGGCGAGGTCGTGGCCGGCGGCATAGGTCCGGACGACCCGCTCAAACGCGGGGTTGAGCGTCGAGAGCAGCGCCAGGCGGCGGCGCCCGCTGATGCGTACGGCCATCAGGCAAGCCTCCGCGAGAGCGCTGGCGCCGTCGTACATGCCGGCGTTGGCGACATCCATGCCCGTCAGCTCGCACACCAGCGATTGGAACTCGAAGATGGCCTGCAGCGTCCCCTGGCTTATCTCCGCCTGATAGGGCGTGTAGGCGGTCGCGAACTCGCCGCGGCGGATGACGTGGTCGACGACAGCGGGGGTGAAGTGGCGATAAGCGCCGGCGCCGAGAAAGCATGGCATCTGCCCCGCAGGACGGTTTCGGCCCGCCATCTCCGCCAGCTCGCGCTGGAGCTCCAGCTCGCTCAGAGGCGGCGGCAGCGTCAGGCCCGGATCGCGGCACTGCGCGGGGATATCGTCGAAGAGCTCAGCGGCGGAGCCAACGCCGATGCGCTCCAGCATCAACCGGCGGTCGTCATCGGTGTTCGGAATGTAGGGACTAGGCAAATCAGTCCTGGTCGCTAGTGCTGAGCCCCGGCCGTTGCCACGAGCGCGTCGTAATCTTCCGGCGACATTAGCCTGTCGAGCTCCTTGGGGTCCGCCGGCTTCACCTTGAGCAGCCAGCCCTCGCCGTACGGGTCTTGGTTCACCACCTCCGGCGTCTCGTTCACCTTCGGGTTGACCTCGACGACTTCGCCGCTGAGCGGCGCGTAGATTTCCGACACCGCTTTCACTGACTCTACTTCGCCGAGCTTCTGGTTCTGCCGAAGCTGCTTGCCGGCGTCCGGCAGGTCAAAGTAAACGAGGTCGCCGAGCTGCTCTTGCGCGAAATCGGTGATGCCGACCAGCGCTTCGCCGCCCCTAACGAGGACCCACTCGTGCTCGCGGGTGTAGCGCCGGTCCTTCGGGCTGCCTGCCATCGTTCGCTCCCTCGAATCGCTCCCCTGCTAGCCGGGTCGCTTGTAGAAAGGTCTCCTGACCACCGTGACGGGCAGCGGCCGACCGCGCACGTCCACCGACAGCGCCGTCCCCACAGCCGCAAGCTGCGGCGGGACATAGGCCATGGCGATGCTGATGCCCAGAGTCGGGGAAAAACCGCCGCTCGTAACTCTACCAACGGCCTCCCCCTCGTGCAAGACATGAAAGCCGGGTCGCATAATGCCCTTCTCCGTCGCCTTCAGGCAGACGAGTTGCCTTGTGGCGCCGCGCTCCTTCAGCCGTCGCAGCGCCTCGCGGCCGACGAACGATTCGTCGTCGAAGTCCACGAGCCAGCCGAGCCCCGCTTCGAATGGGTTCGTCGTCCTGTCGATGTCGTTGCCGTAGAGCATCAGCGCCGCCTCCAGCCGAAGCGTGTCGCGGGCGCCTAGGCCGCAGGGCTGGGCTCGCGCCGCCAGCAGGCCCTGCCAGAAAGCGTGCGCCCTTCCGGCCTCGACGATGACCTCGTAGCCGTTCTCGCCGGTGTAGCCGCTCTGGGCGATGAACGCCGGCGCGCCGAGTAGCTCGAACTCCATGCAGCCGTGGTGCGGTAGCGTCCGAACGACGGCGCCGGTGATCGTTGACGCCAGCAGCTCCTCCGAGGCCGGCCCCTGCACAGCGATCATGGCCGTGCGAGACTGAACGTCCTCGATCGTCGCCTGCATGTCCGGCCTCATCAGTGAGGCGACCTGATCGCGGTCGGTCTCGGCGTTAACAGCGTTGCCCACGACGAGGAGGCGGTCCGGCGCCAGGCAGTAAACGAAAACGTCGTCGATGATGCCGCCGTCTTCCGCGCACACCACCGCGTAATGCGCCTGCCCCGCCTGCAGCCGGCAGACGTTGTAGGTGACGGCCCTCCGGATAAGGCGCGACGCGTCGGGGCCGTTGACGAAGAAGCGCCCCATGTGCGAGATGTCGAAGATGCCGACGGCACTTCGGACGGCATTGTGCTCTTCAATGATGCCGGCGAACTGCAGCGGCAGCGACCAGCCGGCGAAAGGCACCATCTTCGCGCCGAGCCGACGGTGCAGGTCGTCAAGGGGACTTTGCTTGAGGGCGGCTTGCTGGACCATCGGCTCCTTCCGATCGCGGTAAGCTAGGTCACCGGCTGCCACTTCTTATAGCCGTCGGCGCTACGCGTCATGCGGCCGACGCCGGGGAACTGCAGATGCACGCAGATGAGCAAAGCGTTGTCCGTGATCGCCTGCTCCACCAGCCGCTTCTTCGACTCCATCGATATCAGGGGCAGCACGTCGAAGGCGGACACCCAGGCGGTGCGCTCCAACTGGACCGCCTGCTGCACCATGTCGCCGACGTAGATCGCCATCTCACCGCCCGAGGTGATGACGACGCTGGCGTGCCCCGGGCTATGGCCGGGCGTCGGGATTATCGTCACGTCGTCGGTCAGCCGCGTCTCGCCGTCGAGCAGGCGCAGGCGGCCGCTGTCCGCGACGGGTTGGAGGTTTTCCGCCAGGTAGGTCGTGTGCGTCCGCTCGTTCGGATGCGTCGCCGCTTCCCACTCCGCCCGCTGGACCAGGTAATCGGCGTTGGGGAAGGTCGGCGCCAGCTTGCCATCGACGTAGCGGGTGTTCCAGCCGCAGTGGTCGCCGTGAAGGTGAGAGTTGATGACGACGTCCACGTCCTCCGGCCCGCCGAAGCCCGCCTTCAGCTCATCGAGGAGATTGCCTTCCACCAGCGGCGTCGCGTCCGCCCGCATCGCCTTGTCGCCGACGCCGGTCTCGATCAGGATCGCTTTGCCCTGGGAGCGCAACGCCAGGCAGTTCGTGCCGACGCCGAGACGATGGTGACTGTCCATAGGGCCGGCGTACGGCTCCCAGCGCTCGCGCGGGACGACGCCGAAAACGGCGCCGGCGTCGAGGAAATAGGAGCCGTCGGACATGACGAGCAGTTCGAGGTTGCCGAGGCGAAACCGGGCTTGGGGCATCGCTTTCCGCCTTCCGAAGGTCCAGGGGACAAGCAAAGCATAAGGCGTCCGGCGGCCGCCCGTCAATTCCGGCTAGTGCTCGTGATTACCGCCGAGCAAGCCTTCCGGGGCAAGATAGCAGTGGAGGGCGCTGGGGTCGCACGCCTCGGTCTCCATCTGCACTGTGCTGTGAGCGATGGAGAAGCGCGTGGAAAGAAGCTCGTTTATCCCCTCCAGCATGGCACAGCCCTGACTGATAGTCCGGTCCTCGACGAGAAGGTGGCAGCTCAGGGCGTGAATAGTCGGTGTTATCGACCAGACGTGGAGGTCATGAATGCCTTTCACGCCCGGCAGCGCCTTCATCTCCGCCACCAGCTCATCGATGTCGACGTGCGGCGGCGAGGCCTCCAGGAAAACGCCCATCGCCTCTCGCAGTATGCGCGCCGCGCCGACGAGGATGATGAGACCGATGAACACGCTCACCGCGGCGTCGACCCAGACGAGGCCGGCCGTCAGCACGGCGATCGCGGCGACGAGCACGCCCACGGAACCCAGCAGGTCGCCGATTGCGTGCAGGAAAGCGCTCCGTACGTTCAGACTGCCCGCGCTCGCTCCTCGCAGCAGGGCGGCGACGGCCAGATTCGCCAGGCCGCCGACAATCGCCATCGTAAGCAGAAGAGAACCGTGGATCTCCGGCGTCTGCTGCAGCCGGCGGGCCGCCTCGATGAAGATGAGTATCGCCACTACGGCAACCGTGACGGCGTTTACGACAGCGACCAGAATGCCGACTCGATGGAAGCCGTAGGTCATGCGGCCCGTGGCGGCGCGCGCTGACTGGCGGATCGCTACCCAGCTCAGCGTAAGGGCGAAAAGGTCCATCAACACATGGCCGGCGTCCGACAGCAGGGCGAGGCTGTTGGCCAGGAAGCCTGTGGCGACTTCGGCAACCAGGATCACCACCGTCAGGACGATAGCGATCTGGAGACGCTTCGCCGCGGGAGGAATTCTCAAGACGTGCTCCGCGTACATCACTGCGCCGCGCATGTCAGTCGCAAACCTCCTGTCGCGCCGTTCGTGCATACAGGAAGCGGAGCCGCAGCAGGTCCCAGAAGACGCGCAGCGCCATCGGCGGGCTCATTCGCAGCTTGGAGCCGCCGACGTGCCGCCAGCTCACCGGTATCTGCTCTATCTTCATTCCAAGTCGACGCGCAAGGTAAAGGATCTCTACGTCAAACGCCCAGCCGCTCAAACGCTGTCGCGCAAATATGCACTGCGCCGCCTCCCGCCGGAAGCCTTTCAGCGGACACTGTGTGTCTTCGATGTCAGGCAGCAAAAGAAGCTTGCGGAAGTCGGTGAACAGGCGCCCCATCAGCCTTCGTGATCTCGGTTGCGAGCGCCGCATGTCGAAACCCTCCGGCTGCAGGCGCGTGCCGGCGGCAACGTCTGCCGACCGCGCCAACGCCGCGATGATGCCGCCGCAGTCTTCCGGTGGTGTCGCCAGATCGACGTCCAGGAACAGGACATAGCGGCCGGAGGCGGCCAGACAGCCCGTCTTGACGGCCGCGCCCTTGCCCAGGTTCTGATGGTGGCTCAACACGCGCAGCCTTACGGTCTCGGGCATCGACGCGGCGGCCTTCTCGGCGACGTCCGCGGTGGCATCCGTGCTGCCGTCGTCGACGACCAGGATCTCGCACTCATACGTCTGCTGCCCCAGGTAGTCGGCCATATGTCGCAGCGAAGCGCCGAGCCGCCGTTCCTCGTTGTAGGCGGGAAGAACGAGCGATACGTAGGGTTGCTCCGACGCAGGGCCCACGGCCATCCGGACTGCCTCGATTCGTCTTTCTCGATCTAGCTTCCTGATCAATTATAGGAACTCGTTCGCAAACGAGTCCAGCGAAGGCATCTGCAGGATACTCGGCGCAACGACGCGCCAACTCAAGGGGCGAGCGCCGGCAGCCCGAGTGCGCGACGAGCTACTCCTGACACAGGCCCCGGCCTCCTTCGGGCTGAGACGTGCTCATTCTACGCGCCCTGTGAGAGACAGCCTTGGGTTGCCACACTCGGCAGGGGACGATTATGCTTGAGGTTGGCCCGACGACAGAGCTCATCGAGGAGGCAGGCGTTCTGATACGCACGGCGGCGGCACTTGTCGCGATCACGTCACTTTTCGGTCTCGCGTTAGTTGCCTGCGGCGGTGGCGGCGCGACTGCCACGCCGACGCAGGTGCTGAAGATCGTCACCCGCGCCGCATCGCCCACGGCCGGAGAGCCCGACCTGACCGGCTTCGCCTTCCCGCTCGCCGGCGCCTGCCTTCCCAGCGGCGATCAGCTCATGCCCGGCGCCCCGCGCGACTACCGCCAGGGCACGCACGAGGGTATCGATTTCTACGATTCCGACAACTGCACATCGATAGGCGTCGGAACGCCGGTGCTGGCAGCCAAGGCCGGGACGGTGGTAAGGGCCGACTGGGACTACACGCCGCTCACCCAGGACGTGCTCGATCAGTTGCAAAACGAGACCCCCGTCAACGGCCAGACTGACGAGCACGCGCTTGATCTCTACCGCGGCCGCCAGGTCTGGATCGACCACGGCAACGGCGTCGTCACCCGTTACGCCCACCTGAGCCGAATCGCCGATGGCATCAATGTGGGGGTTTCCGTAAGCCAGGGCCAACTGATAGCATATGTTGGGAACACCGGTACGCCGGAGTCGGTCACCGATCCGAACGCCGAGATGCACCTGCATTTCGAGATTCGCGTCGGCGATGTCTATCTTGGCAAGGGGCTGTCCCCTTCCGACGTACGGTCGTTGTATGAGAAGGCTCTTGGCGTCAAGTGAACTGACAGGGCAGAGGGGCTGCTAATGAGTGATCTGCTATTAACAATCAAAATGGGCATCAACCCGGAGATCGGCCATCTCGGCGGTCTCCTCCTGACCTGGCACGGCATCTTCATCGCCTTGGGCATCGGCCTGGGCGTCTGGCTCGGCGTCTGGTTCGCGCGCAGGGCCGGCTTTACCGAGGACGACGCCTACACGATAGCCCTCATCGGCGTGCCGGCCGGAATAATCGGCGCGCGCGTCCTCTTTGTGCTGGAGAACCGCAGCGACTTCGCGAATGCGCCGCTCGACGTCTTCCGCATCAATCAGGGCGGCATCTCGCTCTACGGCGCCCTCATCGGCTCCGTCGCTGTCTGCCTGGCTTACGGCTTCTGGAAGAAGCTGCCCCTGCTCCGCGGGATGGACGCCGCCGCCTTCGGCATGATCCTGGGGCAGGCGATCGGACGCATCGGCTGCGTGGTCGCCGGCGACATCATCGCCTCGTCCAGCTCGCTCCCTTTCTCGGTGCAGTACACGAACATCAATAGCCCGGCCTTCGCTCTCCAGCCGATGCACTTCGTCACCGCGTACGAGGTCCTGGGCGACTTCATAATCCTGGGGCTGCTGGTCGCGCTCTGGAAATTCCGCGTTTTCAAGCGCGATGGTTTCCTCTTCTTCACCTACGCCGCCGCCTATTCCGTCCTGCGATTCGGCATAAGCTTTATGCGCCTGGACAAAGAGATCTTCATGGGCCTTCGCATGGCGCAGTGGCTGGCCCTGGGCGTAATCGGCGTGTCGATAATCGCCTTCGCTCTGCTGTTGCTGCAGGGTCTCAGGGCAGCGCGACGAACCGTTCCCGCGGAGACGGCTCTTCCGGCGAGCGAAGCGACTCCTTAGACGGAAAGCACGGAACGCGGGCAGCGCCGGGAGCGGCGATTGCTAGACGGGGGTTTACTTGCCCGGGGAAGGGAAGGCCCTGCTGGCTGCCGCTCTCTGGGCGATTGCGGGCATCGTCTTTGCCGCTCAGATACGGCGCGTCAGTCCCCTCGCCCTTAACTTCATTCGCTGCCTTGCGGCGACCGCGTTCGTCTGCCTTCTCATTCCCTTTACCGGGGCTTCCGGAGAGATAAGAAGCGCTTCCGCCGCGACCATCGTCACCATGGTCGCCACGGGCGTCCTTTCGACGGCTTTCGGCGATAGCCTCTTCTTCTTCGCTCTGCCGGCGCTCGGCGCCTCGCTGGCGGTGCCGGTCTCCAGCAGCGTCTATCCATTGCTGACGCTCTTCATCGCTGCGGTCGCGCTCGGCGAGAAGATCACCGTGACGATCGTGTTCGGGAGCCTGCTGGTCGTCCTGGGCATCTTCTTGCTGCTCTCCCAGACACGGCCCGCCGTCGTCGCCGCGCCTGTCGACGAGCGACGTCGTAATGCATTCGACAAGCGCGTCGCCGTCCTGCTGCTGATCGCTGCGGCTGCCTTCTACACGACCTCGACGGTCTGGCTGCGAGTCGGGACCGGCAACCTTGGCCCGACGTCGGCCGGCGTCCTGCGCACCGGCGCCGCCGGCGTCTTCCTGCTGTCGACGCTTCGCCCGCTGGAAGGCAGCCCGCGGTTCGACTTCCGCAGCGCCGCCTGGGTGGCCGTGGCCGGCGTCATCGGTCTCGGCCTGGGCAGTCTCTTCTACATCGCCGCCGTCGAGGAGGCGGGCGCCGGCAAGACGGCCGTCCTCACGTCCACAATGCCGCTCTTCAACCTGCCGCTTGCCGTCCTGTTTCTGAAGGAGCGCGTCACGCCCAGAATCATTCTCGGCACCATCACCTGCGTCGCGGGCATATCGCTTATCATATGAGCGACCGACGAGGCTAGGATGAAAGCAATGGACAGACCGCGCATCGGATTGGCGTTGGGCGCCGGCGGCACGAAGGGCACCGCCCACGTCGGCGTGCTGAAGGTGCTCGACGAGGCCGGCGTGCCCATCGACCTGATCGCCGGGGCGAGCATCGGGGCCGCGTACGGCGCTGCTTATGCGGCCGGCGCCTCCACGGCATCTATGGCCGAGAACGTGCTGCGCGCCTCTCCCGCCGACGTCTTCGCCTTCTTCCGCCATCACCTGAAGCTCTCGCCGACCGACGCTATCGGCCGCGCCTTCTTCGAGCGCTTCGACGGCCGGACCTTTGCCGACCTGCGAATCCCGTTCGCCGCCGTCACCTCCGACCTGTTCCAGAGGCGCCCGGTCATCGTCCACCGCGGCTCGCTGCTGAAAGCGGTCGAGGCGAGCATCGCCGTGCCGCTGATGGCAGCGCCTGTGAAATGTGGCGGCCGCTACCTGGTCGACGGCGGCTTCTGGGAGCATGCGCCGACGCGGGTAGTCGCTCGGATGGGCGCGGAGAAGACCATCCAGGTCGTGCTTGGCGAGTCTATCGCCGTGCCGCGCCGATTCTGGCCGCTCACCCGGCGCCTTGTGCGCGCCCTCGACGGCCCCATTCGTCGCTCCGGGCCCAGCCTCGCGGCAGAGGCGCTGTTCTTGCTCTACACCCTCACCTACGTACCGGCGCCGTCTCAGGCCGACGTGACGATCCGGCCCGACGTAGTGAACATCAGCGCCAACTCACCGTTTCACATGGCTGAAGCAATGCGGCGCGGCGAAGAGGCGGCGCGCGCAGCCCTGCCGCTGATCAAAGATCTTCTGGAGTAGACAGCCTCTGTCGGGAAACGCGGAGTCGAAGGCTAAGCTGCCTTCTTCTCCAGCTTGTGGCGGGCGCGTAGCGTCTTGAGGAAAGCGTCGACCA
>JBEKXP010000067.1:0-9887 GCA_049511815.1 Dehalococcoidia bacterium
CCGACCTCGAGTACGCCGATGACGTCACTCTCACCCGTGCCCTCGAAGGCCGCCAGGAAGTGTAGCGGCGAGGACCGTATGATGGATAACAAATGTAGGGGAGGACTTCAGTCCTCCCGCTTCCGTCGGTCAATCATTGAAGGACAACGTAGCTATAAAGCGTGTAGCCGAGACTTTCCAGTCTCGGCGTGAACAACGAACGTCGGGGCGAGAATCGTAGGGGACGACTTTAGTCCTCCCGCTCTTTCCGCAAGAACCTTCTGAACGAAAATGACTGTCCCTCGCGTCTACAAGACCACCGGCATCGTCCTCCGCCAGCGCCGCCTCGGCGAGGCCGATAAGATCGTCACAATCCTCACTCCCAACCTCGGCAAGCTCGACGCCGTCGCCAAGGGAGTGCGACGCCCCCGAAGTAAGCTCGCCGGCCACGTCGAGCCGCTCACCTACACGTCCTTCATGCTCGCCCGCGGTCGCGAGCTGGACATCGTCACCCAGGCGCAGATGCTGGAAGTCTTTCCGTCCCTGCGCGACGACCTGGAGCGCACCGGTCGCGCCCTTTACGCCGCCGAGCTCGTCGAGCGCTTCACGCCGGAGCGCCAGGAGAGCTACCCGGTCTTCCGCCTCCTCCTCGAAACGCTGCGCCGCTTGGCAACGGAAGCGCGACTGGATATGACGGTCCGCTTCTTCGAAATGCGACTGCTCGGCCACCTGGGCTATCAGCCGCAAATGGAGGAATGCGTCCTCTGCGGCGCGGCGCTGAAGCCCGTCACGAACGGGTGGAGCGCGGAAGCGGGCGGCGTCCTCTGCCCGGCCTGCGCCGCCAGAGCGCCGATGTCGCGACCGCTGTCCGTCAACGCGCTGAAAGTGATGCGACTGCTGCAGAAGAGCAGCTTCGCCGAGGTGATGCGCGTCCACACGGCTCCCGAGCTCGAGTCGGAGATCGAACGCCATCTGCGGGAGTACGTCCTCTATGTCCTCGAGCGCGACGTCCGCTCCGCGCGCTTCCTCGAAACGCTGCGCCGCAACCCCGCGCCGGTTTCTCCCGACGCGACATAACCGCGAAGGCCATAAATGACGTAGCCGAGGCTTTCCAGCCTCGGCGTCTCGGTAAGATCGGTTGCCGACGGACGTCTACGCCCGCCGCGCCAGCACGTACTCCGCGATATCCTCCAGCGAGCTTCGCTGCGGCGTCGACGGCAGCGTCACCAACGCCGCCCGCGCCGCGTCGCCAAAGCCTTTCGCCGTCGCGTGCGCCCTGTGGAGGACGCCCGATTCCCGCACCATCGCGATCGCCTCCTGCAAATGCTCCGGGCCGCCGCCGTCCAGGAAGAACGTCTTTACCGGGTTCTCGTCCGGGTAGCGCCCGATGAGCAGCAGGGACGGCAGCGTCAGCGTTCCCTGCGACAGGTCGCTGCCGATAGGCTTCCCCATCTCCGCTTCATCGCCGCTGAAGTCCAGTATGTCGTCGACAATCTGGAACGCCATCCCCAGGTTCTCGCCGTATACCCGCAGCGACTGCGCCGTTTCCAGCGAAACGCCGTTCGCCAGCGCCCCGCCGTGCGCCGCAATCGCAAACAGCGACGCCGTCTTCCCGCGGATCCGTCGCAGGTAGCCGTCCAGCGTCTGATTGTAGTCGAACGCAACGCGGTCCTCTTCGAGCTGCGCGCCCGACATCATGACCATCGTCTCGGCGAAAAGGCGGGTCAGGACCGGATTGCCCGTCCGCGCCACCAGCGCCGCCGCCTGCGCGAAGATGTAGTCGCCGAGAATGACTGCCGCGTGGTTGTCGAACAGCCTTCCCGCCGTCGGTCGGCCGCGCCTGATGCCGGCTTCATCGATGACGTCGTCGTGGACGAGGCTGGCCGTGTGCAGCAGCTCCAGCGCCGTCGCCAGCGGCACGGATAGCTGCGAATCGTAGTCGCCGAACTTGGCCGCCAGCAGACAGACCGCCGGACGCATCCGCTTGCCGCCGTTGAAGAGGACCGCCGCCAGCATGTCCGCCAGCCAGGTCGACTCAACGTTGCCCAGCGAGCTCAGAGTCTCCTCGACCCGGCTCATCTCGGCCAGGACCGGCTCATAGAGGCTGGCAGTACGTGTCATCGCCCTCTCATTTTACCTTACAATCGGTAAAGCCGCCGCGCGTTCGCCACCGTTGCGCTGGCCACCTCGTCGACGCTGCTTCCCCGCAGCCCGGCGATGAACTCGACCGTCTCGCGGATGTGCGCCGGCTCGCAGCGCCTGCCGCGCCGGCTCTGCGGCGCCAGGAACGGGCAGTCGGTCTCCACGACCAAGCTCTCCGACGGCGCCGACGCCGCAGCCGCCTGCAGCTTCCTCGCGTTCGGGTACGTCACGTTGCCGGCGATCGATATCATGAAGCCCAGCTCAATGTAAGCCTGCGCGAGCGCCGCGTCTCCAGCGAAGCAGTGCAGCACGCCGAACGGCTTCCTCGCCTCCGGCTGGCCACCCGACCAGTCGCGGAGAATCGCGAAGGTCTCCTCCTGCGCCTGCCGCGCGTGGATCACGACCGGCAGGTCCACCTCCGCTGCCATCGCGAGCTGCTCCCGAAACGCCTTCCGCTGCAGCGCCGGCGCCGAAAGATTGCGATAGAAATCGAGCCCCGTCTCGCCGATGCCGACGACCCGCGGCTCCTTCGCCAGCGTCCGCAGCGCCGCCAGCGCCTCCGCGTCGAGGCAGCTTGCGTCGTGCGGGTGCATCCCTACGGTAGCGTAAAGCCCCTCGTACCGAGAGGCAAGCTCGATCGCCTGACGGCTGCTCGGCACGTCCATCCCAATTACGACGCTCGCTTCCCAGCCGTCCTGCCGGGCCCGCTCGAGCACGTCCGGCAGGTCCGACGCGAAAGCCGGCATTTGCAAATGGCAGTGAGAGTCGAACAGCGGCGTCATTGCTCCTCCGCCGGCGGTTCCAGTTTCCTGAACAGCGGCTCCGGATCTCGCAGCGGTTGGCCGGCCGGCACCGGCGCCGTTTGCCAGCCGCCCGACGCGACTTCGCCGTCGAAGCCGAGAAAGCGGTTCAGACGCTCGCAGCTGAACGGCAGATACGGGTAGAAGGCGACCTTGAGGGCGTTTATCGCGCCCAGCGCCGTGAACAGCGACATCGCTGCCGCCTGCGGGTCGTCGTGGATCGTCTTCCAGGGCGCCTTCTCGTCCAGATAGCGGTTCGTCTCCTGCGCGAAGCCCATCGCCGCCGAAAGGCCCGCCCGAAAGTGGCACAGCCCGATGTTCTCGCCGACCTCACCCAGCGCCGCCTCCGCCTTCGCCAGCAGCGCCCGGCTCTCTGCGTCGAGCTCGCCCGGCGCCGGCACGCGCCCGTCGAAGCGGCGATACGTGAACGTGAGCACCCGATGCGCCAGGTTCCCCCAGGTCGCCACCAGCTCGTCGTTATTGCGACGCAGAAGGTCGGCATCGCTGAACTCGCTGTCGGCCGTCTCCGGCATGATCGCCGCCAGGTAATAGCGCAGCGTATCGGCGTCGTAGCGCGCGAGGTAGTCCGGCAGGAACGGCGCCGTGCCGCGGCTCGTCGACGCCTTGCCTCCGCCGAAGTTCAGGTACTGGTTCGCCGGAACGTCATAGGGCAGGTTCAGCCCGCCGTAGGCCATCAGCATCGCCGGCCAGCTCAGCGTATGGAACCAGATGTTGTCCTTGCCGATGAAGTAATAGCCCTTGCACTCCGGGTCTTCCCAGAACTCGCGCCATGCTTCCGGCGTTCCTCGCCCCTGCGCCCATTCCTTCGCCGCCGACAGATAGCCGATGACGGCCTCGAACCAGACGTAGATGCGCTTCTGCTCGTAGCCCGGCAGCGGTATCGCGATTCCCCATTCAACGTCGCGGGTGATCGCCCGGTCGCGCAGTCCCTGCTCCAGCGCCCCGAGCGAGAAGTTGAGCACGTTCTTCCGCCAGTGTTCCTTGTCTCGCGACAGCCACGCCTTCAACGGCTCGTTGTAAGCGCTCAGACGAAGGAAGAAATGCTCCGACTCCCGCACCTCCGGCGTCGACCCGTCGAACTTGCAACGGGCGTCGATCAGCTCCTCCGGGTCGAGCGGATTGCCGCAGTTGTCGCACTGGTCGCCGCGGGCCGATGCGTAGCCGCAGATCGGGCAGGTGCCTTCGACGTAGCGGTCCAGCAGGAACTTCTGCTCGACCGTGCAGTAAGGCAGCCGCATTCTGTCGAGGTAGATGTCGCCCTTCTCGTGCAGGCGGAGGAACATGTCCTGCGTGACGGCGGCGTGGTTCGGCGTGCCGGTCGTCGTATACAGGTCGAAGCCGATGCCCAGCGCCCGCCACGACTCGACGAACTCCTGGTGGAAGCGCGCCGCCAGCTCCGCCGGCGTGACGCCCTCCTCCTGGGCGCGGACGGTTATCGGCGTGCCGTGCTGGTCGCTGCCCGAGACCATGAGGACGCTGTTCCCCTTCAGCCGGTGATACCGCGCGAAAATGTCCGGCGGCAGGTACGCGCCCGCTATCTGGCCCAGGTGAAGGGAGCCGTTGGCATACGGCCACGCCACGCCGATGAAGATCTTCTCCGGCATTCCGACCTCGCTGGCAGAGTCCAGGTGATTTTATTATACGTTCGATTTGAGAGGTAGGGCGGAAGAGGGAGCTAAATGAAGCGCTGCACCTCGAAGCGGTACAGCCGCACGGTCTCGTCGCCGCCGATGCCCGCCTTCGAGCGCGCAATCCGCACCTGCTCCTCGACGCTGTCGACGCCCTCCAGGTCGGGCAGCAGCAGCCCGCGACGCGCTCCGCATTCGACAATGACGCCGTAGCGGCTCGGGTCCAGCTCGTCCTCGCCGCCGATCAGCTCCGGCTCCGTCAGCACGTCGACGCTGTAGGTCAGGTGACACAGCTCATCGTCGCTAACCGGCAGAAAACGCGGGTCGCGACTGCAGGCCGCGATGGCGTTGTGCACGATCTCCATGCTCAGGCATGTCTGCGTCGCTTCGATGGTGCCGATGCAGCCACGCAGGTCGCCGCGCTTCTTGATCGACACGAAGACGCCCGCCCGTCGCTCCGCCTCGAACGCCTCTTGCGACAGCTCTTGCGACCCAAGAAAGCGGCCCGACCGGACAAATTGCTCCACGGTCTGCTTTGCGAGCTGGACGTACGGATGCTCCGGCTCCCGCGTCGCCCGCTCGCTGGTCGGCTCGACTGCCTCCACCCCATCCACGGCGCTGACATCGATTGCCGCCACCATGTAGCCGACGCCGAATGGCCCTTCGTACGACAGGATGCGCGGCCGAACCTCGTGCCCGCTCAGAATGCCCATCAGCATCGCCGTCTGCGGCAGCGCGTCCTCCGCGGCGCGGGCCCGAAAGTCGCGCGTCGCCTCCAGCACCCAGTCGACGTCCCAGGTAGCGATGGCGTCCTGATACGCGCTGTCGAACTCGCGACCAGCCGGATCGTAGCGGCTGGGCGCGCCCGGCAGCAATGCATGCGACAGGTCGGCGCTGCAGATGACGGCCGTCCGCCTCTGAAGCCGTGCCAGCGCCCGTCCGATTGCCTCGCCGAGCGCGTAATGATAGGGCAGCGTGCCGAACGATGGCGCGATGGGGACGAGCCGTGCCCCCTCGATGCCCGAACGCAGGAAATACAGCGGGACTGTGCACCCCCAGTCCAGCCCATCGATGGCGCCGTCGTCCCACTGCTCTAGCGTGACCAGCGGCAACTCCGCCGCCTCGGCTTCCGCCTTGATGGCTGCCACGATGGCTAGGTCATTCTCGAACTCGAAGCGAAGCTGCGGCGCGTCCCAACGCGCCATGTCCCCGCCGCACACTGCCGTCGCTAGAATGCCGGCGCCCGCTGGCTGTACCGGCCCGTGCGGGCTGATGACCACGACGGTCTCCGGTCGCAGCGAGGCCAGCTCGGCGGCGACTCGCTCCAGCGCGGCAATAGTGCGATGCGTCTCGCCTTCGCGGCCGCGGCCCACCTCGTGGACGATGATCGGCGGATGAGGCGCGATGCAGGCGTAAATTATCCCGTTCATGGCGTCACGAAGCTGCGGACACTGGCAGGCGCCGCTGGTACGCGGCCGTGCGGATGTTGAGGTCGGCGCCGCAGTTGGCGCAGTTGCCTTCCGGCGTGAGTGCGCGCTTCCGCGTCTGGTAGCCGGCGCGGCTGATTACGACTTCGTGGCAGTGTGGGCAGCGCGTGCTCTCCTCCAGGTGGCCGAAGACGTTACCCGGGTAGACGAACAGCAGCCCCTCCTCGCGGCCGATGGCCATTGCCCGGTCCAGCGTTTCAACCGGCGTCGGCGGCAGATGCGCCAGCTTGTGCTGCGGCTGAAAGGCCGTGACGTGCCACGGCGTCGCCTCGCCCAGCTCCTCGCGAATCCAGCGCGCGATTCCGCGGAGTTGCGCCTCGTCGTCGTTCAGCGTCGGAATGATGTTCGTGACGATTTCGACGTGCATGTCCCAGCGCTTCCGGGCGTACTTCGTCGATTCGAGCACCTCACGCCAGCGGCTCACCTTCGCCAGGTCGCGGTGAAACTCATCGCTGAAGCCCTTCACGTCGACGCGGTAGGCGTCCAGATACGGGCCGATCAGGTCGAGCGCTTCCGGCGTGCTAAAGCCGTTCGTCACGAAGACCGTGTATAGACCTGCCTCCTTCGCCGGCTTCGCGCAGTCGAGGGCGTATTCCAGCCAGATGCCGGGCTCGTTATAGGTGAAAGCGATTCCCTGGCTGCCGAGTCGCTTCGCCAGCGCGACGGCGTCGGCGGGCGCCAGGTCCTGCGAAAGGCGCTGCGCCTGCTCCGGCGAAGCGAACGATATCTCCCAATTCTGACAGTGCTTGCAGTGGAAGTTGCACCCCCACGAGCCCAACGACAGGCAGCTCGAGCCCGGATGGAAGTGGAACAGCGGCTTCTTCTCCACCGGGTCGTTGTTCACCGACGCGACGCCCGGGTAGTTGTACAGCAGAATGCGTCCGTCGACGGCGCGACGCATGCGGCACACGCCGAAAGCGCCGTTAGGTATCAGACAGCGCCAGTGGCAGACGTTGCAGCGCAGCTTGCCGCCCGCCGCCGTCTCCCAGAGCACCGCCTCTCGATTTGTGCTAGGACGTGTGATCATTTGGCTTCAATTATAGCACTGGCAACCCGGCGTTGCATGGCTGCTACGAGCCAAAGGGGCGGGCTAGAACCAGTCGAAGCAGAAGGGGGGATGACGGACTGAGAAGACCGCACTCGCCGCGTCCAGCGCCTTTTCGCTCTCGACGCCCAGCCGGCCGATTCGCGCCGCCTCTCGCGCTGAGAGGTGGCCATTGAAAATAGGCGCCAGTGTCGCCGCGTCGGTGACGAGGTCTGCCGGGCCGCCGTCCGCTGTCACCTCCAGCCGGCCTCCCTGCGCCTCGACGCGCCACGTCCCTTCATTCCAGGGCGCTATGCCGTCGCGCACGTCCAGGACGAAGCGTCCCTCTGCCTGTGCCGGGCAGCCGCGCGCCCGCAGCGCCGCCGGCACGTCGACGATGCGCAGCATCAGCGCCGACCACGCTTCGGTGCGTACTCGTTGCGGATCGTCCAGCAGGGAAAGCAGCGGCTCCTCCGGCGACGCCAGCCACTCGATCTTCTCGTGGATATCGTGAGAGAGCAGGTAGTTCACCAGCGCGACGTACGCGTCGCCGTCTTGCGTCGCCAGCTCCCGCACCCAGAGGCGGCTCGACGGCCACGGCCTGTCCGGAAGCTCCGCCCGACGCGTGTAGTACAGCACGTACCCGCGTGGCCGCCCTGCGCCGTCCTCCCAAAGGGCGGCGTCCGGCGCGTCGCGCTCCCGTCCGAACACCCAATCGCGCCACCAGGACTCCGACCGGACGAGAACGCAGTTCCGCTCCGCGCTGTACGCTTCGTAGAGGTCGTTCAGCGTCTGCCATTCGTCCGCCGTCACCCGTCGGAACTGCCCATGGCTCGGAGGGTCGACCAGCGTCTTCACCTCCTTGGGTGCGAAGGTGAGGCGCATGTTCCTGGCGGCGATCTCCCAGCCGTAGCGACGGTAGAGCGGCACGTGCGGTGTATACAGCGCCGAGAGCATCTGACCGCGCTCGCGCATGTCGGCCAGGGCGCGCTTCAGCAACGCGCCGACGTGGCCGCGACGCCTATGTTCCGGAAGCGATGCCACGCCGCCTATCGCCGCCATTGCCAGCGGCGCGCCGTCGATCCGCATGGTCAGCGGGATGATGCGCATTCCCGCTACCAGCCGTCCGTCGAGAAAGCCCGCCAGCGACCATTCCAGCGGCACGTACGCCCTCGACCTGGCGACCGTTTCCGCCAGCGCTTCGGGCCGTCGGTCCTGATTGAACGCGTAGGCGTTGGCGAAAATGAAGTCCGCCAGCTCTTCGTCGCGGACGGGGCGTATCTCGAGCGTCATTAACGGTTCCCTCCGGCTGGCCGGATTACCAGAAGAGCGCCCTATCGCTTTCGACGACCCAGTTCACGAGGTCGAGCATCGAGCCGATCGCGACGCCGTCGATCATCTCGTTCTCGCTGACGCCGCGCTCCGAGCAGCAGACGCGACAGGCCCGCACCGTCAGCCCTTCGAGGATCGCCGCCTTAAGGAGCTCTTCGCCGTTGGGCATTCGCTCGCCCCCGATGGGCATCTCCGCCGGCGCTTGCCCCTTCTTGCCGGCGTAGACGGCGTCTTCCAGCAGGAAAAGGTTGGCCCTATGTCCCTCGTGGAGCGCGACGAGGAGGAATCGCAAAGCCGTGTAGAATCGTTCCTTGCCGTAAGGTGCCTCCGAGAGCGCCAGGGTGATGGTCGCCATTGACTACTCCAAATCTAGCTTCGAGGAGGTGTGGCGTTCGCGCGCCAAGCGATATCGTTAAGCCGAGGCCTCTCAGCCCCGGCCTTGGACACTTCTCTCCGACCTGAAAAGCCCTAGAAACCGGACGCCTCTGACGAGCCCGCCTCGCCGCTCTCCGGCGTCACCGACAGCAGCGTCGAAGGCCCCGTAACGGGCTGAGCGCCGCCGGGCGCCGTCGCCGGCCTTCGTTTCTTCGCGAGGGTCGCCGCGCCGATCGCTCGCTCGTGGCCGCAGTAGGCGCACACCGCCCAGTTGAGGCTGATCGGCTTGCCGCAGGCCGCGCATTCCTCCAGCAGTCGCGTGCGGCAGTACGGGCAGAAGGCGAAATCGCGCCGGATGTGCTTCTGACAGGCGTAACAGAGCTGCTGATCGTCAACCTCATGCAGCATCGCCTCCGTCTCCAGGTTGCGGATGTACGCCTCGGCCAGCGTCTCGTGCGGGCGCAGGATCAAGTAGAGGATCAGGCCCGGGAGGTTGAAAGCCAGCACCAGCACGACCGCGATGACCTGCGAAAAGGAATCGCCGTCGCGCTCCTTCGTGTCGCGATACGTCCAGATGACGGCGCTGAGCCAGAGGATCGCCCAATAGGCGGCCGCAAGCGCGATGAGCAGCTTCACCCAATTTGTCCAGTCGCCCATGTGTGTCTCCTACGATAATGACGCCGAACGCAGCCGCCTGCTGCCACGTTTGTCGCGATTATAGCATGCGTTCTGCGCTACTGTCATTGACAGAGTTGACGCGTTGAGCGTGGCCGGTTCCGCTGATAGAATAGATTCGCCGCGCAAAACGATTCGAATGACCTCTCTCCCGCTGGACGGCGCTAAGTCAATGGACGTTCTCGAAGGCCTCAATCCGCCTCAACGCGAGGCCGTGCAGACCACGGAAGGCCCGCTCCTCATACTCGCCGGGCCGGGCAGCGGCAAGACGCGCGTCATCGCCCACCGCATCGCCTACCTCGTGGCCGGCCAGGCCGTCGACCCCTACCGCATACTTGCCGTCACCTTCACCAACAAGGCGGCGCGCGAGATGCGGGACCGCGTCTACGGCCTCATCGGCGAGCGGACGCGCGCGCTAACTCTG
>JBEKXP010000068.1:0-9806 GCA_049511815.1 Dehalococcoidia bacterium
AGGGCAATCAGAGAGAGCAACCTGATCAAGTGGCTCTATCTGGGCATTAACGTCAAGCGCTGGCTCATACTGATGGCCCTGGGCGTCGCGGCGATGGGCCTCGGCTTCTCCTACCTCCTGCGCGAGGTCTACGTCTCCTACACCTTCCCTGCGTCCGTCTATTACGTCACGCTCCAGTTCATGCCGCGAGCCGTCAGAGGAGCGCTGTTTATCGGCGCCAGCGGCGGGCTCATCCTGCTCGCGTTCTGGCGGCTGAACAACTCGCTCCTCTCGGCGCTGACGCGTCGGACCGGCGACGAGAGCCTCGTGAACATCCTTTACAGCAACCGCTACCTGGCGCGGGGGCCGAAGGTCGTCGCCATCGGCGGCGGCACCGGCCTGTCGACGCTGCTGCGCGGGCTGAAGGAGTTCTCCGGCAACCTGACGGCCGTCGTGACGGTGGCGGACGACGGGGGCAGCTCCGGGAGGCTGCGTCGCGAGCTGGGCATCCTGCCGCCCGGCGACGTGCGCAACTGCATCGCCGCGCTGGCGGACGCTGAGCCGCTGATGACGAGGCTCTTCCAGTACCGCTTCAGTGAGGGCTCCGGGCTGGAGGGGCACAGCTTCGGCAATCTGTTCATCGTCGCCATGTCCGGTGTCACGGGCAACTTCGAGGAGGCGGTGCGCGAGACGAGCCGCGTCCTTGCCGTGCGCGGAAACATCCTCCCATCCACGCTGGCAAACGTCACGCTCTCCGCCCATACGGAGGACGAGGAGACCATCCACGGCGAATCGAACATCACCGACTCGCCGAGCCGCATTCGCGAGGTCTACCTGCAGCCGGCGAACGTGGAGGCGAATCCTGACGCCGTGCGGGCGATACTCAACGCCGACATGATTGTCGTTGGGCCGGGCAGCCTGTTTACCAGCGTCATGCCGAACCTGCTCGTCGATGGCATACGGCAGGCGATCCAGGCGTCGCCGGCGCTCAAGGTGTACGTCTGCAACGTGGCGACGCAGCGCGGAGAGACGGATTCCTTCGCCGTGAGCGACCACTTCGAGGTGCTGAACCGCCACATGGGCGGACACCTCTTCCACTACGTGCTCGCGAACAGCAACACCCGCGGCCGCCTGCCGGAGAAGGCGCAGTCGCAGGCGGTGCTGGTCGATAAGACCGCGCTCGACGGCGCGCGCGTCATCACCGCGGACGTGGTCAGCGAAGACAACCGCTATCACCACGACCCCAAGAAGCTCGCCGACACGCTCGTTCACCTCTACTATGAGCGCAACCAGGTCGAGCAGCTCATCGACAAGGCAGCCCCGGAAAGCGTGATGAGCGCGGGCTAGCGCTTCCCTCGCGGATGCGTTAGATTAGTGGTTGCGATGGATTTCATCTTTCTGGCCGGAATCGGCAAGACGTACATCAACTATATCCAGTTGATCGTGTCCGTGGTCCTGGTGATAGTGATCTTGCTCCAGGTACGCGGATCGGGGTTCGGCGAGCTGGGGACGCAGTCCGTGACCCGGACGCGGCGCGGCGTTGAGAAGACGCTGTACCAGCTTACGATCGCCCTGGCGGCGGTGTTCATCCTCGTCTCCATGTGGAGCGTCACTTCCTGAGGCGACGGCTTGAACGGCCTGCTACAGAAGGCTGTTTCGCCGCTTCTTGGAGGTTAGCGAGCGAGTAAAGGCCGAGGTCTGACGGTGAGCGACCTCGGCTCTAGTGTCTTTCAGCGCCCTTCTCCGGTCGCTGTCCTCGAAATGCGGGTCCTCGACGTGACAAGGTTGGTTCGCTCGCGATGGCTCCTGCCGGTGGTCGTGGCGGCCGGCGTGGTCGTCCTCTCCGTGCTCTGGTACCAGACTTCGCGCTCGTCGCACATGGCGGCTTCTCTGAACGTCGCCACGCACAAGGAGGGCGTCGCCGGCAGCGTCAGCCGCATCAATCCGCTCTACAGCTCTGCCAACGAAGTCGACGCCGACCTGACGGCGCTCATCTTCTCCGGCCTCACGCGCCTGGGCCCGGACGGAACGGTACAGCCGGACCTGGCGGAGAGTTGGGACATCAGCGGCGATGGTCTCACCTACACGTTTCACCTGCGTCAGGGCGTCACCTGGCATGACGGCGAGCCTTTCACCGCCGACGACGTCATCTTCACCTATGACGCGCTGCGGGACCCCAACTTCCGCGGCCAGCCGGCGCAGGCGGAGCTATTCCATGCCGTCAACTTCTCCAAGGTAGACGACGCGACTGTCGAGGTGCGACTTTCGCAGCCCTTCGCGCCGCTGCTCTCGCATCTGACCGTGGGTATCCTGCCGTCGCACCTGCTGGAGGGGCAGGACGCGGACGCGCTTTACGACAGCCCCTTCAACCAGCAGCCGGTCGGCACGGGGCCGTTCCGGCTGACCGACCTATCGCCGCAGCGGGCGGTGCTCGAAGCGAATACGAATTACTATCTAGGCGGCCCCTATCTTCGACGCTTCGAGTTCCACTTCTACCAGGACGAACCGGCGCTCATGAAGGGGCTGAAGGCCGGCGAAGTGCAGAGCGCCTTCTTCCGCTCGCCGCTGAATGCCGACGACAGCCAGTATTTGCAGAGCGACCCCGATCTGCAGGTGCTCCATCTCCCTTCGACGACGTCAACCGTCCTTTACTTCAACGACGAATGGCCGTCGTTGGACGACAAGAACGTGAGGATGGCGCTGGCATACGCCACGAACCGTCCGGAGATAATCTCGTCGGTGCTCCAGGGTCAGGCAGTCGAGGCGGACAGCGCCATAGCCGCCGGCACCTGGTCGTACTACCCGGTGCTGGACCGCTACACTTACGACACTGACCAGGCGGCGAAGCTCCTCGACGAGGCGGGCTGGACGCTGCAACCGAACGGGATTCGCGCCAAGGACGGGGCGGAGCTGCGCTTTGTAATCGTGACGAACGATGACGCGCTGCGGACGGGGGCAGCGGACGACATCGCCCGCTCGTGGCAGGCGCTGGGCATCCCGACAGAGGTGTCGGTGCAGGGGCCGACGACGCTATTACGCGACATGCTGCTGCCGCACGAGTTCATCGTCGCCATCTACGGCTTCGACGGCGGCCCGGACCCAGACCCTTATCCTGCCTACCATAGCTCGCAGGCCACGCCCGGCGGACAGAACCTCTCCGGCTTCAGCGATCCGCAGGTCGACTCGCTTCTCCAGGACGCGCGCCAGAGCAGCGACGTGGAGGCGCGGAAGACGCTGTACCGTCAGTTCCAGGAGGTCTTCGCCAGCGAGGTGCCGAACTTGCCCCTCTACCAGCGCACGTTTACCTACGCCGTCGACAAGAGCCTGCAGGGAGTGACGCCGGGAGTCTTGTTCGACTCCAGCTCCCGCTTCTCGCAGGTCAGCGAATGGCGGTTGGAGGGCGGCTAGCGTGCCGCCGGACCCGCCGCTAATCACCCTGACGACCGATTTCGGCGTCTCCGACCATTACGTCGGCGTGATGAAGGGCGTTATTTTCTCGATCAATCCTCGCGCGACCATCGTTGACATCACCCATGAAGTCCAGCCGCAGCGCGCCGACGAGGGCGCTTTCCTGCTCGGCGCCGCCTGGCCCTACTTCCCGCCGGGCAGCATTCACGTCGCCGTCGTCGATCCCGGCGTCGGGACGGAACGTCGGGCGCTGGCGCTATCGACGCCGGCGGGCTTCTTCGTCGGCCCGGACAACGGCATCCTCTCGGCGGCGCTACCGGACAGGGCCCGCCCGCGCGGCAGCCGTTCGATCGCCAAGGCGGTGGAGCTTCCCCAGGGGTACCGCGCGTTCACGATCGGCAATCCCCATTTCCTCAGGCAGCCGGTAAGCGCTACTTTTCATGCTCGCGACGTGTTTGCGCCGGTGGCCGCTCACTTGTCGCTGGGCGTGAGTCTCGACAGCTTTGGCGAGAAGGCGCGTTCGATGCTGGCGCTGCCGCCGTTCAGGGGCGCTCGAAAGAGCGACGGCGCCGTCGAAGGGCACGTCGTTCACATCGATCAGTTCGGCAACCTGATAACGAGCATCCGCGCGGGCGACATCCCGAGGAGCGACGTGAAGGTCGAGATTGCCGGCGCGAGCATCCCCGGCATCGCAACGACCTATGGCGCGGGAGAGGAGCTGGTCGCGCTCATCGGCAGCAGCGGCTATCTGGAGATAGCGCTTCCGCTGGGCAGCGCGGAGCAACTGCTGGACGCGGAACTGGATGCGCGGGTTAGCGTAAGGCCCGTAGTGGTGCGACTGAAGAAGTCGACGTAGCCTGCGCTGCGCTTACGGCCTCAACAGGACAGGCACGGAGAAGAGGTTGATCACGCTGCCGTCCTTAGGGCTCAGGCTGTAGGCTTCGATTGTCCCCTGCTCCAGGCCACCGGACAGGGAGAACGTCAGGTCCTGCGAGAACGTCCCCTTCGCCGGCGCGCCCTCGGAAGCCATGACGTGCGCGCTCGCAAGCTCGTTCCCCGACGAGTCCTTTATTGCGACCATCAGCGAGGCTTCAAAGACGGAGGCCGTGCCGGTGATAGTGACGGGACTCGTCACCAGAGCGTCGCACAGGGGCGACTTGATGACTATGTTCGGTTCGTCGCCGGTTATGTCGATCGGCACGAAAGCCTCGCCGAGGATGCTCCCGTCCTTAGGGCTCTGGCTGAAGACGTGCACGCGAGCGGCCTCAAGCAGCGGTGGGGTGAAGGGCGGAGGGGGAAAGGCGAGCATAACTTCGAAGGTGCCGGTGCCGGGCGCGCCTTCGCTGGCAGTGGTCGTAGCGCGGCAGAACGTGATGTCGCCTTGCGAGCTTTCGATGGCGACCGTGAGCGCCCCTTCGAAGACACTGGCGGTGCCGGAGACCGTTATTGGAACCGTCACCTTATCGTTCTGTTGCGGCGAGCTGATAGTGATCGCAGCGGGTTGAGGGGTTGCCGGCGGCGACGAAGGTGGCGATGACGTGCCGGCCACCGCAGGCGTTGTTGGGGTAATATCCGCCTTCTTGGTGCTGCCGCAGGCTGATAGGACCATTACGGAGCCGGCAGCCACGGCGAACATTGCTATAAGACCAACTTTGCCCATTTCTCCACCTCGCTTTGTCACCATAGTATAATCCGCTTCGTCAAGACGTAACAGCTTGTTATCGACCGTGGAGGGGGAATTGCGCATCGTTTTCTTGGGAACGTCGGAGTTCGCCCTGCCGGCGCTGGAACGGCTCATCGGAAGCCACTACGAGGTCGTGGCCGTCTACACGCAACCAGACCGACCGGCGGGCCGCGGCCGTCGCGAGCGGGCGTCGCCGGTGAAAGAGGCGGCGCTGCGATACGGTCTGCCGGTCTTCCAGCCGGCGCGATTAGGAGTGTCGGAAGCTGTTGCAGAGCTTGCCGAGCTACGACCCGATGTGTTGATTGCGGCGGCGTACGGCCAAATACTGCGACAGTCAGTGCTGGAGCTGCCGCCGCTCGGCGTGCTGAACATCCACCCTTCTCTTCTTCCGCGCTATCGCGGCGCGTCACCGGTGGCCGCGGCTATCCTGAACGGCGACGAGGAGACGGGCGTGACGATCATGCGGATGGTCCTGGCGCTAGACGAAGGGCCGGTCCTTAGCCAGCGCGGGGTCGCGATCGAGCCGCAAGACACGGCGGGCAGCCTGACGCGTCGCCTGGCGGAGCAAGGGGCGGACCTGCTGATGGCGACCCTGCCGGATTATGTCAATGGCAGGCTAACGCCCGTGTCGCAGGACGAGTCGCTCGCCAGCTACGTGTCGGTGGTGAAGAAAGAGGACGGGCTCATCGACTGGCGCTTGCCGGCGTCGCGCATCTGGCGGCAGGTGCGAGCGTACAATCCGTGGCCGACGGCATTCGCGCATCTAGAGGGCGCTGTGCTGCGGATTCACGAGGCGTGGCCACTCGAGGGTAACGGCACGGAGCCGCCGGGAACGATTGTACCCGTGCCGTCGGACGCCGCGGGCCCGGCGGGCGAAGCAGGTTTTGCGGTGCAGACGGGCGAGGGGCTGCTGGCAGTGATCCGCATCCAGAAGGAGGGCCGGCGGGCGCTCTCGGCAAAGGAGTTCGCGCGCGGCGAGCGAGGGCTGCCGGGGCGTCGGCTGGGCTGAACGGCCGCGTCGAGTTACTCTTCAGTGCCCTCCGCGGCTTCCGCTTCCTCCGCGGCGGCCTCCTCAGCCGGTGCGGCTTCGGCCACCTTCTTCGGCGGCGCCACGCTGGTGATGACCGAATCGGGATCGGTCAGCAGGTGGACCTTGGGGTCGAGCACGAGGTCGCGGACGTGGACGGAGGAGTCGAACGAATCGAGCCCCGAGATATCGACCTCCATGTGCGGCGGAATATCGGCCGGCAGCGCTTCGACGCTGATGGAGTCGAGGCCCTGCAAGAGGATGCCGCCCAAGTCCTCGACGGCGGGCGATTTGCCGATGAGGATAAGCGGCACGTCCGCCTTCATCTTCTCGACCAGCGAGACCTGGTAGAAGTCCACGTGCATTATCTTGTCGTTGACGATGTCGCGCTGAATGTGCCGCACAATTACGGGTCGCGCGGCCCCCTCACCCTCAACCTGCAACGATAGGATGGCGTTCCTTTCGAGCTTCTTCAGGGCGTGCGCCAGGGTGAGGCTATCGACCTGCACGGACTGCGATTCGAGCCGGTGGCCGTAGATGTTGGCGGGCGTGGTGCCGCCGCGCCGGAGGGCCTTCACCTTCTTGCCGACGACGGCCCGACGCGAGACGGTCAGTTTGACTTGTTCCACCTTATTGCTCCTGCTAGCGGCCGAGCAGCCGGCCGACGGATTTGACGAGCCACCTCCCAAAGAAGAAGCCTGCGCCGAGAGCAAAGGCGGTCGGGACCGTAAGGACGGGCCGGACGTTGCCGCCGCGCAAAGACGGCGTGACGAGCAGCCCGACGTGCACGCCCTCCGCCGATACTTCCCTTCCAACGACCAGCAGCGCGCCTCCTTGAGTGAACGCCACTCGCTCTCCCTTGACCGAGCCGACAGGGCTCTGTCGCACGTCGGCGTCGGCCGCGAACAGGTTCTGCACCATCGATTGCGTGACGTTGACCTGGCCGCCGGACAGGACGCGCACGGCGCTCTGGGTAATATCCAGCCGTTCCAGCGGCAACTCGTCGAATGGGGGCTCTTGCACCCGCTCCTCCTCTGCCAATGCAGGCATTCGGGGACTAACTGAAGTTATCAGAATGTCGGTTCGCCCGTCAAGGTGAAGGGACCCGACGCGCTTAGGCGGCTTGCTCTTCGAACTGGGTCTGGAGGCGGTCGATGACGCGGAGGAAAGCGTCGACGGCATCGGGGTCGAACTGGCTGCCTGAGTTCGTCGTTATCTCCTTCAGGGCCGCCTCGTGCGAGACCGCCCTGCGATAGGGGCGGTCGGAGGTCATCGCGTCGTATGCGTCGACGACGGCGAAGATACGTGCCTCCAGGGGGATGCGGTCGGCGGCGAGTCCAAAGGGATAGCCGCGGCCGTCGTAGCGCTCGTGGTGGTAGAGGAGAATGGGCAGCGCGCCTTCGAGAAAGCCGACTTTCGACACGAGGGCGCCGGCGAGCAGCGGGTGCTTCTTCATAGCCTGCCATTCTTTGTGAGTGAGCGTCGACGGCTTTCGCAGGACTTCGTCCGGAACGCCTATCTTGCCGACGTCGTGCAGCATCGCGCCGCGCTCGACGTCGACGAGCTTCTCTTCCGGTACCTGCATCTCGCGGGCGATGGCGACGGTCAGCTTCGCGACGCGCTCGGAGTGGCCTTCCGTGGCGGCGTCCTTGGCGTCGAGGGCGGCGGAGAGCGCCTTGAGGGTGGCATCGTAACTGAGCTCGAGCTCGCTGGCGTAGGAGCGCACGCGGGCGAAGAGGTTCGCCTGCTCGATCGCCATTGCCGCCTGGCCGGCCAATTCCTCCAGCATTGTCACCTCAGCACGGCCGAAGCCGTTGGCGGAGGCGCGACGCAGGACGGCTATAACGCCGGTCGCCTTGCGACGCAGCTTCATCGGAACGCAGAGGACGGCCATCGGCTGCTGCGGCACGTCCACGCAGAAGACGCGCCGGTAGTCCGCGCGCCAGTTCGGCAGCAGATTCGTCTCGCCGGTAGCCAGGACGCGGTGAAACAGCCACTCCTGGACTTCGCGGTTGTGCTGGGCAACCGAGCCCTGCGCGGAGTCGTAGCTTGCCCGCGCCGCGAGCGCCCGCGACTCCGGGTCGACCAGGCAGACGACGCTGTACTCCCCCTGGACGACGAGCGTCGCGTCGCGAACGACCTGGCTCAGGACTTCTTGCGTGTCGAGCGAGGAGCGGACGTGCTCGCCGGTCTGGTAGAGATATGTCAGGCGTGCGTGGTCCTTGGCAAGCGCGCGAGTGACGCCCCAGGCGCCCGCCTGCAGAAGGGCGAAGAGGACGAGGAGCCCCATCCCGATCTCGAAATACAGCACGCGTTGGGCGGAAGCGATGCTGGAGGCGGTGGCGGCGAAGTCCTGCTGGATTTCGACGGCCGCCGCGACCTGCCGGCCATTCGAGTAGAGCGGAGTGAAAACGTCGAGGACGGGAGCCTTCGCGGCAAGGCCGCCGTCGTTAGAGCCGGCGCCCAACACGGTGCCTGTCGTCTTTTCGCCGAGCGCGCCGAGGACGGGCTGCTGGTCGGTCGGCGTGCGGCCCATCTCCGTTGAATCGCTTGAGTAGACGGTCAGGCCCTGACGGTTGAAGATGCGAAGTCGCTGCGTGTGGCCCGAGAAGATGAAGGGCGCCACTGTCTGCTGAAGCTGATCCAGGGACGTCCCGGAAAGCGGCGCCGAGAGGTCGAGGGAGGCGGTCTTGGGCTGCAAAACAGCCACGACGGATGCGGCTGCGGTGTTGGCGGCGGAATCCCTCGCCTGCACCTCGATATCGCGTCCGGCGAGGAGCGCGACCGCCACGCCGATGAGCACGACGGCGATGAAGCTGAGCGTGGCGAAGGGATAAAGGATGTCGCCCTTGACGCTTCTTGGCATGGCAATCCTGTTGAGCAGACGCGCGCCTCCGTTCATATAGATATCGGTTGATTCCGTGAGAACCTTTACGAAGGCAGATGCGTCGCGCCGGCGCCGGTCGAGGACGCCGCGTGGCTGGCGGCAGTCGTCGGGTGCTAAGATGGTTGCAGGCTATTGGAGGAGAGATCGTCGTGACGTTGGAGGAGAAGCAGGCAGAGCTTCGCCGGCGGCTGCGCGAGATGGGCTCGGCGGTCGTGGCGTTCTCCGGCGGCGTCGATAGCACTCTTCTCGCCGCGGTGGCCCGCGAGGTGCTGGACGGCCGCGCCCTGGCGGTGACAGCGCTTTCGCCGGCGGTACCGGCATCAGAGGTGGAAGCGGCGCGAGATGTGGCGGCAGCAATTGGCGTACGGCACGTCGTCATCGAGACGGCGGAGATGCAATCGCCGGCCTACCTGCGCAACGACACCGACCGCTGCTATCACTGCAAGATCGAGCTCTTTCGCCGCCTGCGGGCGCTCGCGGACGAGCAGGGGCTCGCGTACGTCATTGAGGGAAGCAACTTGGACGACGACGGCGATTTCCGCCCCGGGAAGCGCGCCGCGTCGGAGCAGGGCGTGCGCTCGCCGCTGCGCGAGGCGGGCCTGACGAAGGCAGAGGTACGGGCGCTATCGCGGGAACGCGGCCTGCCGACGTGGGACAAGCCGTCGATGGCCTGCCTGGCGTCGCGTATCCCTTACGGGACGCCCATCAGCAGGGAGGCGCTGGCCCGGATAGAGGCGGCGGAGGAGCTATTGCGGTCGCTAGGCCTGCGGCAGCTACGCGTGCGGCATCATGGAACGGTGGCGCGAATAGAGGTGGAGGCC
>JBEKXP010000069.1:0-9585 GCA_049511815.1 Dehalococcoidia bacterium
TGCCTGGCTGATCGCCGCCGCCATGGCTACTACCTTGGTCGGCGGGACTTACTACCTTCGCCGCGTCCGGATGCGACGGTAATCCCGGCAAAAGAGTGCTGTCCGCGCAGGACCGCTCTCTCGAGCGCTGATACAAACGGCCCGCCGAGGCCCGGACCGCGGAGGGCTCAGGGCCAGACGAAAGGGGAAGCAACAGATGAAATACCGGAAACTAGGCCTGCTGATGGTGGTTCCAGCGCTGGCGCTGATTCTCCTCGGAACAAGCGTCCGCCCACCAGCGGCTCATGCCCAAATCACAAAGCTGATGCTCATAACGGCAAACAATTGCCTTTCTCTGCCGGGCAACGTCGACTGGAACGGTAGCGGTGACATTGACCAGGGTGATGGGAGCTTTGGCTTTGACGTCTGCTCAGAGTCAGGGCTGGAACAGGACATAGGGACGCTCGCACGGGTGTTAGGGGGCGACGAAAACCATCCTGTGCCGTCGGATTTCACTAAGGTCGACCTGGCAGCCGGCCAGATCCATGAAGCGCCGACGTCGGAGCCCCCCCCGCCGGACGCCCAAATGTACGTTCTCGCCTTCGTGACCAATGATGACCCTGTCGAGTTCTATACCAGCACCGGAGTCTTTTTCGATAACGGGAAGTCGCAGCTTAAGTGCGGCTCAAGACCTACCGACGAGATAGACGAGCGCGCCTGTTCGCAGGGCGCCATAACCGTTGGGCCGGATAACCTGGTCGTCGCCAAGTGGGTCCCTAACGGGGCCAAGCGCGGGCCGGGCACAATCACCGTTCGCCAGGACAGCGACGAGCAGACCATCGACTACACGGTAGTCGGTCAACCCGACCACATCTCTCTAAAAGCGTTCGATACCGCCATCCAGGCCAACGCTCCCGTTTGCGAGCTCTTCAGCGACACTCCGACGTTCCTCGAGTCAGTGACCGAGCCCGAGACCAGCCCGCTCGTCGCCACGGTTACCGACAGCGACGGCACCGTAATTACCGGCGGCCAGGTGGAGTGGTCGGTTAGTGACTGCCTCAACGACTCCTGCACGGAGAGCATCAACAATCAGGGCAGAGCATCAAGGGCATCGCTAGTTATTCCCGATCCCCTTCGATTCGCATTCACACCCAGCCTGAACCTGCAGGCGCTGGGCCTTGGCGCGCCTGAGGTGGTTTGCGGTGGAACCGATACCGGCAACGTCAAGATCACGGCTACGCTGACCGACGGATCAGACGTCTTTCCTTCACAGCTCACCCTGGACCCGGACGCCAACAAGGGACGTTCTGCCTCCATCATCCTGCCCGTACAGAGCGAACCATCAGGAATGACGCTCAGCGCCGATCCGGCCACCCTCGTCTGCGACGGAACCTCCAGCTCTACCGTCTCCGCCAACCTGACCGACGACGCCAGCAAGCCCGTCGTTAACGGCAACCTCGTCCACTACAGCGTCAAAGCCCTGGGCAGCGTTAACCCCGTCGACGCACGGTCGACCAGCGGCGCCGCTACGACCAGCTTAACGCCGCTCTCCGGCGCAATCAACGGCGTCGTCGTCGGCGGCACCTGGATGCGACACGTGGTGAAGGGGGCGACACCGACGCCTGTCTTCACACCTATAGGCCTGCTCACGCCTTACCCGCTCACTCCGACGCCGCTCACAACGCCGACGCCGATAGTGCTGGAATTCGTGTCTTCCGGCCTGCAACAGACCACGCTCGTGAACTGCCAGCAGAACCCGGCGGCCCCTGAGCAACAGGCAACAGCGGCGGCGGCAGCGGCGCAGGCGGCTGTCATCTCGCCGCCGCGG
This sequence comes from Dehalococcoidia bacterium, assembly GCA_049511815.1. Lineage (GTDB taxonomy): Bacteria > Chloroflexota > Dehalococcoidia > DSTF01 > JALHUB01 > JALHUB01. The sequence goes on from JBEKXP010000069.1 coordinate 1,808, forward strand.
ACTGGCAGCGGAGGCAGCGGAGGTTCGCCCTGGCTCGTGGCGCTGCCGCTGGGGGCCTTTGCCCTGCTTCTCGTTGGGTCCGGCCTGGCCCTTCGGAGGCGCCAAACGTAGCCGCTGAACTAACGTCAACTCTTATATCAAACGATGCGCTCCCCCTCTCCCGAGGGGGAGCGCCGTGACCAACGGAAGTCATCTGGATCTTTGTAACAGACATTAACCTTTTCCTTCCTGGCGCGTTATAACCAACAGCACAAGGCCTGCAAGGCAGCGCCCGAATCTGTCGGGTATGTCCGCAGGTGCCGCCGCCCGCTTAAGGCGAACCGGACGTCGCGGTGGGCAGGGAAAGCGGAATCGAAGACGAAGAAAGGAGGTACAGCTACGAAAGAGGTTCCGGTACGCTAGCGTGTCGCCTCGGCGTCGTCAAATAGTCTCGGCCGAGGGCGACGCAGGAAGCGAATGCCAGAAGAATCGGAACAAGGACTAGGGAAGAGAGAACAAGCAAAACAAAACAAAGGCTCGGAACAAGGAGGATTCCTGAATGAAGAAGTTTGCAATACTAGCAGGTCTGATGAGCCTGGCCCTCGTCATCGGCGTGGCTGGCACATCACTCCACCAAAACGGCAAAGCCGAAGCCAATGCGACGGACGCGGTCGCCTTCAACCCCGACGTCTGCGCCGGCCTGACGCACCTGGGCCTCGGTGCCCGGCCGGTCCAGAACCCCTGCTACGATCTGATGGACCCGGCCGCCCTGGCAGAAGTCGCGGCTTTCTTTGACGGCGACGTCAACGACCCGGCCACCTACAAGGACCTGGTCGATGCCAGCAACGCCCAGGTAGGCGAGAGCAGCGAGGCAGACCCCTCCACTCTCGACGCTCCCATACTCCCCAACAGCCAGGCGATGTGGGTCCTTACGTTCGTCAGCAACGACGACAACATAAGCTATACCGCCGAGCAGGGCGTCTGGCTTTCTAGCGGCAACCAGTCGACAGGAACTACCAACGACGAGCTCACACCGAAATCGACCTTCACCGGCTGCCCGCTGAACGCCGACGCTACAGCCGATGCTGACTGCGACACCGCCTCGGGAACCACCGGCGACGGCGTCGTGGTTGATCTGCTCTACTCCGGCAAGACCCCCGGCAACCCCGATTCCACTCCGGTCGCTCCGGTCCTGACGCCGGCCAAGCTCGACCGCGGCTCAGCGACAATCCAGATCTTCCAGTCGACGGACAGCGACGAGCAGGATATCGACTACACGGTTGTTGGCTTGCCCGACAACCTCAGCCTGAAGTCGCTTAAGGACACGATCCAGGAGGACTCCGGCGCTCCCTGCACCCTCGGTGGTTACTCCACCAACGAGTTCACGCAGGAGAACTTGCTTCCGGACGTTTCCGGCATGCTCGCTACGGTCACCGACACCGACGGCACCGACCTGACGGGCATCCTCGTGTCCTGGCAGAGCGCCGACATCAGCGACATCAAACTGGCGGCCGATGGCCGGCCCAACCCGCTACCCGCGCCATCCGGGACCGATCTCGGGTTGGTCCCCACATTGTTCAAGAGCGACCAGGCCTCCGCGCCCAACCTCGCCTGTGGCGGAGACACTGATACAGGGATTAAGATCTCCGCAGCCGTTGGAATCGATGACTTCAACGGTCACGCCATCGTCAATGGCGCGTTTGCCACCGCAGGCACGCTGATTGACGACAACACCAAGATCGACGTCGTCGCTGCGCCCGCAAACCTGGCGCTGACCGCCGACCCCACGTCGATAGTGTGTGACGGCGTCAACAGCTCCACCGTTACCGCCACCGTGACCGGCAGCGACGGCAAGCCCGTCGTCGTCGGCAACCAGGTCCGGTTCGACGTTGTCGCGCTCGGCACGGCCAGCCCGATCACGGCGACTACCGTCGACAAGGGCATAGCCACCAGCAAGGTCACGCCGCTGTCGGGTGTCACCGCCGGCGTGACCGCTGACGTAACGGTGCGGACGATAGAGTGCGTCGGCTCAAGCGGAAGAGCCGACTGCTTCCCCAGCGACCTGAGCGTCACCGTAGACGATACCAAGGAGCCGGTGTTCGATACCGACTGTCTGAACCCGTGCAAGACCGAGCAGAACTCTGAGCTGGACAACCTCGAGCAGACGATTCTGGTCTCCTGCCAGCCTGCCGTTCCCATAGCGCCGCCGGCCGCCCCTCCGGGAGGAGCTGTTACCCCGCCGAAGACCGGTGACGGTGGATACCTGCCGTAAGGCATAACCACAAGCCAAGTGAAAGTCAACCTGGGGGCCCTGAGCAATCGGGGCCCCCAGCGCTCGCAAGGAACTCAATGGGTCTGATCGCAGTCGAGCTGGGCAGCACGACACCAGCAGCGCGGGTGGTAGGCGCGGTCTGCCACAAGCTTGACCATCGCGCCGCCGACGCTACAATTGAATCAGCCGGTCGCCGTTCCTTACTGGGCCGGCAGCCCGAAAGCCTGCCTGTTAGGCCTGCCTGTTCATCCGCCTCTGGGCGAGGGGTAGGCAAGGTGGCGGAGGATAGCGCTCTAAGCCAAGAGGTATGCAGATGAACCGAATCGCCTTACCACGTTCACGCCTTCTCCTGTTCGGCATCCCCGTCGTTGTCCTGCTCATCATCGTCATCGTCGCCGTCGGCGTCGCCCGCAGTGGCGGCAGCGGCGGCGCCAAGATAGCCGGGAGCCCGACGGCCAGCTCCGCCGGCCTTCTTAGCGAAGGCATCGACAAACAACAACAGCTCGATCCCAGCCTCCTTGCCGCTCGCCAGAACGCCAACGGCGTCTCCGGCACCAACCCGAACGCGCCCGTGCCCGGCAGCGGCCAGGGTGACCACCTGATAATCCCCTCCATCAACGTCAACGCCGCCCTTTCATCCCGAGTCATCACCCCCAACCCAGACGGCACCACTGATATGCCGAACCCCGACGGGCCGAACGACGTCGTCTGGTACGACTTCTCCGCATTCCCCGGCCTCGGCGGCAGGCCCGGCGTCGGCGGCAACACCGTTCTCTCCGGCCACGTGGACTACCACGACTACGGGCCGGCGGTCTTCTGGGACCTCGGAAAGCTTACCGAAGGCTCCGAGATCATCATCCAACTCAGCGACGGAAGCTCGTATCACTACTCAGTCCAGTGGAACCGCGTCGTCGATCCTGCCTCGACCTCCTGGAACGACATCGTCGCCGCGACGCCCCAGGAGTCGCTGACCATGATCACCTGCGCCGGCACCTTCGACTCATCGAGCCGCTCCTACGACCAGCGTCGCGTCGTCTGGGCCGTGCGCACTAGCTGAGGTGAGACATGAGTGGAGGTGGAGGTCTCAATCGAATGTCCCATCGCTTGCCCCGTTGGAGTCCCTTGCTTGCCGCCGGCATCGCCCTCATCGCCGCCGGTGTCTTCGTTGTGCTCGTCTCATTCGCCCATGTCGACGTCCCCGCGGCTGGCGACGATAGTATCTCTAATGGTTCCGATTCGTCGCCCGCCGCGTCGCCCACCGCCGTCCCGCCGGTCGTTCCCGTCGACCGCCTGCTCATCCCTGCCATTAGCGTCGACGCTCCCGTCGTCGCCAAAGCCGTCGACAGCAACGGCCAGATGCCGGCCCCCGACGGCCCGCAACAGGTCGTCTACTACGACTTCTCCGCCCTTCCCGGTCTCGGCGGCAGCCCGGGCGCGGGCGGCAACACCGTCCTTGCCGGCCACGTCGACTATCACGACTACGGCCCGGCTGTGTTCGCCAAACTGAACGACCTCAAGCAGGGTGACCAGATTACCGTCCGCCTCCGCGACGGCACTCAATACACCTACGCTACCCAGTCCAACCGCACCGTCAACCCGTCCGCCACGTCCTTCAACGAAATCGTCGCCGCCACGCCGCAAGAATCGCTCACCCTGATCACCTGCGCCGGCAGCTTCGACTCCAGCACCCGCCAATACGACGAAAGGCGCATAGTATGGGCCGTTCGGACAGGCTGACAGCCGCGCTGCGGCAGGGACGCTCGCGACTCGTCGGGCTCTTCCGGCGTTATCCCCGCATCGCCTTTCCCGCAAGCGGCGCCGTCGCTTTCGGCGTAGTCGCCCTTCTCGCATTCATCGTCTTCGTCGCTGCTTTCCGCGGCGGCTCCTCGCCCGGCAGCGACGTCCTCTCGGACAGCGCGACGGCGACCCCCGATTCCACGCTGACGGCGACTCCCACGGCCACCGCGACAGCCACAACCGAGATGCAGGCCGCCGCCGTGACGCCGTCGTCCGGGTCGACCGATCCAGGCTCGTCCTCCGGCCCGGCGGCGGACAGCGGCATGCGCATGAAGATCCCCTCCATCGGGGTCGACGCGCCCGTCACCATCCGCGTCATGGGCAGCGACGGCGTTATGGGCGTGCCCAACGGCAAAGACGACGTGGTCTGGTACGACTTCAGCGCCTTCCCGGGCATGGGCGGCTACCCGGGCTCCGGCGGCAACGCCGTCTTCGCCGGCCACGTCGACTACCATCCGCACTACGAGGCTGTCTTCTGGGACCTTCACCTCGTCGGCCCCGGCGACATCATCGAAGTCGACCTGCCGGACGGCACGCCCGTCCGCTACTCCGTGCAGTGGAGCAAGCAGATCGGCGACAGCGAAGACTTCAGCAGTTACGTCACCAACACCGGCGACGACACAATAACCATCGTCACCTGCCAGGGAACGTTCAACTCCGCCACGCACAACTATGACCACCGCCTTGTCGTTCGCGGCATACGTGTTCCCTGAAGCGGCCCTCTAGTGTCACCGGCAAAGCTCCGATAGAATGAGATAGATGAACAAGCGGGACATGGCAGTGCTTTGAAGTTCCGACCGGCCGCCCACGCAACCTCTGACCGTCTGAGCCGGCTCTCCGTCATCGTCATGGCGCTGGGCATGGCCGCTCTTCTGGCCTCCGGCATTCTCTTCGGCCTCTCAGCCACCGGCATCATCGGCAACGGCGGCCTGCGCAGCGGGCCCGGCACCGCCACCGGCTTCGGCAACGTCCTCGCACCGCAGTGGACGCCACCACCCGCGGTCGCAACGCCTGACAACTCGCCGCTGACCCGACTCGTCATCCCCAAGGCCAAGGTCGACGCTAACCTCGTCACCCTCGGCCTCGACGAGAACGGCGTCATGCAGTCGCCCGGCAACGCCTACGACGTCGGCTGGTACGACTTCAGCGCCAAGCCGGGCGCCGGCGGCAACGCTGTCTTCTCCGGCCACGTCGACTATCACAACGTCGGCGCCGCCGTCTTCTGGAATCTGCGCGACCTTAACCCCGGCGACCTGATCGAAGTCCACCTGGCCGACGGCGCCGTCTACAACTACTCCGTCGACGCCCTCAACTGCATCCCCGTCGACGGCGCGCCCATAAACCAGATCGTCGGGCCCACCTCTGGTGAAGTCGTCACCCTCATCACCTGCTGCGGCACCTTCAACAGCTCCACGCGCCAGTACGACAAGCGCCTCATCGTCCGCGGCGAGCGCCTCGTCGATTCCACGCCTACGCCGGTGCCCGCCGAAACCCTGCCGCCCCTCTCCTGAGCCGCCCTGCTGCCTGTGCTATAATCTGCTTGCCGTAGGAGCCCGTGCGGAGAGGTGTCCGAGTGGTTTATGGTGCCGCTCTCGAAAAGCGGTGTCCTGGCAACGGGACCGGGGGTTCGAATCCCTCCCTCTCCGCCAATCGATTGGAGTCAACGTGGGAGGCCTGCAACGGGGGCCTAGGGAGGACTTTAGTCCTCCCGCTGCGTTCTTGCCCACGACGACAACGCCGCATCTCACGGTTCGGTTCAGCCGCGGCGCCACAGACCAATTCCGACGTAGCCGAGGCCCTCCGGTCTCGGCGTCCGGCGGAGAAAACAGCAACATAACGTAGCCGAGGCTTTCCAGCCTCGGCGCTCAGGCGGAGAGGTGCTGGAGTGGCCGATCAGGCACGTCTGGAAAGCGTGTGACCTTTCGGGGTCCGTGGGTTCGAATCCCACCCTCTCCGCCAATCACGCAACCGCTCGCTGGCCGCGGCATACCGAAGGACCGATGAAAGAACCCATGACGGACGCTCGCGGAGCCAAGTACTGGCTCGTCGTAGTGTCGAAAGACCACGTAGAGCTCGGCAAGAAGCTTGGCATCGTCCAGGCGAATCACGGCAAGGCCGCCCCCATGAAGCGGCTCAGACCCGGCGATTTCGTCGTCTTCTATTCCCCCAAGCTCCGCTTTGAAGGCAAAGAGCCTTTGAAGAAGTTCACCGCCATCGCCCGAGTGAAAGAGGGCGAAGTGTACCAGGGAGATATGGGCGGCTCCCCATCTTACCGCCGCGACGCCGACTATCTTCCCTGCAACGAAGTCGACGCTCTGCCGCTCATCCCGGAGCTGACTTTCATCAGAAACAAACAAGCCTGGGGCTACGTCTTCAGATTCGGCTTTCTCGAGATACCGAAGGAAGATTTCGAGACCATTTCGAGGAAGATGACAAAGGAAGGCTGAAAGCGACCCTCATCCTGCACGGCAAGAGAGATGGATTGGCGCCCTACCGGGTGGCTACGGAGATGCACGCCCGAATAGAGGGCTCAAAGATGATAACCTTCGGCGGCGGCCACCACTTCCTCTTCATCAGGTACAAGCAGTTCGTGCAGGCCGTGCTCGACTTCCTGGACTCGCTCCGAACGTCGAAGCCGGACCGAAGCTGACCCCCTCCGCCTCGTAGCCCAACCCTGGCGCTTCGATTCGACTAATCGCAAAATAGATGTATGGACAAGTTCGCCGGCGGGTTCATCATCGCCTGCTTCGTCGTCTTCTATGCCTATCTCTTCGCGGCCGCTTTTCGCCAGAAGCGGACGGTGGAAAGAGTCCGCTATCCCTTTCGCATTCCAGCGCTCTTGCTTCTGTTCGTTATCGCGGTCATTATCGCTCGCGCCTTCCCCGGCACGGGGATCGGCGATTTCTTTGGCCATAAGCCGGCATGGAGAGAAGCGCTGGCCGACTTCACGGTCTTCTGCGGCTTTGTCCTGGCAGTGTGGGCGCGGACGGTGCTGGGCGGCAACTGGAGCTCGCGGACGGTCTTCAAAGAAGGCCACGAGCTCATCGAGCGTGGGCCGTATCGATACGTGCGCCACCCGATGTACAGCGGCATGCTGCTGGCGCTCGCGGGCCTCGCTATATGGGTCGCTCACGTCGGCATCATCGTCATTTTCGCCGTCTGCGTGCTCGGCGTCCTTGCTCGTGCCCAACAGGAAGAGGCGCTCCTGAGCCGTCACTTCCCGATGGCTTACCGCGAATACAAGCGCCGGACGAAAGCGCTCATCCCCTTCGTCTTCTGAGGAGGGCCAAGACACGGCCCGCGATGGAGCCCCGTCTCAGCGTAATACTCGTTCCGCTACCGCCTGTGCCGGCCCCGCCTCGTCATGAACGCGTGCTTCCGACGCGCCTCCTCCTGACCTTCCGCCATCCCCTCCTTACCTTCCACCAACGCGTCGCTCAGCCGCTCGCGCAGCGTCCGCCAGGCGCCCTGCGCGCCCGACACCACGGCGCCCGCAATCGACGTCGCCCGCTCCTTCGCCACCTGCACCCTTAGCAGGCCTTCCTGCTCGATCCGCTCGCGAGGCGCCATCGGCTCGCCCGACGGACTGGTCTGCGGGCCTTTCTCGCCCTTCAGGGGCGCCAGCAGCAGCGCCAGTGCCGCCCCGACAATCGCGCCGCTCATGACGCCGCCGCAAAGCCCGTGGCACCCCCCACCGCAACACCTCTCGCAGCCGCAGCCGGCCTCGTGC
>JBEKXP010000070.1:0-9575 GCA_049511815.1 Dehalococcoidia bacterium
CGCGCTCGCCGGCGACCGTGCTCGCCCACGCACTGGAGAACCTTATCCGGCGTCTTCACCTTGTTTGCCATCATGCCGCCTCCGTCGCGGCATCGGGAAGGCGGGCCAGGATCTCCGCCGTCGATGCCATCGCCGTTCCCGGCTTGCTTACGACCACGCCGGCCGCCTCATTCGCTATCAGTGCCGCCTCGTAGTAGGTGGCGCCGGCTGCCAGGGAGAGCGCCAATGTGGCTGCCACCGTATCGCCGGCTCCCGTGACGTCGAAGACCTGAGCAGCGCGGGCTCTGATGTGCCGCGGCCCATGGTCGCGCTCGAACAGGGACATCCCCATCGGGCCCCGCTTGACGAGAACGAACTCTACGGCGAGCGACGCAAGCAGCGCGGTCGCCGCTTCCACGATGTCTTCGTCGCTCTGGAGCTCGTGCCTGGCCATGAGCGTCAGCTCGTTCAGGTTGGGCGTGATGCCGGTCGCGGAACGGTATTTGTGCCAGTCGCTGCCCTTGGGATCGACGATGCAGGGTTTCCCGAAGGCGAGCGCCCGGGCGATCGCGTAGCGGCAGAGCTCCGGGACCAGCAGGCCTTTCGCGTAGTCGGAAAGGATCACGATGTCAGCCTCGCCGATCGCGCGGTCGCAGGCCTTCTTGAGCGAACGGAGCGTTCCGCCGTTGACAGGCGTCCGCGTTTCCCGGTCCAGGCGCAGCATCTGCTGGTTGTGGGCCATCACGCGGCTCTTCACGGAAGTGGGACGGGACTCGTCGCGGAGCAGGCCGGCCACGCAGGCGCCCCTCTGTTGAAGCAGCGCCATCAGGGCCTCACCCTCCTCGTCGATGCCAACCAGTCCCAGAGTGAGGGCGCTGCCGCCCAGGCTCGACAGGTTGGCGACCACGTTTCCTGCGCCGCCGGCGGTGTGCTCGATTGTCCGCAAGTCCACCACGGGCACCGGCGCCTCGGGGCATATGCGGGAGACGTCGCCGTAGAGATAGCGGTCCAGCATGAAATCGCCGACCACCAGCACCTTGCCGCCGGAAAGCGAGCCGGCGATTTCTCTCAGACGCGACAGTTGGGCCGCAGTCATTTGTTCGACCCCCCTACTTCTCACTCAACGGTACGGGAAAGCGTGATCGTTGGCTCTCCGCTTCGACTCTCTGGGGCAGGGCCCGCGCCAGCACTTCGTCCACGGCGCGCTTGACCGCATCCAGCGATATCGAGTCCATGCATGCCCCCTGTCGCACACAGTCGCGCCGCTTGGCCCCCAGAAAGAAGCAGGGGCTGCAGGGAACGTCTGCGACGACGTTAATGTGGCCTTGTCCGTAGGCGCCCCAGCGGCTGGCGTTCGTGGGGCCGAAGAGAGACACGCAGGGAACGCCAACCGCGGCGGCCACGTGCATGGGGCCCCCTTCGTTGCCCACGAAGAGGGACGCCCTTCGCAGGAGAGCGGCGAGCCGGCCCAGCGATAGTGTGCCGTTTGCGACCAGCGGCCTCCCCCGAACGCGCGCGGCGATAGCTTCCGCCTCTTCGCGCTCGTCGGGGCCGCCGACGAAGACTAGAGTGCACCCGTGCGAGGCGACTATGTGGTTGCAGAGCTCGACGAAGCGGTCGGCGCTCCAGGCCCTGCTAATGCCTCCCTTGGCCCTGCCAGAGGGATAGACGATGACGATGCGGTCTCCGGCGGGAATGGACTGCCGTTCCAGAAGCGTGCTCACGGCGCGGTCGTCCTCGCGGTCGATGACCAGCTCCGGCGCAGCATTCGACGAGGGGACGCCCAGCGCTTCAACCAACCTTTCGAAATACTCCGCCTCGTGACCTGGACTGTTCTCGTCCTCGTTATACGGGACGCATCGGCTGAAGAGGCCAGCGCGGCGCTCGCCGGCGGTGTCGAACCCCAGGCGAACGGGGATTCCCGCCAGATACAGATAGAGCGGCGGCAGGTGTTGCCACTGGTCGAAGTCGATGGCTATTTGATAGCGGCCCGACTGCAAGTGACGGACGAAACGCCAGAGATATAGCGGGCTCGCAAGACAGCGGCGGTGGTCAAGGAAGATGCATTCGTCGATTCCGCCCAGCATGCTCACGATCTCGACGTTATGGGACGTTGCGACGAATGAGATACGCGCTGCCGGGAATGCATGCCGAAGCGACTTGATCGCCGGCGCCATCAGAACGGTGTCGCCGATGTTCCCCATCTTGGAAACGAGGATGCGCGAGACGTTCTTGGGCGGGTGCGGCGCCTCTCTGCCCCGACGGGAGAGAGCGTCCCACAGTCCGAGCGCGCCGCACAGCGGAGGGCCGGCCAGCCTATCAAAACGCCTGGCCGCGCTGCTATACCTTGGCATGCTGTCCCTCTCCCGATGGTCGCTTGCTGTCATTCGCATCAGGTCCGCCGCGACTTTCCAGGAATACCCTGGCCGCGTTCACTACCTCTTCGGCGGTAATGAGGTCCATGCACTTTGCGTCGTACGGACAGCGGATCCGCTTGCGGTGATAGCAGGGTCCGCAAGGGATCTGCTTTCGGATGACGATGTACCGCCCGGCCCACGCTTCGTACGGTCCCACCAGAGCGGGGTCCGTTGGGCCGAAGAGGGCGATAGCCGGTGTGCCGACGGCCTCGGCGACGCGCAGAGGGCCGCAGTCGTTTGTGATTAAGACACGACATTCCTGGAATAGGGCCGCCATCTGTCGCAGCGTGAGGCCGGTCGCCAGGAGGGGCGGTCCGCCCTTGAGCGACGACAGGATGCGTCCGACGCGCTCATCATCCTGAGGCCCGCCGAAGAGGAGGACGCGAACGCCGGCGTTCTCTTGAAGCGCATCGATGACCTGGGCGAACCGCTCCGACGGCCAGGCTTTCTCCGGGATGTCGGGGAAGCCGCCCGGATGCACACCGACAAGGGCTTCTCCGAGCATGTCGCCGTTCTTGCGTGTGAGCTCTTCGGCATATGCTCTGTCGCCCTCGTCGATGGGCAAATCGAGACGGGCATCCTCGATTGCAGCGCCTACGGCGGATGCCAGGTCGAGGTTTATCTTCAATGAGTGCTGCCGCGCGTCCAGCGGAACAGCAAGCGTGAGCAGGAAACGTGAGCCGAAGCCCTTGTATCCTGCGCGCACGGGGGCGCCTATCAGGTGAGCTAAGAGCCGGCTCCCAATACCCGCTCCAGGGAAAGTGAAGACGGTCATGTCGAAGCTGCGGCCTCGCAGAAGGCGGAGGAACCGCGCCAGCCCGCCGGGGAGCGCCCGGTAGTCCCAGTCGACGACGATGCATTCGTCGACGAAGGGCGAGCCTTCGAATACCTGTCGTGTGCCGCGTTTCTGCGAGACGAGCACGGCGATGGCGGCGTCGGGATGTCGCGCCCGCAACGCCCGCAGGACCGGCGTGGACCAGAGGGCGTCTCCTATTCCGGCCGTGCACAGGACAAGGATGGAGCGGATATCGCCTTCGCGGCGGCGGCGGCGGAACAAGCTGCCCGCTGTGACGGCGACAAGATACGCCCAGTCCGCCACAAACCGCGCGCCTTCGCGTCCCAGATGGAGCAGACGGCTAGCCATCCGGCGCCTCCGCATATTTCAAGCTTTCGTCGCCAGCGTCGCCATCGCCCGCGAAGGGGCCTGCCCGGCGATACAGAGCTTCGATCTTTTCGACGTGCTGCTGGATTGTGAAGCGCTGCTCCACGACTTTTCGCCCGCGCAGGCCCATGGCGCGCGCCTGCTGCGGCGAGCGCAGTACGGTGATCAACGCGTCGGCAAGGGAAGGCGGGTCGCGCGGCGGCACCAGCAGGCCCGTTTCTCCGTGCGTAACGATCTCAGGGACGCCACCGGTGTCGGAGGCCACGACGGGCCGGCCGACAGCCATCGCCTCTATGAGCGAGCGGCCGAAGGGCTCTTCCCACGAGGGGAAGGCAAGCACGTCCAAAGCGGCCATCATCGCCGGCACGTCTTCTCGAAAGCCGACGAAGTGGCAACGATCGGCGATTCCCAGCTCTTGGCTTAGAGCCTGCATGGCGCTCTTGCTGCCGGCATTGTCGTCGAAGAACAGCTCATCGCCAGCGATGAGGAAATGCGCGTCGCTGACGGCGGCGCTCACTTGCACTGCCGACCGCAGAAGCTCTTCCAGACCCTTCCGGGGCGCGATCCGGCCCACAAAGCCGACGACCGGTACTGTCGGCGGCAGTCCCAGGGCCGCCCGCGGACCGGATTTGTCCGCCAGCAAAGGGAAGGCTTTCAGGTCCAGGCCGTTGTAGACCGTGACGACCTTGGAAGCTGGAATGCCGCCCGCGATGAAGCTTAGCCGTACAGCCTCTGAGTTCACTATCACGGTGTCGCAGGGCCCGGCGGCGAGCCGGCCCAAACGGCCATAGCGATAGAAGACGTGGCCGTGCCAGACGGTCCGCGCGTCCAGCGCTCGTCCCAGCAGGCCGACCCAGAGCGCGCTCTTGAAGTCGTTGGCATGAATCAGGTCAATGTTCTGCCCGCGTCCCCATAAGATCAGGCGCAGAACGGTGAACGCGCTCGGAATCAACCCCAGGCCGTCGCTGACGACGCGGAGACGGCTGTGGGTGCCGGGCGAGAACAATCGATGGTCCAGCTTGCAGAGGCGCACCGCTATCCCCTGATCGCGAAGTCGCCGGGAGAAGTCGCCCGGACCGGGGCAGGCGACCGTGACACGATGGCCCAGGGATTGCAGCCCTTCCGCCAGGGATAGCAGCGAGAGTTGCGCGCCCCCAAGATTCGATTCGGTGTCCAGCAGAAGGATGTTCACTGGTTACAGGCCCCTTCCTCCGCATCCACGCGCGTCATATCTGACTTGCTCACTTCGCCCTCGAATTCACGAAAGGTTTCAATGCTCACCGGATCCGAAGGCCGGCCGCAAACGCTCGTCGAAGGCCGCAAAGTCGCCAGAATGTGATTGGGATGCCCGAGCGGGGCCGCGATCCCGTTCAGGACTATGGTAGCCGCCTGGAATGGAACTCTCTCGACTCGAGGCAGCGCCGCGAAGCGTTCCGTCAGAATCTGAGTGAAATTCCTTGACCCCCGAAGATCCATCACGCGCAGGCCTAGCCGGTCCGCCGTGGCACGGAGCCCTCGAGGTGAGTACCAGACCACGTGGCCCGCTCCAAGGGTCTTCTCTAACGCCTGCTGGAACCGGCCGCCGGTTGCGGCCATGAGGTTTCGCGCGGCGAGACGGAACATGCCGCTGGAACTCGGAGTCTCGAGGAGCAGAAGCCCGTTGCGGCGGACGAGGGCACAACAGGCCCGCAGCAGCCGTTCCGGATCAGGAACGTGCTCGAGGACGCCCCAAAGGGTGATCGCGTCGAAGCTCTCGCGCTCGAAGAGCTGGGTGCCGGCCAGATCCCCGGCAAGGACGGGAGCTCTGCTTCTCGCTCGGCCGGCGGACGCCGCCTTCTCATTCAGCTCGACGCCGACAGGGCGCCAGCCTAAAGCCTTGGCCTCGACAAGGAACTCCCCTTGCCCACACCCGACATCCAGCAGATCGCCCGCGGGCAAGGAGAGAGTCGACAAGTAAGAGGCAAAGCGCCGCGCTCTGGCCGAATAGTATCGGCGCGCGAGGCCGCTTCCGTCGCAGCGATCGTAACTGTAGGCCTGATCCTGCGGCGCGGTTCCCTCTATCCACTCCGAGCCACAGGTGGCGCAGCCGAAGAGCACTCGGCCGTCGTCGTGCCACAAGGCGTTCTTGGACTCGCCTACACACGCGAAGCACGCCGCACGTTCAGGAAGCTTCATCGGGCGCCGCACCTCCTTGTGGACGGGCCAGCGGATTCGGCAGTCGGTTGATCGCCATGGCGAGACCAAGCATCAGGCCTGGGAACCAGTTGGAGAACACCTGCACATCCGATGAATGGACGAGACCGGAGGCCATGAACGCCGCCCAGACACCTGCCGCGGCGACCGCTATGTGATAACGGCGGGTGCCGCGGCTGCGCTTGAGAGCTCCGAACAGCTCCCTGCCGACTGCCAGCAGCAGCGCGACGTAGACTACGGCGCCCACTATTCCCGTATCTACGAGCACTTGAAGGTAGCTGCTATGCGCGTCGGAGCTCGCGGACCTTGTTGCTCCCGGCCCCGCTCCCAGTATTGGGTGCCCGACAAAGGCCTGAATGTTTTGTCCCCACACGCCCTGTCTCTGCGCAAGGCTGCTGGGCGTGACCTGGGTGATCCGCTGAGAAAGGGCGTCATTTACGTCTGAGGCATGGGAAAAGAGTAGCGAGAAGACGATGAGGCCGAGGGCCGCCACCACAATTGCCGATACCGGCGCCCGTCGCTGGAGAAGGAAGACCGTCCCTACTCCCGCCACCGCTCCGAGCCAGGCGCCGCGAGAAAGGGTCAACAGCAGCGTCACCAGGGCGATCGCGCCGCCCGCCCAGAGAAGCGTCGAAGACTTCTTGAAATAGGCGACGAGGGCGATTTGGGCCACGATGAGATAAGCAACGAAGATGCCGAGGTTGTTCGGGTGGAGGAAGGCGCCCTCGATGCGCTGGCTCATGGCCCCGAACGAAGCGTTCGCGCCTTTCACGCCGCCAAGAAGACTCCAGGGGGCGAAACCGGGCTGAATTGCGGATACCAGCGCCGCTGCCGCCCCTAGCGATCCTCCCACCAGCAGCCACGGCAGCAGACTCGCGGCGCGCGCTTCGTCGGTTGCCACGTAGTAGACGATGAACGCGACAACGTAGAGTTGGAGGAGCAAAAGGATGACTCGAACGCCTTCACTCAGAGGGACGCCGGAATTGAACGTCATCGACAGCAGATTGACGATGACCAGGAGGAACAACGGCACTACCAGACGATGCCGGAGCCAGTCGCGGTTCGCGGCGTGATCACCGGTGGCGAAGAACGCCGACATGGCGGTCGACAGACCTGCCACCAGGATTAGCCCCGACGAGAGGTAGATGTCGAACGGGCCCCAGGGTACGCCGGGGTTCACCACGGGCGTCAGGAGGAACATCGTCTTCAGCACGCGGTCGGGACGCGGCAGCGCCCACGCCGCCCAGGCCAGCCCGAGCAGCAGCGCCGGCAGCAGCCGCATGCCGTCTCCGCCGACGGAGATGAGCAGCCCGACGAGCGCTGACAGTGTCAGCATCCCAACGACGAGGGTAGCGACGAGCGAGGGCCCGGCAGCGGGCAGCCATTCCCTGGGTTGTTCGACGTTGGTGACTGTTCTAGTGGCCTGCACGCTGCACCTCGGTCACATTTGAAGAAGCGGGAGCGGGCAGTGAGCTCGCCGGCGCCAGCTCTCGATAGTAGGAGTCGGTGGCCTCCAGCATCGTCTCCAGGGAGAAGCGCTCGTGGACCAGCCTCCTGCCGGCCTCGGCCATGGCTTGCTGTCGGGAAACGTCGCGAAGCAGGTCAGCCAGAGCCGCTGCCAGCCGGCCGGGTTCGCCGGGCGGAACGAGCAGCCCCGTCCAGCCGTCGAGGACCACCTCCGGCGTGCCGTATACGGCCGTGGCCACCACCGGCACGCCTGCCATGTACGCTTCCATCGGCGCGACGGGCAGTCCTTCGAAATGCGATGGCATCGCCATGACCGTGAATCGGCGCAGCAGCGCCGGGACGTCCCGACGGAAGCCGGCGAAGATCGTCCGCTCGCGCAGACGGAGCTTCGCGGCCAGGGCTTCCAGGCTTTGCCGCTCAGGGCCGTCGCCGACGATGACCAGCCAGGCGTCAGGATGTCGATCGAGCAGCGTTGGAAACGCCCGCAAAAGGACGTCGAGCCCCTTCTGCTGAACGAGCCGTCCGACCGCGCCTACCACGGGCGCGGCTTCGGGCAAGGTTGCCAGAGGATTGGGCTCGCGCGGCGGCTGCGGCTCAGAGAACTCCTGCAGGTCAATCCCCGGATAAATCGTGCGTAGCTTCGATGCTGGGATACCGCGGCGCTGCAAAGCGTTCCGGTTCCATTCGGACACGGCGATGATGCCGGTTGCTGCACGGGCCACCCAGCGGAAGATGGCGCTGTAGAGGAATCGCTTCGGTCCTGTGAGCGGCGGATAGGAACGGTCGGTGTTGAGCATGTGCACGGTTGTAATCCGAACCGGCACCCCGGCCAGCCGCGCCGTCGGAAGGCCGAGAAGCGAGGAGCGAGGTTCCTGAGCGTGAACGACGTCGAAGCGCTCGCGCCGTAAGAGGCGATAGATGGCTGCTGCCGATGAAACGTCCCACTTGCTGCGAAAAGCGATGCTGTGCACGTTGAACCCGTCGCTCCGCGCCTGCTCCGCAAGGGAACTTCCCGGTGGCGCCGCGAGATGTACGCGCCAGCCGCGTTCGCGCAGGCCTCGCATGAGGAGCCAGGTATGTTTCTCGCCGCCGCCGTAGTTGGGCAGCGAGTTCAGGTAAAGCAGTTTCATCCCAGCCATCGTCATACCCGCTTCCGTGCGATGATCATCATGTTCGATCCGAGATTCGTTCCTTTGCCGTCTCTGCGCGGTACGCGGCGACGGGTTCGCTGCGCGACATTCCGGTGGCCTCGCCGCGATGGCGAACGTCCCGCTCCGGCGCCCCTAGGCTTGCGGTAGAGTCCAGCTGAGGCTTTTCGAAGTAGCGACCCTCGTTATCGACCTGCACTAGAACCACATCCAGCCCTCGCACCAGGAAGAATTCCTCAACGGCTTTGCGACACCCTTCCCAGTTCCCGTAGTCATCGAGCACGATGAATCCCCCCGGTTCTACGCGGTCATAGAACTCGTCCAGGCATTGTTTGACGGAGAGATACAAGTCGGCGTCGATATGCAGGAGGCCGATCCTCTTGACGGGAGCTGCGGCGAGCGTCTCCTGGAACCACCCCTTAACTATCTGGACACGGTTGTCACGGATCCTCAAGGCTGCCAAGACTCTTCGAACATTTCCAACTGTTCCCGCGTAGGCTCCCTCGCGCCCTCGTGCTTCTTCCCCGTCCTCGTCCGTCGGCTGAGGCAGGCCTTCGAAAGAATCAAACAGCCACATTCGTCGCGTCGCCGGCGAGCCCTCTGACGCATATCCCATCACGGCGGCGGACCCACCATTGCAGGTGCCGCATTCTACGATGTCGCCTGCAATGCCCCGCCGTTCGAGCTCCCTGCTTAGCTTGTAGAGGGCGCCCAGCCTCGCCCATGACACTATAGTAAACGGTCTCACCTTGTTGAACAGGCGAACCAACCTAATGCACTCGCCAAGAGAGTCCGAGTTGCGGTAAGCGGCCCTCAGCTTCCTCACGTAGCCCCGAGCAGCCCTTGCCGGCCTCCTGATTGTTGCTTCGAGCTTGGTCATGGCTTCTTCTCCTGGCTCTCGGCTTCCCTGCTCACCCGTGAGACAGCGCACCCTGTCAGCGGACTTCCCCTTTTTGCCCGAAAACGAGAATCGAACTGCGTGCGGCAGGGACAATCAATCCCGGCAACGAGAGCAGATCCTTGATGCCCACCTTGGCGAGGGTGGCCGGCCTGTGGTCGTCCAAGATCATCAGACGCTCGTTCTCTCGTCGCAGCGTGAGGACGGAGAAGCCGGCCGATTCAACAAGGATCCGGATGCTCTTGGGAGTGAAGTAGAAGAGGTCCTTTCGGAAGTGAGGCTTCACCTTGTCGACAAGCTTTCCGCTCAGC
>JBEKXP010000071.1:0-9476 GCA_049511815.1 Dehalococcoidia bacterium
ATCGTGGCCATCTCCGGTTCGGCGACGGAATCGGACCTGACGACGGGCCAGCCTTCCGGCGACTTCTTCTTCCGCACATCGTATCGCAGCGAGCTGCAGGGGCTTATCGGCGGCCAGTTCGTCGCGCAGACGCTCCAGGCCAAGACCGCGTATCTCATCGACGACGGCGAGTCGTACGGGCAGGACCTGATCGAGGACGCGAGCGCCGAAATGCAAGCCTTGGGCGTGAGCGTGACGCGGGAGAGCATCAGCCGCGGCACTGTCGACTTCAGCGCGCTGGCGAAGAAGATTGCGGCCGCGAACCCGGATTTCGTTGGTTTCGGCGGCTACAATCCGGAAGCTGTGCTCCTGTACCGGCAGTTGCGCGACGCCGGCTACAAGGGCCCCTTCGGCGCCGGCGATGCGGTGGCAACGATATCGACGTTCGTGGAGCCGGTAGGCGCGCAGGCTGAGGGCGTCTACTTCGTCGGCTGCCCGCTGACGCTCCCGGACGATTTTCTGAAGGACTTCGAGAGCGTGCACGGGGGCCCGCCCGGCGCGTCGGCCTTCGTCGCCCAGTACGCGGACGCGGCGACAATTTTGCTCGACGCCGTGTCGCAGGTGGCGCAGCAGCAGCCGGACGGCTCGCTGACCATAGACCCGATGGCGCTCCGCAACGCCACTAGCGAGACGCGGCTGACAGACGGCGTCTCCGGGAACGTCGCTTTCGACACGGCGGGCGACCGCGCCGGCGGTGGCGGCGACCTGAGTCAACAGGCGAAGAACCTTGGCCTCTCCGCCTGTCAGGTGCAGGGCGGCAAGCTAGTGAACCTTTTCCCGTAAGCTGGAACGTGAGAGATGGAGAGAGCTTCTAGCTCGGTCAAGGCAGAAAGGCCGTCTTTTGCGGCGAGGCTTGCTCTGTGGAGCGCGCGTCACCGCCGCAAGGTGCTGCCGGCCTGGCTGGCGGTGGTAATCGCGGCCGTCGCCGGCCTCTCGCTTGTTCCGGCGAACACGGACCTGGTCCAGCAGCCGCCCGGCGAGTCGGGCACGGCGCTGAACATCTTCCGGGCGCGCTTCGGCGACGTACAGGTCCCGACGCAGGAGATCGTCGTCTTCTCGTCGTCGAAGTACAAAGTGACCGACGCGTTCTATCAGAGCACCGTCCAGGGGCTGATGGCGCAGCTTCAGGGTCTGCGCGAGACCAAGACGCAGACCATCGGCGGGACGAAGGTGACGACGAGCACGCGCGTCGTCTCCGGCACGCTCACGCACTACGACATCGGCGTGCCGCGGGAATCGTCGCCCTTCGTCGCAACGGGCGGCAGCGGCGACGTGACGTTCGCGCTGGTCAGCCTGCAGGGAACGGCGCTCACGGCGCAAAACCACGTGCAGCCGGTGATCGATGCTGTTCACACCGCCAACGCGTCCTCGAACGGGATCAGCATTACCAGCGGCGGGCCGGCTTCGATCAACAAGCAGATAAACACGGTTATCAACCACGACCTGGAGTTCGCGCTGATCCTGAATCTGACCGTGACGCTGGCCATCCTGCTGTTGGTCTTCCGCGCCCCGGTCGCCGCCGCGATTCCCCTGGCGCTGGCGATGGCGGCGGTGATCTCCGCGAACGCTATCATGGGCTTCATCAGCCGCCTGACTGCGCTGAGCAACCTCTACAGCGAGGTGGTGCTCTTGCTGGGCCTGGCGACGGGAATCGACTATGCGCTCTTCGTTATCAGCCGCTTTCGCCGGGAGCGAAGGCACGGGCGGTCGAAGGAGGAGGCTTTGCGCGCCGCGGCCGGCACCTCCGGCAAAGCGGTCGTCTTCGCCGGCTGCACCGTCGTGCTGGCGGTCTGCGGGATGTTCCTAATCGGCGATTCCACGTTCAACAGCATCGGTCTCGCCGCGATAGTCGTCGTCGTGCTGGCGGTGCTGATCTCAGTGACGCTGCTGCCGGCGCTGCTGATGTCGCAGGCGGACCACCTCGACCGCTTCAGCCTGCCGTTCCTCCGAGGCGGCGGCGAAGGAGGCGGCATCTGGGGCTTCATAACCGACCACGTGCTACGACGGCCTGTCGTGCTCGCGGCCGGCACCGTGGCGATCCTGCTGCTCGTTGCTTCGCCGACTCTGTCGCTGAACCTGGGCTTCAACGGCGCGAAGGGGCTGCCGGACGCGGTGGAGGCGAAGAAGGCCTTGCTCGTGCTGCAGGCGAGCTTCACGCTGGGGTTAACCTCGCCGGCGCTGGTGGTCGTCGACGCCGGCAAGGACGCGAACGTCTACGCCGCCGACGTTCAGAGCCGGGTCCAGAAGATCATCGACGCGGCGCAGGCGGAATCGACGGCGTCGGAGGGGGCGGCGGCGCCCTACGGCGCTCCTGTGCAGACGAATATCGACGACGCCGGCGACACGGAGGCTATCCGGATTCCGATCAACGCGGACACCGGCGAGCAGAAGGCGCTGGACGCCGTGACCCATCTACGCAACGACATTATTCCGGCGGCGATGAAGGGCAGCACGGCGAGGGCACTGGTCACCGGCGACAGCGCGGCCAACCTGGACTTCCGCGACAATATCATTTTTCGAACGCCGTTCGTTTTTTCCTTCGTCCTCGGGCTGGCGTTCGTCATCCTGCTGGTGACCTTCCGCTCAATCGTCATCGCGGTCAAGGCGATCATCCTCAATCTGCTGTCGGTGGGCGCGACTTACGGGCTGCTGGTGCTGGTGTTCCAGCGGGGATGGCTCCTGCAGCCTGTGCTCGATTTCAAGGCGACCGGCATCATCGAGTCCTGGCTGCCGCTGTTCCTGTTCACGATCCTGTTCGGACTATCGATGGACTATCACATGTTCGTGCTCAGCAGGATCAAGGAGGCGCATGAACACGGCGCGAGCAGCGACGAGGCGGTCTCGATCGGCATCAAGGCGACGGCGGGAACGATCACGAGCGCGGCGATAATAATGGTGGCGGTGGCGATGATCTTCGCCTTCACGCACTACATTGGGCTCAAGCAGTTCGGCTTTGGGCTGGCGGTTGCCATTCTGATCGACGCGACGGTGATTCGCTCCATCCTGCTGCCGGCGAGCATGAAGCTCCTCGGCGATTACAACTGGTATCTGCCGAAGTGGCTGGAGTGGTTGCCCCGCGTCCGTGCGGCCGAGTAACGAGGCGTCTGGTCGGCTAGTCTGCGGCTGCTTCCCCCTCAAGTGGTGGCGGCGCTTCCTCTTTCCCCACGTGGGCGTACTCGCGCAGCGGGATATCCTGCAGCAGCCACGCGACCAGGAATGCCACGACCATCATCGGCACG
Source organism: Dehalococcoidia bacterium (assembly GCA_049511815.1). Lineage (GTDB taxonomy): Bacteria > Chloroflexota > Dehalococcoidia > DSTF01 > JALHUB01 > JALHUB01. Next base: position 3,279 of record JBEKXP010000071.1, read on the forward strand.
GCCCAGAGGAAGACGGAGTTTAGCGACAAGGAGAAGGCGTGAACCACGCCGGCATGGACCGCAGCCGGCAAGGTCTTGAGCTGCGCCGGGCTGGCCGTCAGCATGGTGGGATTGATCTGGCCGAGCGTCTGGGGTGGGAGGATCTGCCTCAACTCGGAGGTCAAGCGGTTGCTGAGAATGGCGCCGAAGATAGCGACGCCGAAGGCCGACCCGAGCGATCGGAAGAGGTTGACGCTGGCGGTCCCCGTGCCAAGGTCCTTGTGCGCGACAGCGTTCTGCACGGCGAGGATAGGCACCTGCATCACCATGCCGAGACCGATGCCGAGCACAGCCATGAAGAGCGCGGCCCGAAGCCATGGAGTCCCATCGTTCATTCTTGAGAGCAGGTAGGTGCCGACGATCATGATCCCGGTGCCGCTTATCGGGAACATGCGGTAGCGGCCGATCTTGCTGATGATCCAGCCGCTCCCGACGGCGCCGAGGAAGACCGTTGCCATCAACGGGAGCATCGCCAGCCCTGACATCGTGGCGCTGGTACCGCGCACCACCTGGAAGTAGATCGGCAGGTACGATACCGACCCCAGAAAGCCGATGCCGACGATGAAGGAGAGAAGCGTGGCGACGGCGAAGATCTTATTCCGGAAAAGTCGCAGAGGCACCAGGGGTTCCGACACCCGCCTTTCGTTGAGGACGAAGAAGCCGAGAAGCACGATGCCGACGACGCCGAGACCGATTATCATCGGCGAAAGCCACGGGTACTCGATGCCACCCCACGACGTCAGCAGCAGAAGCGCGACGAGGCCCGACACCATCAGCAGGGCGCCCGAGTAGTCGATGCGCTGCTTGACCCGACGCACCGGCATACGCAGGACAACCGCCGTCACGAGCAGCGCCATGATGCCGACGGGGATGTTCACATAGAACACCCAGCGCCAGGTGAGGTTATCTGTGAAGAAGCCGCCGATGAGCGGGCCGGCGACGGCCGAGACCGCGAATATCGAGCCCATGTAACCCTGGTATCGGCCCCTGTCTCGCGGCGCGATGATGTCACCGACTATCGTCTGCGACAGGATCATGATGCCGCCAGCGCCCAATCCCTGGATGCCGCGGCAGGTCACAAGCTCCGTCATGTTCTGCGAGATTCCGGACAGGAGCGAGCCAATGAGGAAGACGACTATCGCCGCCTGGAAGAGCAGCTTGCGGCCGTACATGTCGCTGAGCTTGCCGTAGAGCGGCATGGAGGCCGTCGAGCTCAGGAGGTAGGCGGTGATGACCCATGAGAGGTGCTCCAGCCCTCCGAGCTCGCCGACGATTGTGGGGAGGGCGGTGGCGACGACTGTCTGGTCGAGCGAAGACAGTAGCATTCCGGCCATCAGACCGAGGAAGACGATCTGAATCTGGCGGTGCGAAAGCTGCACCGGGGGCCGGAACTCGTCGCTCATCCCCGCCTTTCCTTACGGTCGCCAGGCGCTCTTCCAAGATGCGCCGTCGCACAAAGGTACCATGCGTCGAGTATTCATGGAAGACCTTTAGTGTATGTCTGCCGGATGACTGGGGCAACACACGAACGGGCGGCGGCGTGGTTGGCGGTTGGCCTTCTCCCTCATCCCTCAATCGCCGGTCCGGTGGTAGAATTGTCTTGACAGGCCCGCCTGTCCGGCGACGAGGCGTCGCTGCGAAGCCCAGTCCCCATCAGTCTCAAGGAGGAGACGCCGTTGACGGAAGACCCCAGCATGGAGCTACGGCCGGACATTACCGTCCGCGCTCACAACGCCTCGGAGCAAGGCCCTCCGGCCAGCCAGATCGACGAGCTTTGCATCAACACCATCCGCACGCTGGCGATGGACGCGGTGCAGAAGGCGAACTCCGGCCACCCGGGGACGCCGATGGGGCTGGCGCCGCTGGCTTACGTCCTCTGGCGCAAGTACCTACGGCACAATCCACGCAATCCCGCCTGGCCGAACCGCGACCGCTTCGTCCTTTCCGCCGGGCACGCTTCGATGTTGCTATACGCTCTCCTCTACCTGACGGGCTACGACCTGACGCTCGAGGACATCAAGCAGTTCCGGCAGTGGGACTCGAAGACGCCGGGGCACCCCGAGCGCGGCCGCACGCCCGGTGTCGAGGTGACGACCGGACCGCTGGGACAGGGTATCTCCAACGCCGTCGGCATGGCGATAGCCGAGCACATGCTGGCGGAGCGCTTCAACCGGCCGGACGGCGAGATCGTCGACCACTACACGTACGTGATTGCCAGCGACGGCGACATGATGGAGGGCGTCTCATCGGAAGTCTGCTCGCTGGCGGGCGGCATGCGCCTGGGCAAGCTCATCGTCTTCTACGACGACAACCACATTACGATAGAGGGCTCGACGGACCTGGCATTCCTGGAAAGCGTCGGCGACCGGTTCCGCGCTTACGGCTGGCACGTGCTGGAGCTTCCCGACGGCAACGACCTGGAGGCGATCGACCGGGTCATCGCCGAGGCGCGCGCCGAGCGAGAGCGGCCGGTGCTGGTCGTCGTGCGGACGCACATCGCTTACGGATCGCCGAACAAGCAGGACACGGCGGCGGCGCATGGGGCTCCGCTGGGCGAGGAAGAGGTGCGGCTGACGAAAAAGAACCTCGGCTGGCCGTATGAAGAGCCGTTCACCGTGCCAGACGAGGTGCTCGCCCTCTTCGGCCAGGCCGTCGAGAGCGGGTGGGCCGCCGAAGAGTCGTGGCGACGCCGGCTGGACGAGTACGCCGCCACCCATCCGGAGGAAGCGGCGGAGTTCCAGCGGGTGCTCTTCCGCCGTTTGCCCCCCGGCTGGGAGAAGGCGCTGCCGTCGTTTGCGGAGGGCGAGAAGATGGCGACGCGCGCCGCTTCCGGCGCCGCGCTCAACGCCCTGGCGCCGCTGATACCGGAGCTTGTCGGCGGGTCGGCTGACCTGGCGCCCTCCACGGACACGTACCTGAAGGGCTACGCCGACGTCACGAGCGGCAACTTCTCGGGGCGCAACTTTCACTTCGGCGTCCGCGAGCACGCGATGGCGGCCGTGCTCAACGGCATGGCGGCGCACGGGGGCTTCCGCGTTTACGGGGGAACGTTCCTGATCTTCTCCGACTACATGCGTCCGGCGGTCCGACTGGCGGCGCTGGAATCGCTGCCGGTCGTTTTCGTCTACAGCCACGACTCCATCGGCCTGGGCGAAGACGGCCCGACGCATCAACCGATAGAGCACCTGGCCAGCCTGCGCGCCATCCCGAACCTGCTGCTGCTGCGACCCGCGGACGCCAACGAGACCGTGGCTGCCTGGCGGCTGGCGCTGGAGCGCAACGACGGCCCAACGGCGCTGATCCTGACGCGCCAGAAGCTGCCGGTGCTGCGGCCGGGCGGCGCTGTCGAGCGAGGAGCCTACGTGATGGAGGACGGTCGGGACGTCGTGCTCATCGGCACGGGGTCGGAGGTATCGCTCTGCCTGGCGGCGCGGAAGCTGCTCGCCGGAGAGGGCGTATCGGCGCGCGTCGTATCCATGCCGTCGTGGGAGCTCTTCCGGGAGCAGCCGCAGGAATATCGCGACGCGGTGCTGCCGCCGGGCATCGCGCGCCTGGCCGTCGAGGCGGCGGCGACGTTCGGCTGGCGCGAGTGGGCGGACGACGCGCTGGGAATCGACCACTTCGGCGAGTCGGCGCCGGGCGAAGTACTGTTCGAGAAGTTCGGCTTCACGCCGGAGAACGTCGCGGCGCGGGCGAAGAAGCTGGTGCGACGATGAAGGTCGCGGTTGCGGCTGACCACGGCGGGTACGAGTTGAAACAGCGTCTGGCCGCGTCGCTGCGCGATTGGGGCCACGAGGTGCTGGACCTGGGCGCGGCGTCATACGAGGGCGCGGACGACTACCCGGACTTCGCGCTGGCCGTCGGACGCGCCGTCGTCGATGAGCGGGCCGAGCGCGGCGTGCTGGTGTGCGGCTCGGGCGCGGGCGCCGCCGTCGCAGCCAACAAGATACGCGGGATTCGCGCCGCCCTCGCGCATGACTGCTACACGGCGCATCAGATGGTCGAGCACGACGACGTCAACGTCTGCTGCCTTGGGGCGCGGGTCATTGGGCCGGAGCTGGCGATTGAGGTCGTGCGGACGTTCATGGGCGCCAAGTTCAGTGGCGAGGAGCGGCACCTGCGGCGGCTGGCAAAGGTTACGGCTATGGAGAAGGATCAACTATGAACCCCCCTCACGCATTGAGAGAGCAAGGGCAAAGCGTCTGGCTGGACTACGTGCGACGCGGTCTCATCGAATCGGGTGAGCTGAAGCGCCTGATGGACGAGTTCGCCGTCGCCGGCATTACTTCGAATCCTACCATCTTCAACAAGGCGATCTCCGGCTCCACCGACTACGACCAGGCCCTGCGCGGCCTCGTCGAAAGCGGCGAGCGCGACCCGAAGACGCTCTTCTGGCGCCTGGCGGTCGAGGACATCGCGATGACGGCGGACGTGTTCCGGCCGCTCTTCGACAGCCTGGACGGAGGCGACGGCTTCGTCAGCCTGGAGGCTTCGCCGGGGCTGGCGCACGATACCGTCGGCACCATCGCCGAGGTGAAGGAGCTGTGGCGTCGCCTGGCGCGACCCAACGTCATGCTCAAGGTGCCCGGCACGCCGGAGGGCGTCCCCGCCATCGAAGAGCTGACGGCGCAGGGCATCAACATCAACGTCACGTTGCTTTTCAGCGTGAAAGCGTACGAGCAGGTCGCGCTGTCGTATATCAAGGGCTTGGAGCGACGACTGGACGCAGGGCAGCCGATCAAGGGCATCAGCAGCGTCGCGTCGTTCTTCGTCTCGCGCGTCGACACCGCCGTCGATGCGCAGCTTCCGGATGGCTCGCCGCTGCGGGGGAAAGTCGCCGTCGCCAACGCGAAGACGGCCTACCAGCTTTTCAAGCGACTTTTCTCCGGGGAACGCTGGCAGCGGCTGGCGGTGGCGGGAGCGCGTGTCCAGCGGCCGCTGTGGGCCTCGACCGGCACGAAGAATCCCTCCTACTCCGACGTCCTTTACGTCGAGGAGCTCGTCGGGCCGGACACGGTGAACACGATGCCCGAAGCGACGTTGCGCGCTTTCGCCGATCACGGGCGCGTGGCGCCGAAGCTGGAGCAGGGCGTCGACGAGGCGGAGCGCATTATCGCCTCCTTGCCGGAAGCGGGGATTGACCTCGATGCCGTGACGGCGAAGCTGCTGGACGACGGCGTGGCGGCCTTTTCCGGCGACTTCGAAAAGCTGCTCGAAACCATCGACAAGAAGTGCAGCGCCATCGTCGCGGAGGAGCGGCGGCCGCTCGTGAGCCTGGGCGCGGTGGGCGCCGCCGTCGAGGTGCGGCTGGCGCAACTGGCGCGCGAGGACGTGCCGCGGCGCATCTGGGCCAGGGACCACACCGTCTGGAAGCCGGACCCGAAGGAGATCAGCAACCGGCTGGGCTGGCTGACAGTCGCGGAGCAGATGACGGATGCCGTGGCGGCGCTTAGCGGCTTTGGTTGCCGCGTCGCCGACGAGGGGTTCAAGGACGCGGTGCTTATGGGCATGGGCGGCTCCAGCCTGGCGCCGGAGGTCATTCACGCCACCTTCGGGGCGATGCCGGGCTTCCCGCGCCTGCATGTCCTGGACACGACGGACCCGGGCAGCATTCTGGCGCTCGAGCGCTCGCTGGACCTCAACCGGACGCTGTTCATCGTCGCCAGCAAGTCGGGCAGCACCGTCGAGACGGCCTGCCAGTGCGCCTATTTCTATGACAAAGTGCCGCGCGGCGACCAGTTCGTCGCCATCACCGACGCCGGCTCGTCGCTGGAGGCGCTCGCCGTCCAGAAGGGTTTCCGGCGGGTCTTCCTCAATCCGACTGACATCGGCGGGCGCTACTCCGCGCTGTCGTACTTCGGCCTGGCGCCGGCGGCGATTGTCGGCGCGCCCGTCGGCGAGCTCATCGAGCAGGCGACGGAGATGGCCTGCGCCTGCGCGTCATACGTGCCGGTCGCGGACAACCCGGGGCTGTGGCTCGGCGCCGTGATGGCGGAGGCGGCGCTGGCGGGTCGCGACAAGTTGACGCTTGTCCTGCCGCCGGCGATCTCGACGTTCGGGACGTGGGCGGAGCAGCTCGTCGCGGAATCGACCGGCAAGGAGGGCAAGGGTATCCTGCCCATCGAGGGCGAGCCGCTGGGGCCGGCCGGCGTCTACGGC
>JBEKXP010000072.1:0-9457 GCA_049511815.1 Dehalococcoidia bacterium
CCACCAGGCATGCAGTCAGACCTTGCTCCGTGATGGAGCGTTCAATGCGTGAATGACGTGGTCTCAGCAGCGGCGGAGGGCATGCGTCACAGGCGGGATTCGAACTCGTCGAGGTTGCGTTCCAGGCGACACTGCCGCTTCTGCAGACAACTCTTCTTTATCCCACGTCCCACCCCAGAACTGTCCACAGCCAAGGGAAGACAGGGTCCCGGGTGATCTATCATAGATATCTTGAACGCGAGAAGGGCCGAAGGAGCGAAGCGACTGAGGCCACCCGGTGTGCGGTAAAACGCCTCTCATTAATCAAGCGTCGATGCGTGAATGACGTCTCTGCCGGCGGCGAGAGGGAGCACTACAGGCGGGATTCGAACTCGTCGAGCTTGCGTTCGAGGTCGCGCTGGCGCACGGCAAGCGTCAGGTCGCCGCGGGTGCGCTCGAGGATGCCGCGGACGGCGTCGGCGGTGCGACGGAGGCCGCTGGTTATCGCCTCCGGGTAGTCGAAGGTGACGAGCAGGCTGTAGATGTCGTCCATGTTGCCGAGGCAGACTTCGCACTCGCTGACGTCGCCGGAGCGCAGGGCGTCGAGCAGGTGGCGTCGCAGCTCGCCGACGGTCTCGCCGAGGCCGTTCAGGTAGGCGCCGTTCTCGACACCGAGCTCTTTCGGACCGGGCAGCGGCCGGCCGGCAATGATGGCGAGGGTTGTGCAGCCTTCGGCGTACTCTTTCTGGGCGTCGTGGACGAAGCCGGCGAAGTAGATGTCCGGATGGTCGGCGAGGGCGACGCGGGCGCGCTCCAGGAGCTCGGCGGCCTGGCGCAGGAGCTCTTCGGCGCCCGGAAAGTCGCCGCGATGGGTGACGCGGACGGAGTTGGCGGAATGGCGCAGGGCCTGGCGGCAGGAGGCGAGGCCGATCTCGCGCGCGGCGTGCTTGGCCTCGAAGTCCTTTCGAGTTTCTTCGACGACGGTTTCCAGCTCCTTGCTGCGGTCGTACATCGGCTTCTCCTTCAGCCTAGTCGGATATAGGCGGCGGCATCTCGCCTTCGCGGGCGGCATCGATCATCTTGCGCGTCTGGTCGGGCATCTCTTCGCCCATCTCGTCGAAGCGCCGCTCGACCCAGCGGCCGATCTGGCGCGGGTCGCGGTAGTCTTCGACGCGCTTGGGCTCGCTGCCGTACTCCGACAGGATGGTCTGCTCCGACTTATGGTAAGCGAAGCCGGATACGGCGCGCGAGAGGTTGGCGCCGCCGCAGTGCCGGCAGGTGGCCGCTACTTCGCCGCTGATGGACTTGACGAAGACGCTGGTGAGGCGGCCGCAGTCCTGGCATTTGTATTCGTAGATCGGCATGGTCGAACCTGAGTTGTTGATCCGGTCTAGAGATAATATAGCAGCTTGTCGGCCTGGAGGGGAAAGCGTTCGTCCTACTCCTCGATGACCACGGTGCCCTGGGAGCCGTCGACGGTGATGATCTGGCCGGTGCGGATGCACTGGGTCGCGGTCTTGACGCCGACGACTGCCGGCAGGCCGTACTCGCGGGCAACGATGGAGCCGTGCGATAGCGTGCCGCCGATGTCGACTACAAGCCCGGCTACGACGACAAATAGGGGCGTCCAGGCGGCGTCCGTCACCGGCGCGACGAGGATTTCGCCCCGTTTGACCTCGACGTTGTCGCGGGGGTCGTGGACGACGCGGGCGGGGCCGGTGGCGCGGCCCGGCGAGACGGGAAGGCCGCGCAACACCTGGCCGCGAGTCGACAGCGGCGCCGCGCTCAGGGGTCGCGGGCGGCCGGCGAAAACGTCGGGAAGGACGACGCAGCGGTTGCGCTCTTCCTCCTCGCGGCGGCGGCGAACCGCGATGGCGGCCTCGGCCCGGTCGAACGTTCCTCCCGCCAGGGCGGCGGTTTCGTCCCAGGTGAGGTAGTAGACGTCGTCGGGCTGCGCCAGGCGCCCGTCGGCGGCGAGGCGACGGCTGAGCTCGCGGACGAGGCGGCGAAAGTGGTCGTTGGCACGAATGAGCAGCGACTTCGTGCGCTCGCGCCGGGCGAGGGAATTGCGGGCGTCGCGGAGGGCCCAGCGGAACGCCCAGCGCCGTCGCCAGCCGACGCGTCGCATGGCGTCCTGCGCGGCGAGCTCGCGCTCACCGCGCTGCCGCTCCGCCAGCAGGTAGGGGTCGCCGGCGGGACCGGCATCAAGGTAGTTGCGGACCATAGTGAGCACGGAAGGCGTGTCGTCGGCCCAGGTGGGGCTGGAAAGATCGCCCTCTCTGACGGCGCGGTGGCCGTGGCGCCCCAGGAACTCGGCGAGGCGGGCGCGAAAAGCGGCGGTAGAGCCATTGTCGAGGGCGCTCAGCTTCGATTCAATCTCCGCGCCGTCGCCGGAAGCGAAAGCTTCGGATAGCGCCGGCGAGGCGAGCGCGAGACGGGAGAGGTCCCACAGGCCGAAAGCGGGCCGCGAGCTCTCGACGCTGGCGGAACTGCAAAGCGTCGCGTGGAGGGAGCCGTCGCTGTCGCCGAGCCAGTCTTTCGTGCGCTGCCAGAGGCGCTCGAAGCTGAGGCCGGCGGTCGCGGAGGCGATCAGATGGACGGAGGCGTAAGGGCCGGTCGTGGCGCGTCCGTCGCTGACTGCGGCGGTCAGCTCTTCGACCGAAAGCTGCGCGAGGGGTCGCTTCTCTTCCTCCGACTCATTCGCTTCGACCATGCGCTGGAAGGCGCGGACTTCAGCCGGCAGGCGGTACCAGACCCATAGCACGCGCACGGCGACGACGACGCCACGCAGGCGGTCGGCGAGGGAACGGCGCGTCGACGCGGGCTCGGAGCGGGCGACGCCGAAGTACTGCTCGTCGAGGCCGTCGTTGCCGGAGCCCTTGTCCGCCGCTTCGCGGAGGAGGGAGGCGTTGAGAAAGGGACGGCCGTAGAAGAGGCCCATGAACGGATCAGGATTGGCGATCTTGATGCCGGCGCGTCCCACCATGCGGCGCCAGGCCTGGTCGAGGACGCCCGACATGAGCGACCACGCCAGCGGCGAAAGGGCGCCGGGGAGCACCTCCTGGACGTTCGCGGAGGTCCAGACGGTGTCCGGGTGCGACGGCGTGTCGAACTCAGATACGGGCGCGATGGCTGTGTCCATGCGGGCTCTCCAACCGGCTTCGGTTCCCGCATGTTAACACATGTTAATCAAAACGAAACGGGAACGGCTCGGCCCGGACGCTGCCGCCCGTTCCATGGGGCGCTTCTTTTCCCACCCTCCCACCCTAGGAAGGTTCTTCGGGAATCAGGGGGACACCCCCTGAAACCCCTGCCTACCGGCAGGCAGGCCCGGCAGAGGAGGCCCTCTGCACTCCCGAGCGGGCGGGGTCTAGTTCGCGAGGTGGGCGATGGTGACGCCTTCGCCGCCCTCTTCCCGCGGGGCGAAGTCGAAGTCCTTCACGAGCGGGTGCGTCGAGAGCATCTGCCGCACGGCGCGCGCTAGCGCTCCCGTCCCCTTGCCGTGGACGATGCGCACCCACGGCAGGCCGGCGCGGAAGGCGTCGTCGAGGTACTTGTCGAGGTCGGGTAGCACCTGGTCGGGCAGGGCGCCGCGAATGTGAAGCTCCATCGGCACGGACGGCGCGGGCGGCGTGACGGGGGCTGTCCCACCGACGACGGGGCCGTGCGCCTTGACGCGCTGCACCTTCTCGACTTTCTTCAGCGGCACCTGGCTGTGCAGCGAGCCGAGCCGGATGGCCACTTCGCCCTTCTCGTCGGGCGGAGACAGCGCTTCGCCGAAGCGGCCCAGCCCGCGCACCCAGACGATGTCGCCGGGCTGTATCTCCTCCGGCAGCACGAGGTCGCCTCCCTTGCGACGGCGGCGTCTCGGCGACGGCGGCGGCGGCTTCAGGGTCTCGGCGACGGCTTCGGCGGCGGCGACCTTCTCGGCGGCGGCCTCCGGCTTCTGTCGCTCGATGCGGCGGCCGGCGTGGGCGAGCAGCTGCCGGACGCGCATCAGCTCTTCCTCGGCCTCGTTGCGGGCGTGGGCGAGGATCTGCTCGCGCTCCTCTTCGATGGCGTCGAGCTTCTCTTCCAGGTGCAGGCGTATCTCCTCCGCCTCCTTGCGGGCGAGCAACTCGGCGCGGCGGGCGTCCGCAGCGGAGGAGCGCTCCCGCTGGATCTCGGCCAGGAGGCTTTCGGCGTGCGCCCGCTCCGGCTCGATGGACTCGCGGGCGGCGGCGACGATGTCTTTCGGCAGGCCCAAGCGCTCGGCGATGGCGAGGGCGTTGCTGCTGCCCGGCAGGCCGATGGCGATGCGATAGGTCGGAGACAGCGTCTCGGTGTCGAACTCGACGGAGGCGTTCATGATGCCGCTGGTGCTGTGGGCGAAGACCTTGAGCTCGCCGTGATGCGTCGTCGCGACCGTCAGGCAGCCGGTCGCCAAGACGCGCTCGAGGAGGGCGCGGGCCAGGGCGGCGCCTTCGTCGGGGTCGGTGCCGGCGCCAAGCTCGTCGAGAAGGACGAGGCTGTTCGGGCCGGCCCCGGCGAGGATGCCGATGATGTTCGTCATGTGGCTGCTGAAGGTGGAGAGCGATTGCTCGATGCTCTGCTCGTCGCCGATGTCGGCGAGGACGGCGTCGAAGACGGGCAGGCGGCTGCCGGCGTCGGCGGGCACGGGCAGGCCGGCCTGGGCCATCGCACTCAGCAGACCGACAGTCTTCAGCGCGACCGTCTTGCCGCCGGTGTTCGGGCCGGTGATCAGCAACACGCTGTAGTTGCCGCCGACGGAGAGCGAGACGGGGACGGCCTCGACGGGAAGCAGCGGATGACGGGCGTTGACGAGGTGGAGCGCGTCGGGCGGGTGCGTCAGCCAGGGCTGCGATTCGCCTTCGTAGGGCAACTCCGTCGCGCCGAGCTCCTCGGCGAAACCGGCCTTGGCGAAAGCGAGGTCGATCTCCGCCAGCGACTCGATGTTCACGCCGATGGCGTGGGCGGAGCGGCCGACGAGCGCACTGAGACGGCGGAGGACGCGCTCGACCTCGCGCTGCTCTTCGGCCTGCGTCTCGCGCCAGGTGTTGCCGAGGTCGACGACGGCCATGGGCTCAATGAAGACGGTGGCGCCGCTCGCGGAGACGTCGTGGATGATGCCGCGCACCTGGCCGCCGGCCTCGACCTTGACGGGAATGACGTAGCGGCCTTCGCGCAGGGTGATGATGGGCTCCTGGATGGCGGCGCGCATGTCCGGCGCGGTCAGCAGCTCCTGAAGCTTGGCGTAGAGGCGGTCGTGGACGGTGTGGAGGTCGCGGCGAACGATGGCGAGCGCCGGGCTGGCGGCGTCGGCGACCTCGGCGCGCAGCGTGATGCAGCGGTAGACCTCGGAGGCGACTTCGGCGAGGCCGGTGATGCGCTCGGCGATCTCGGCGAGGAGCGGCAGCTTGTTGGCGGGCGGCCCGCCGGTTTTGATCAGCGTCTCTTTGAGGGAGCGTCCCGCCGCCAGCGTGCCCGCGACGTCGAGCAGCTCCGACGGCTCGAGGATGCCGCCCAGGTTCGCCTTGTTGGCGAGCTGCCGCACGTCGTGAACGCCGCCGAGGCCGCTGCGGGGCTGCGTCTCGCGGAGGCGCCGCGCTTCGGCGGTGAGGCGCTGGTTGCGCAGCACTTCGTCGTAGTCGCTCGACGGGCGCAGGGCCAAGGTCAAGTCGCGGCCGGCGGAGAAGGAGGTGTGCTTGGCCAGTCGCGCCAGCACCTTTTCGAACTCGAGCGTCGCGAGGGTCTTTTCGTCCATGGGAGAGTATTGTAGCAGACTCGGCGGTTCGATAGAGAACGGTCAGGCGAGGGAGAGCCAGAGGCGGTAGAGACGGCGGCGAGGGAGGCCATAGCGCCGCGAGAGCTGCGCCGTCGCTGCCTGCGCGCCGACGCCTTCGTTGCGCAGCCGTCGCATCTCGGCGATGACCTCAGGCGGGACCGCTTCGTCGGCTGACGGCGTGGCGGCGCCGGCGATGACGAGCGTGAACTCGCCGCGCGGCTCCGCGAAGTGGTGCAAGGCGTCCGAAAGACGGCCGCGAAACACCTCTTCGTACAGCTTCGTCAGCTCGCGGCAGACAGCGATGTCGCGGTCGCCCAGCGCCTGCTCGATGTCGGCCAGCGTCCGGCGCAGGCGGTGCGGCGCCTCGAAGGCGACGACCGTCTCTTCGCGCCCGGCCAGCGACTGGAGGAGGCGTCGACGCTCCGTCGCCTGGCGCGGCAGGAAGCCGAGATAGGTGAACGCGCGCGTCGGCAGGCCAGAGGCGGCAAGCGCCGTCGTAATCGCCGACGGGCCGGGCACGGGGGCAACAGGGACGCCGGCGGCGTAGGCGGCGCGGACGAGGTCCTGGCCCGGGTCGCTGATGGCGGGCATGCCGGCTTCGGAGACGAGCGCGACGTCGCCTTCCGCCAGCTTCGCGAGGATGACTGACGTCTTCGAGCGCTTGTTGCGGTCGTTGTAGCTGGTCAGGGGAGTGTGGACGTCGTAGTGGGAGAGGAGCTTGCGTGTGGTTCGGGTGTCTTCGGCGGCGATGAGGTCGACTTCTTTCAGCGTTCGCAGGGCCCGCAGCGTGACGTCTTCCAGGTTGCCGATTGGCGTCGCGACGAGAAAGAGCGTGCCCATTATGTCAAGACGTGCCCTAACGACTAGCTTTTTTCGGAATTATATCAGATAGTTACAAGTTCGCGTTGACCTCGTTGGCCCCGCTTGGTATAGTTTCACTATACTCCTCGTAGTTCCCCCATCCGAAGGGAGGGCAGCGCAATGAGGGACGTTAGCTGGCAAGGCGTCCCGGGTCGGGCGTCCGCATCCTCGGCGGTCATCGACGCCGAGCAGCGGGAAGAGATGCGCCTGGCGCCGCCCGGCGCGAAGCAGATGCGCCGCGCGTACGGTTTCGACGAGGTCGCGATTGTCCCCGGCGACGTTACGATTAACCCGGAGCTTGTCGATATCTCCTTCGCCCTCGGCGACGTGAAGCTGCGGCTGCCGTTCCTGGCCGCCGGTATGGACGCCGTCGTCGACCCGCGTTCGGCCGCCATCTTCTCGCAGCTCGGCGGGCTGGCCGTCCTCAACGTCGACGGCCTCCAGACGCGCTACGAGGACCCGGAAGGCGTCCTCCGCGAGATAGCCGCCGCGCCGCAGGAGACCGTGGGCGCGCTGCTCCAGCGTATCTATTCGCAGCCGGTGCGCCTCGACCTCGTCGGCGAGCGGGTGCGCGCGGTCAAGCGAGAGGGCGCGCTCTGCGCCATATCCTGCACGCCGGCGAACGCCAAGCGGTTCGCGCCTGTGGCCGTCGAGGCGGGCGTGGACGTGTTCGTCGTGCAGTCGACCGTGACGACGGCGCGTCACAGCTCGCGAAGCCTGGAAGGCCTTCGATTCGAGAAGCTGTGCGAGCAGGTGCCGGTGCCGGTCGTCGTCGGCAACACCGTCAGCTTCGGCCCCTGCAAGGACCTGATGGAGACGGGAATTGCGGCCGTGCTTGTCGGCGTCGGCCCGAGCGTCATCTGCACGACGCGCGACGTGCTGGGCATCGGCGTGCCGCAGGTGACAGCGATAATCGACTGCGCCGCCGCCCGCGACGCGTACGAGCGGGAAAGCGGCCGCTACGTCCCGATAATCGCCGATGGCGGCATCCACACCGGCGGCGACCTGTGCAAGGCGTTTGCGGCGGGCGCCGACGCGGCGATGCTGGGGACTCTCCTGGCGGTCGCGGAAGAAGCGCCGGGCGCGGGCTACCACTGGGGCATGTCGGCACCGCACGCGGAGCTGCCGCGGGGCAAGCGGGTGCACGTGGGCGTGCGGGCGAGCCTGGAGAAGATCCTCTACGGGCCGACCTCTCGCAGCGACGGGACGGAGAACCTGGCCGGCGTCTTGCGGACCGCGCTGGGTGTCTGCGGGGCGAGCAACGTCCGCGAGTTCCACCAGGCGGAGATGGTGATTGCGCCGTCGATAAAGACGGAAGGGAAGACGATCACTTCGGCCTAGCAACGCTCCTTGCTGATCGGAGAGCTGTTCTGAGGGTTGAAACCCTCAGCCTTCCGGAAGTTCCGCCATCCTGTGACAGCGCCAAGCACTGCGATTCTTCCCCATCGTTGCCACTGCGTCGGCGATTGCCTCGGCTCGCCTTCCCGTCTCGCGGAAAGAGAGGAAGCGATTCTGAGGGTTGAAACCCTCAGCCTTCCGGAGAGTTCCGCCATCCTGTGACAGCGCCAAGCATTGCGATTCTTCCCCATCGTTGCCACTGCGTCGCCGACCGGGTTTGGAGCGAGGAGAGCGTCGCACCTAAGGTGCTTCGATACGGATGACGCGGTCCAGGCCGGCGAGGTCTTTCTTCACATCTACTCGCGCTTCGGGGAAGCACGCCCGCGCGACATCGAGCAATCGTTCTCCCTCGTCCCAGGCGATCTCCGCCAGCAGGCGACCGGCCGGCCGCAGGTGCGACGGCGCCGCACACAGAAGCCGCTCCAGCGCCTCCGTGCCGGTTGGGCCGGCGTCGAGGGCGGCGCGCGGCTCGTGATCGCGAATCTCCGGCGGCAGCGCTTCCCAGTCGGCGGTCTTCACGTAAGGCAGATTGGCGACAATGAGGTCGACGGGCTCCGGCAGGGGATCGAGTAGGTCGCCCTGAAGAAGGCGGACGCGTTCGGAGACGCGGAATCGCGCGGCGTTGCGGGCGGCGAGGGCGAGCGCTGACGGCGAGTCGTCGATGGCATAGACGATGGCTTGCGGGAGATGTGTCGCAAGGGCGACGGCGATTGCACCGCAACCGGTGCCGACGTCGGCGACGACGAGGGGAGCGGAGGGAGCGAGGCGATGGGCTTCTTCGACCAGGAGCTCGGTCTCGGGGCGCGGAATGAGGGCGTCGGGCGTCGTCTCGAAGTCGAGGCCGAAGAACTCGCGGTGGCCGACGAGGTAGGCGGTCGGCTCGTGGGCGACGCGGCGCTCGACGAGACGCTGGAAGGCGAGCAGAGCGTCGTCGTCGAAGGCGTCGTCGATGCGGGCGAAGAGGTGAGCGCGGTCGAGACCGAGGACGTGTCGCAGGAGGACTTCGGCTTCGAGGGCGGCGTCTTCGATGCCGGCAACGTTCAGGCGGCGCCGGGCGTCGAGAAGGGCTTGGGCTGCGGTCACGCCCGTTTGCCGTCGGGCACGGCGAGCTGTTCTTCCAGAAGGCGCGCCTGCTCGCTGGTGGAGACGGCGTCGATGAGGGCGTCGAGGTCGCCGTTCATGAGGCCCGGGAGGTTGTGCAGCGTGAGGCCGACGCGGTGGTCGGTGACGCGGTCCTGGGGGAAGTTGTAGGTGCGTATCTTCTCGGCGCGTTCGCCGCTGCCGACCTGAGAGCGGCGCGTCTCGGAGACTTCCGCCGCCTGGCGCTGCTGCTCGTAATCGTAGAGGCGGGCGCGGAGGACGGCCATGGCGCGAACGCGGTTCTTCCACTGCGAGCGCTCGTCCTGGCAGACGACGACGATGCCGGTGGGGACG
>JBEKXP010000073.1:0-9454 GCA_049511815.1 Dehalococcoidia bacterium
GATGCGCAGCTCCACGAGTCGCTTATCGACGATGGCCTTCCCCGAAACCCGGAAGCCGTCGTCGAGCGACAGGCCGAAGAAGAGCGTGTCCGACAAGCAGTCCTTCGTCTCGGCGACGACCAGCGGCAGGTCATCATCCTCCGCTTCGTCGAAGAGCTGGACTACAAAGAAGTCGCCGGAATCCTTGGCAAGAGTGTGGCTGCGGTGCGCGTCATCCAGCACCGCGCCCTGTGCGCCCTGCGCAAAATCATGAAGGTGGAAGAAGTTGCCTAGAATCGTCGAAGCGCTTGCCGACTGCCTGGAAGCCATGCGTCAGGGCGAAGATATGGAGACCTGTCTAATCATGTACCCGCAATATCGTGCCGAGCTCACGCCGTTGTTGCAGATCGCGAGCTTGCTGCGACCGCTGCCGCCGGAGATAGCACCCTCGTTCGCCTTCAAGGAGCGCACCAAAGTGCAGATCCTGGAGCGCCCGCGAGGACAGGAAAGCTCATCTCTTGCTCCGGATCAGCGGTCAGGCAAGTTCCGATGAAACACCGCGGGCGACGTCGCCGGCGTCCCCGTGGCGATATGACGAAACCGCCAGAAATGGCTTCAAGACCAGCAAAGGAGGTGAAGCCGAAAGACTGACGATCACCCGGAGACAATCCGCCCGAAGCCCTCGCGACAGGTGTCGCCCCGCCAGAGGGCCAGGCGGTGAAGCAAATTCGACAACACCCTAGCAAGAAGAGAGGAAAACAAATGCAGTTCATCAACGACAAGCTTCTCCGGCTCTACTGCTGGATCACGGAAGAGAAGGCCCAGACAATGGCCGAGTACGGCCTGATCCTGGCGCTCGTATCGGTCGTCGCGGTGGGCATCATCTTCACCGTCGGCGGCAACATCAAGGACGTGTTCACCAAGGTCAGCGGCTGCCTCACAGGTGGAACCTGCGCGTAAGAGCCACTGAACGGCTTCAGGTATTGGGTGGGGAGCGCTTATCTCCCCACCCAATTTCGTTCGAGCGCTCAGTTGCTCGTCCGGAAATCGAACGGTGTCGGTGGTACGGAATACAGCCGGATCGCCCGAAAATGAAGATAGGAGACCAGACAACAGTGTCGACCGAATCATCTTCCCCGCCGGCAACGCGCCAGGCGAAAGGCCTGCCCGCCGCTGGCTCGCGCGGCCTTCGGAGCGATGTTGGCCAGGCCATAGTAGAGATGGCATTCGTCGTTCCTATCTTTCTATTTCTCTTTGGCGGCGTTATCGAGATAGCTGACGCGCTCAACTCCTACATCACCGTCATCGACGTCAGCCGCGACGGCGCCCGCCTGGGTTCGAAAGGCCTGGCGACCGATACCGACATCAAGAACATGGTAACGACCGAAATGGCCCGCGTGCGCGGCACGTTCAATTCCGCACAAGACGTGACGATTACTCACAACCCCGTCGCCGGCGACAATTCCCTTAGAGTCAAGGTCTGCTCTAATCACCCACTCATCTTTCCCGGTCTTTCAGGCGTTATCAGCAACCCTCTCCGCATGTGCGCCAGCACCACCATGCGGACCATCGTATATCAATGACGTGGTGACGGAGGGATAACCATGCGCTCCTGGATACGAAGAACTTCAGACGCAAGCAGCCAGATCCTGCCGATGGCCGCACTGACGATAATAGTCCTCTTCGGCGCCGTCGGCCTCGCGGTAGATGCCGGCAGGTGCTTTGTCGCCAAGGCTGAGCTCGTAAAAGCCGTCGACGCCGCCGCTCTTGCCGGCACCCTCGAGCTGCCCAACCTCACCAACGCAACGGCGAAGATCAACACTTACATGACCCAGAACCAACCGGACGCCACGGTCAGCACGCCCACATCGCCCACCGATCGGCAAATCCAGGTGAACGCTACTCTTCCCGTCAAAACGATCTTCATGCGCGTCTTCGGCATCAACTCCATCAACGTCACCGCCAGCGCCACCGCCGGCTACGGCGTCCTTGCCGTCGATACGGTGATGGCTATTGACGCCACCGGCTCCATGGGTGTCGACTCGCAGGGGCACTCTTGCAGCGGCTCCGGCTGTCCCATCTACGAGGCCAAGAACGCCGCCAAGAGCTTCACCGATACCCTTCTATCCGGCTCAACCGCTTCATCGGACACCCTCGTCGGAGAGACACCCTTCAGAGGTTGCTTCAATTTACCCAACCTCTTCTCCTTCTGCGTACCTATCAACACAATGGCGCAGCCGCTTTCCAACAGCAAGACCACCGTGGAGGCTACAATCAATTCCATCACCTCCGTCGGCGGCTCCGGCACGAACATCTGCAACGGCGTCAACGAGGCCGACCAGATCCTCTACGGCACCAACCATCACACCGTCAGCAACACAATGCGCATCGTCGTCATCCTCTCCGACGGCGACAACACCTACAATGTCGTCGCCAACGGTGTTCCGACGCCGCAGTCGGGCAGGACACCCACTCCGATTGCCGCCTATGCCCTGCCCACCGCCTGTCGGCCACCCACTCCCAACGCGTCCTCGGACGACACCGGCACGAGCTGCCTGTCGGCACAGACGCACCAGAAAGCACTTGACAAGGACACTATGACGCTCGTCAACCAGATGAAGGCGCAAGGGGTGGAGTTCTACGTTGTCGGCTTCGGTGTCTGCGGAAGCTCCAGCACCGCCCTCTGCAACACCTCGATAATCGGCACTGACATCAACGACACCACAGCCAACCGCAACTTGCTGAAGTGCATCGCATCCTCGACAACCGGCACCAACGACCACTATTTTGAGACGACCACCGCCTCGCAGTTGCCGGCCATATTCACCAACATAGCCCGCCTCATCGGCTTCCGGCTCATAAAGTAGCGAGGCACTGAAAGAGACCGAACGATGAAGCGACATCCAATCCTACGAAAGCTCTTCCGGGCCGTCGCCGCGCCGATCAAGTGCGACCAGGGACAGGCGCTCGTGGAGTTCGGCCTCGTCGCCATCGTCTTCCTTACCTTCGTCTTCGGCATCATCGACTTCGCCCGCCTGATGCAGTCCTGGGTCACCGTCCAGTACGCTGCCCGCGAAGGCGCCCGCTACGCCCTCACCGGCCGCAGCGACTGCGCCGGTTACGCCGACAACCGCATCGGTTGCATCACCAACACCGCGAAAAGCGCCACGACCGGCCTCTACGGCGCCCCCGGCAACGTCACCGTCAAAGTCCGCCGCTGGGCCTACCCCAACTACACGAACCCGCCGGCAGAAAACAACGCCGGCGTCGCCTGCGACTCTGTCGAAGTCGAAGTCGACTACGACCACCATCTCGTCACACCAATCGTCGCCTCTATCGTCAGGCACGTCCCGCTGATCGGAAAGGAGCGCGTCCTGAACGAGCCCTTCGGCCCCTGCGGCGGCGGTGGCTGACGACAGGGCTTTGTCCGGCTCTCCCCGCGCCTTTTATGACTCCGCTGAACCGCGGCAGGCGCCCCCGAGGGTTCAAGAGATACGTTCAACCAGCCGATACTCTTATGGGTAAGGCGCCCGCAGACCGAGCGATAATCCGTCCCAGCCGCTCGCGCGGCCGGGCATCTACGCGGAACTGGAGGTAGCCCCATGGCTGGAGCAGGAGCCGGTGGGCCGGCAAGCAGGATAAATCGACGCTACCTGCTTTTTACAATCATATTCGCCGCTCTGAGCGCGATTCTCGTCTATGCCGCCGTTTCGCGTGGCGGCGGCACCACCACCAAGCAAGCCGAATCGGCCACACTGACCGGGTCCATGGTCGTCGCCAAGTCGGACATACCCGCTCGCACCCAGGTCACGGCGGACATGCTGACTCTGAAAGATGTCCCGCTGGACGTCCGTCCGGCCGCGGCCCTGACAAGCGTCGATGACGCCGTCGGCAAGGTGACGCGCTATCCGATAAGCGCCGGCGAAGAGCTGACGACGAGCAAGATCGTCTCCCTCCAGGGGAGCGAGACCACGGATTCGCTCTCCTTCGTCGTCCCTAAAGGAATGCGTGCAATCTCCATTCAGGCCGATCAGGTAATCAGCGCCGGCGGGCTGGTGCTCCCGGGCGATTACGTTGACATAATGAGCGTTCTCGACGGCGTCAAGTCGGACGGCTCGGTAATCCAGAACTACGTCGTGAAGACCATACTGCAGAACGTCCAGGTGCTCGCCGTGGCCCAAAAAGTCGCCGACGTTTCCGCCGGCGCCGATAACGGCACCACCTCCGGGACCGCAAGCAGCGAGGCTAAGCCCGACCCGAACGCAACGACGCTGACGATTCTGACTACGCCGGAACAGTCGGAACTGCTCTTCCTGGCCGAGGCCAACGGCAAGCTGCGGGCCGTAGTTCGCGGCTTTGGCGACTCCGACACGCCCGCACTGAACCCTATCTTCCAGACCGATCTCGTGCCAACTGCCAAGTAGTGCCCTGCTCACAGAATTGCTTGCACCTGGACAGGAACAAGGAAGTCGATGGCAAGAACCCCGGAAGCAGTAATAATTGACCCCGATCTCGGCACCCGCGCGGACGTCAAACGCGCGCTCACGCTGGCCCACTTCACCGTCTCCGGCGAAGCCGGCTACGGCATCGAAGCCGTCACGGTCGCCACGGAGAACGTCCCCGACGTCTTCATCGTCAGCGTCGAGGAGCCCGTCGCCCGCGCCCTGCAGACGATCCAGTCCCTCGGCGACGCCCTACCCGACGTCCCGACCATCGCCTACTCTTCGCTCGCCGACGCCGCTTCCGTGCGCCGTGCTATGGTCGCCGGCGCCCGCGACTATGTGATCAAGCCCGTCAAGCCGGAGGACCTGACCCGCGCCATCTATGGCGTCATGGAGCAGGAAGAGAGACGCCGCATGCGGGCGAGCGGCGAGCGCCAGGAGACCGCGGCCCGGGGCACGGTCATAACCGTCTTCGGCGCCAAGGGCGGCATCGGCAAGACGACGATTTCCACCAACCTGGCGACGGCCCTGGTCCGCTCCACCAACAGCTCCGTCGTCCTCGTCGACATGGACACGCGTTTCGGCGACGTGGCGATCATGATGGACATCGCCGTAGACCAGAGCATCGCCGACCTCGCCCGTCGCGTCGACACCATGGACCGCGACACCATTCGCGACTACCTCGTCCGCCATCACAGCGGCGTCATGATCCTGCCCGCGCCCCTCCACCCGACCGAATGGCGCAACGTCACGCCGCAGCAGATCTCCAAAATCATCAATCTTCTCGCCCAATCGCACGATTACGTGATCGTCGATACGCCGGGTACCTTCAACGAGATCGTCGCCTCCACCCTGGAGGCGGCAAGCCTTATCCTGCTCGTCACCAGCATGGACATCGCCAGCATCAAGGACACGGCCCTCGCCCTGGAGATGCTCCAGAGCGCCGCCGTCTCCGAAGACAAGGTCAAGCTCATGATCAACCACTCCACGGCCGCCAATACCCTGCGCGAGGACGACGTGGAGCGCGTTCTGGAGTACAAGGTCTTCTGGCGCATCCCGCACGACCTGAACGTCGCGACCAGCACCCAGCTCGGCCAGCCAGTCGTCATTACCAAGCCCTACGCCCGGGTCTCCCGCAGCATCTCCGAACTCGCCAGCGCCCTCAGCGGCACGGTGGCGGAGAAGAAAGGCTTCCTGGAGAGGTTCCTCGGACGCTGATTCGATGAGAATGCCGTACAGCAGATGGAGCAAATGAGACGATGACTCAGTTCCAATGGCAACCCCGAAGGACAGGCCTCGACGGCGCCGAAAGCGGCTTCAGACGCCCCACCAGCTCTTCCAGCCTGCTCCAGACCAGCGAGGCCCTCACCGAGCTCAAGTACAAGCTCCACCAGCGCCTCATCGAAGAGCTGGACCCGTCCAAGCTCGACGGGCTCGACCCCATAAAGGCCCGCGAGGCCGTCGAGACCTCCGCTCGCACGCTCATCGCCCAGGAGATGCCGGGAATCGTCGGCGTCACCCGCGACGAGCTCGTCTCCGCCGTTGCCGACGAAGTGCTCGGCCTCGGACCGATCGAGCCGATGGTCAGGGACAAGTCCATCTCGGAAATCATGGTCAACGCGCCGGACACCATCTTCTATGAGAAAGAGGGGCGCCTCTACCTGAGCCCCATCCGCTTCCGCGACTCGAATCATATCCAGCGCATCGCCGAGCGCATCATCGCTCCGCTGGGCCGCCGCGTCGACGAGTCGTCGCCGATGGTTGACGCCCGTCTCTCTGACGGCTCCCGTGTTAACATAATCATCCCGCCCGTCGCGCCGAAGAGCCCGACGATCACCATCCGAAAGTTCCGCGAAGACAAAATGACGGTGGAGGACCTCATCGCCACCGGCACCCTGGTCCAGGAGCTGGCGGAGTTCCTGCAGGCCTGCATTCAGGTCAAACTGAACATCGTCATCTCTGGCGGCACCGGCACCGGCAAGACGACGCTTCTGAACGCCCTCTCCGCCTTCATCCCGGAAACCGAGCGCATCATTACCATCGAGGACCCGACGGAGTTGCGCCTGCAGCAGGGCCATATAGTCAGCCTGGAAGCGCGGCCGCCCAGTCTGGAAGGCAAGGGCGAAGTAACGCAGCGCGACCTCGTCCGCAACTGCCTGCGTATGCGCCCCGACCGCATCCTCGTCGGCGAGGTGCGCGGCCCGGAGGCCTTCGACATGATGCAGGCCATGAACACCGGCCACGAAGGCTCGCTAACCACCGTCCACTCCAACTCGCCGCGCGACGCCCTCGCCCGCATCGAGAACATGATCCTTATGGCCGGCCTTGAGCTGCCAATGCGCGCCATCCGCGAGCAGATCTCGTCCGCCATCCATCTCGTCATCCAGATCAGCCGGCTCCCCGACGGAACCCGCAAGATCACCTGCGTCGCGGAGATCACCGGCATGGAGGGCCAGGTCGTCACAATGCAGGACCTCTTCCGTTTCGAGCAAAAGGGAATCGACAGCGACGGCCACGTTGTCGGCGACTTCAAATTCACCGGCATTCACCCGCAGTTCTCCGAAAAGTTCAAGCTGGCCGGCATCCAGTTGCCGCAGGACATCTTCGGCCCGGGGTGGTGATTAAATGGACATCCTAGCCCTGGCGGCGGCAATTTGCGTCATGACGACGGTTGGCATGGTCCTGATCGCCGGCTACGTATTCTCCGGTGCCGGCCACAAGCGGCTCGTCGTCACCCGGCTCGAGCACGTCGTTAACCGCATGCCCGTGGGCGCGGCACTCGACAACGTCACCGCCCTCAAGCAGGCCCGTATGGGCCTCTTCCCATACCTGAGCAGTCTCTTCGCCAGCGGCGAATGGGCCCAAAGCGTAACCAACGACTTCGACCGCGCCGACCTCAAGCTGCGCGTCGGCGAGTACCTGAGCATGCGCATAGCCTGCGCCCTGGTGCTCTTCGCCGCGGCCATGTTCCTGCTTGGGCAGGGCGTCGTCGGGCTCGTTGGCGGTGCAGTTGGAGCGTTCATCGGTTACACGCTTCCGAAGTTCATGGTGAAGCGCCGCCTCAAGAAACGTCTGACGTTGTTCGATGACCAGCTCGTCGAAGCGCTGAGCATGATAGCCAACGCCCTTCGCTCCGGGTTCGGCCTCCTCCAGGCGATGGACATGGCGGCCGAACAACTGAAAGACCCGCTCGCGTTGGAGTTCAAGCGCACCGTTAATGACATCAACGTCGGTGCCAGCTTTGAGGACGCGCTCACTGCCCTTAACCAGCGCATGGCAAGCAACGACCTCGACATCGTCGTCACAGCCATCCAGATCCAACGCACCGTCGGTGGCAACCTGGCGGAAATCCTCGACACCGTTGCCCATACCATGCGCGAGAGAGCACGCATCAAAGGCGAGCTGCGGACGTTGACCGCCTCGCAGAAGATGTCGGGCTACGTGGTCGGAGGCTTGCCCATCGCAATCATCGGCCTTCTCCTGGTAATGGGGCAGATGACCGGCAACTCCTATATCGCCACGCTTTTCACGACGAATCCCGGCCGCATCGCACTCCTCGGCGCCGCCGGACTCGAAGGTATGGGAATCATGATCATTCGCAAGATCCTGGACATCGAGGTGTAAGGGAGGGATACAACATGGCGCTACTGGCCGCGGCTTCGGTCTTTTTCACGGTCCTGCTCTTCACCCTCTCATTTCGCCAGACTTCGAATTCTAACGCCGTGCGAGCCCGCGTCGCCACGCTTTCCACCTCTCGCGGCTTCGAGACCGCCGAGACGAAGCTGTCCTTCAGCGAGCGCGTCCTGGCGCCGCTAACCGACGCTCTCACCGGCAAAGCGCTCGCCATTCTGCCGAGCGGCCTGCTGGGAAGGCTCAAGACGCGTCTGTTGCGCGCCGGCGAGCCCGTCACCGTGGAGGGCTTCATAATGATCTCCCTCGCCGCCGCCGCTACCCTGGGCGGCCTGGGATTCCTCATGGCCCTCGCCACCGGGGCGATGGACCCCAAGATGCTCGGCCTCATCGTCCTGATGACCGGCATCGGCGTCTACCTGCCGACGATGTGGCTATCGAACCGGCTCCGCCAGCGCCAGGGCACCATCATCAAAAGCCTTCCCGACAGCTTCGACATGATCACCACCTGCGTCGAAGCCGGCCTCGGTCTCGACGCCGCCCTCGCGCGCGTTGCCGAGAAGGTGAAAGGCCCCTTCTCCGAAGATCTGTCGATCACCCTGCGCGAGATCAGCATGGGCCGCAACCGCTCCGAAGCTCTGCGCGATCTTGCCGACCGCACCGGCGTCACCGACCTCAGCCTCTTTGTAAATGCTATAATCCAGGCAGAGCAGATGGGCACCAGCATTGGTCAGGTGCTGCGCGTGCAGTCGGACCAGATGCGCGTGCGACGCCGGCAGCGTGCAGAGGAGAGGGCGAATCAGGCGCCGGTGAAAATGGTCTTCCCGCTTGTCATGTGCATCCTTCCCGCCCTGTTCGTCGTCATCATGGGCCCCGCCGCTATCCAGCTCTACCAGACGATGTCCAACGGAGGAATGTGAAGATCCAGAACACGACCCGCGGCACCCAGGTCGCCAACCGCGCCGTCCTGGCGAACAACCCCTGGAAGCGACTCGTCGGCCTGCTCAACCGCTCCCACCTGGAGCCCGGCGAGGGGCTCGTGCTCATGCCCGGCGGCGGCATCCACATGTTCTTCATGCGCATGGCCATCGACGTCATCTTCGTCGACCGGGACGGCCTTGTGTTGAAGACCGCCGTAAACGTCAAGCCCTGGCGTGTCGTCCTGGCGCCGCGACGCTCCCGCTACACCGTCGAGCTCCCCGTCGGCGCCATCGAGCAGTCCGCCACCGTCCCCGGCGACGTCCTCGACCTGACCATCTCCTAACCTCGGATCCTCCGACGCGTTAACCTTTCGCCTTCTTCAAGCGTTATGATCACGTAAGAACTTTTATGCCCCGCCGCGAGGCCAAGATGAAGCTCCCCAGACTCCTGCCGCTGCTCATCCTGGCCGCCCTCTTCCTCGG
>JBEKXP010000074.1:0-9316 GCA_049511815.1 Dehalococcoidia bacterium
CTTATGTTGATCGAGCTGCCGGGAACATAGACGAGCTGCCCCAGAAAGCCGGGTGGCGCGACTATCCCACGATGCCCCTTACCTCTTGCGTAGTCCTCGTCGTAGAAGATGAGGTCGGTGTAGCCGACAGCGCGGGCAAACCAGCGAATGGTCGTCTTGTCGAGCTCCATCCTGGCGGGCTCACCTTCCTTACCGATAATGGCCCGCATTTCGTCGGTAATGC
Source organism: Dehalococcoidia bacterium (assembly GCA_049511815.1). GTDB lineage: Bacteria > Chloroflexota > Dehalococcoidia > DSTF01 > JALHUB01 > JALHUB01. The sequence continues at coordinate 224 of JBEKXP010000074.1, forward strand.
GCGATTCTGCCGTCACGGTGCTTCATGCCCCCTTCATCTTCGTGTTCTCCAGCTATTATGGGCGCTTAGGGCTTGGGGAAAAAGCGATCTGAATAACGCGCAGGCCGTTCCCACATGGACAGTTTCACACACCGCCGTGTTGGTCCAGCCGAGGCCATATGCACGCATAGTGTGCGGTGGGCAAGCAGGCGATACTCACCTTTCCTTTACATGGAACGGCCACACGATCACATTCGCCGCACATGGAGACCCTAAGATTCGAAAAGGGTACGGTACGGCGACCTTAGCGGACAGTGGGCTGGTGGCGGTGGGCTGGGAGGCAGATCGGTGTACCTGCCTTCAGAGTTCGCTTCGGTCGGAGTGAAAAAGAGGAGGGATCTTCCATGGAAACCTATCTGGTCCTCTGGAAATGGACGGAGCCAGGAGCGAAGGCCGTCAACGAAACGGTTGCTCGAGCCGAGGCGGTCAAGTCCGACATTCAGAGCCGCGGAGGGAAAGTCAAAGAGTTCAGGTGGACTCTGGGACAATGGGACGGATTCCTAGTGGCCGAGGTAGAGGACGCCCAAGTTCTCACCGCAGCACTTCTGAAGGTGGCTGGCGGCGGGAACGTCAGGACCCAAGCCCTGCGAGCCTTCGACGAGCAGGAGATGCAGCAAATCCTGAAGAAGGTCTGATCAAAGGGCGGCTCAGGTAAGCCGTTGCTCGGAATTCGCTCGAGCTGAACGGGCAGACCCGCCAGACACCTGCGTCAACAAGGGCACTGCTGGTTGGCAAGGCGGTTAGCTGAATTCGCCCCGACCTGAGGCCGTCTTCTCAGCACATGGACGCGGGGCGGCGGGCTGGGTTTGCTGCCCTGCTTCATCAGCAGGGCCGAACCCCCTGCGAAATCGAAAGCCTCTTCCCCTCGTCGCGCTTCGCCGCTCTGTCGCCTGACCGCCGCGCCACGTCTATGCTCAAAGCCCCCTTTGTCCTATCATGAGGGCGTTCCGCTCGCGAAGCCCCAGCGACTCTAATCGACACGCACCACCCGGCGGCTCTGCGACCCGGAACCGAAACCACAATGCATGACGTTCTCATCGTCGGAGCCGGACTCGCCGGAATGCGCGCCGCCGTCGAAGCGGCCCGCGCCGGCGTCGACGTTGCTCTCCTCAGCAAGGTCTACCCGCTCCGCTCCCACTCCGTCGCCGCTCAGGGCGGCATCAACGCCGCCGTCGGCGACGACGACTCCTGGGAGAACCACGCCTACGACACCGTCAAGGGCAGCGACTACCTCGGCGACCAGGACGCCATCGAGACCATGTGCCGCGAAGCCCCCGACGACATCATCGAGCTCGAGCACATGGGCACCGTCTTCGACCGCCTTCCTAGCGGGCGCATCGCCCAGCGGCCCTTCGGCGGCGCCGGCTTCCCGCGCACCTGCTACGTCGCCGACATCACCGGCCAGGCGCTCCTCCATGTCCTTCACGAGCAAACCCTCAAGCTGAACGTCCGCACCTACGACGAGTGGTTCGTCATGTCTCTCATCGTCGAAGGTGGGCGCTGCTGCGGCGTCGTCGCCCTCAACATGCGCACCGGCGACATCGAAGCCCTTCCCGCGAAGGCCGTCATTCTTGCCGCCGGCGGCCTGGGACGCATCTACTCGCCGACCTCCAACTCCCTCATCTCCACCGGCGACGGCCACGCCCTCGCTTATCGGGCTGGCGTGCCGCTGATGGACATGGAGTTCGTCCAGTTCCACCCGACGACGCTGAAGGAAAGCGGCGTCCTCATCACCGAAGGCGCCCGCGGCGAGGGCGGCTACCTGCTGAACTCCGAGGGCGAACGCTTCCTGGCCCGTTACGCCCCGAACAAGATGGAGCTCGCCGCCCGCGACGTCGTCTCCCGCGCCGAGCAGACGGAGATCGACGAGGGCCGCGGCGTCGACGGCTGCGTTCTCCTCGACCTGCGCCACCTCGGCGAGAAGATGATAAACGAGAAACTCTTCCAGATCCGCGAGCTCGCCCTCGACCTCACGAACACCGACTTCGTCACCGCGCCCGTGCCCGTCAGGCCCGGCATGCACTACGCCATGGGCGGCGTCAAGACCGACGTCGACGGCGCCGCGCCTCTCGCCGGCCTTTTCGCCTGTGGCGAGTGCGCCTGCGTCAGCGTCCACGGCGCCAACCGGCTCGGCGGCAACTCCCTGCTCGAAACGATCACCTTCGGAAGGCGCGCCGGCAAAGCAGCAGCAGCCTACGTCGCCGCTCAGCCAGCGCCCTCGCCTTCCGACGCCTCCGTCCGCCGCGACACCGAGATGCTGGCGACGCTTCTCGCCCGCCCGGCCAACGGCGACAGCATGGCCGCCATTCGCGGCGAAATGGCCACGGCGATGAACCGGGGCGTCGGCATCTTCCGCACGAAAGAGGGCATCGCCGGCACCCTGAGCACCGTCCGCGAGCTCAAGGAGCGCTCGACGGCGCTAGGGGTGCGAAACAGGGGCAAGGTCTTCAACTTCGAGCTCCTGTCCGTCATCGAGCTCGGTTTCATGCTAGACCTGGCGGAGGTGATCGCGCTCGGCGCCCTTCAGCGCGAGGAGAGCCGCGGCGCCCACTCCCGTCGCGACTTCCCGGAGCGCGACGACGCCGACTGGATGAAGCACACGCTCGCTTTCCGGACTGACGCGGAGCCCCGGCTGGAGTACGCGCCCGTGACGAAGACGCGCTGGGAGCCGGAGAAGAGGGTCTACTAGTGGAAGCGAAGATCCGCGTCCGCCGCTACGATCCGACTTCCGACGGCAAGCCGGAGTACGAGCTCTTTACCGTCGACATGCCGCAGTCGGCAACCGTGCTCGACACGCTCCTGGCGACGCGCGAGCAGCTAGACGGTTCGCTTGGCTTCCGCTGCGCCTGCCGGAGCGCCATCTGCGGCTCCTGCGCCATGCGCGTCAACGGCGAGTCGCGCCTCGCCTGCAAGACGAAGATCATCGACGTCTCGCACGGCGCGCCCGTCACGCTGGAGCCGCTGGCCAGCCTGCCGACACTGAAGGACCTCATCGCCGACATGGGCCCGTTCTACGAGAAGATTCGCGCCATCACGCCCTGGCTCGCGACCGACCCGGCGAAGCGCCCGCCCGCCCGCGAGTACCTCGTCGAAGCCGCCCGCTCGACGAAGCTGTCGCAGTTTGCCGCCTGCATCCAGTGCGGCGTTTGCTACTCCGCCTGCCCCATCATCGCCATCGACGACCGCTATCTCGGGCCGGCGGCGCTGGCGAAAGCCTATCGCTTCTGCCACGACCCGCGTGACGATGCCCGCTCCGAGCGCCTGTCGCGCCTCGCCGACGAGCAGGCCCTCTGGCGCTGCCACACGATATTCAGTTGCACCGAGTGGTGTCCGAAGGGCGTGAACCCAACGGAAGCCATCCAGAACCTGAAGAAGCTGGCGCTCTTGAAGCGCCTGCACTTGCTCCGCTAGGGGCCCGAAGGAAGGACAGATGTACAAACCGGTGGATGCGCAGTTCCAGGCCAGGGCCATGCGGACGGGCACGGCGGCCTGGGCCCTCCAGCGCTTGTCCGGCCTCTTCCTCACCCTCTACCTGGTCGCGCACCTGATCGTCATCGGCACCGTAGTGCGCGGCGAGGGCTCCTTCAACAACATGCTCTCGAACTTCGAGAAGACGCCGTTCCTCGTGCTCGACGCCGGCCTCGTCGGCGTTGTGGCGTTCCACGGCCTGAACGGGCTGCGGCTGATTCTGATGGACTTCGCGGTCGGCCTGCGATTCCAGAAGGCGCTCTTCTGGCTCTCGTTCGCCCTCGCGATAGGCGTGTTCATCGGCTCGGCGATCGCCGTTCGCAGCCTGCTGTGACCGGGACGAACAACTCTACATGGCATGTAGGGGAGGTCTTTAGACCTCCCGCTGGGGTGGGGATCAATTGACTGAGGTAACGACAACTCGAGAACGAATGACGGCCGAAACTGAGGGCCCTTGGGGCGTCGTCGGCTCCGGCTTCTGGGCCTGGCTGCTGCAGCGTGTCACCGCCATCGGCCTCGTCGTCCTCCTGCCGATCCACATCGTCATCAACCACCTGGTGAACATCTCGAAGGTCGAGAGCGGCGCCCTGCCCGGCCTCGTCGTCTTCTCCAACGTCGCCGAGCGCTTCGAAACGCCCGCCTACTGGGTCGTCGACGTCCTGCAGCTATCGTTCGCCCTCTATCACGGCCTGAACGGCGTCCGCAACGTCGCGATGGACTACGGCCTGCGTGGCGCCGGCGAGAAAGTCGTTACGGGCGCGCTGTCGCTCCTGGGTGTTGCGGCGTTCGTCTTCGGGATAATCGCTCTCGCGGCCTTCCTGAGATAAGGCGACAACCTCAAGCAACACGTAACCGAGACTTTCCAGGGCAACAATATACTTGCCTCAGCAGGCGGGTAGTGCGATGATCGCGCCTGAGTCCCGCGCCTGTGGGAAACTGCCCATGTGGATCGAGAACCCCTACAGCCTGATAAGTCCGGGGGAGATTCTTATGACGCAGAGTCCTTATGTCGAGGATGAATACGTTACCGCCCCTTTCAATAATCTGTTCTACTTTTTGGCATGCATCGACGAGAAATCCTGGATTCACGGCGCAACGCAACTTTACACGGTTGCGCTATTGGTGGAGGACTGCGCTCGGCAGATCGAGACGATGGGCCTCCAAGTGTCGGCGACCCATGCTAGAACGCTCCACTCGATGCTCGACAAGATGACCAGCGGAAAGAAGCTGATCGGTTATCCCGCACTTCACGATCAGGTGACGCTCTTGCGTCAAGCCCTCCACATAGAACTGGCGCAGACTGTTTTCGTCAACGTGGAGGCCACTAAGGCGATCTACTTTCGGAAGCCGCTCACGGATGTCAGCGAGCATGTTCAGGGGAACTTTCAATCGACCATCTATGACTTCACGGAGGCAGCGAAATGCTACGCGCTGAGTCGCAGCACGGCATGCGTTGCACACTGTATGCGCGTGCTAGAAGTCGGATTGATCTCGCTTGGCAATGCGCTGAACGTGCCAGAGGCACACACGAAGAACTGGAACAGACTACTTGAGCAGATTGAGAAGGCGATCAAGGCCATCGGCCCGAATAGCGATTCGGACTGGCGAGAGCAGCAGGCGTTCTACTCAAAAGCGTCAGCGCAGTTCGACACCATCCGGATCGCGTGGCGGAACAATGTCATGCATGCCCACGACAAATACACTGAACTCGAAGCGCGAGAAATCTTAGGCGCGACTCGCGCAATCATGCGCCAGATTGCGACGCGATTGAAGGAGTCAAGTTAATGGGCGCGCTTTCCAGTCTCGGCGGCATTCCAGTGGGGAGTGGTTCGAGGAAGGCTGCGGGTTTCAACCTGCAGAATGGCAACCAAAAGCGCGGCCTACGCTACGATCCGCCGCCGTTCGACCCTTCCGCGTTCTCTCCCACCGGCACGTAGCTCCCCAGCCGCTCGCGACGCTGATAGCGCGCCTTCCCTTGCTCCAGCAAGTCGTTCCCCTCGATGTCGTTGACGACAATGGCCGTTGATCCGATTGCGTGCCCGCTAGATTCTGGTCGCCGCCACCATCACGAACCAGTGGTTGGTGAAGACCTGCCCCTGCTTCTCCGCCACGTTCATTGCCAGCCGCTGCTCCGCGTCCAGGGTTCTTATGATGGCGTTGATTCGAGCCACTCGGTCCGGCGCCACGTCTGCCGACAGCGAGGAAAGAGGCCGCTGTTTCGAATGCGTCGATACAGCGTCGACCTTGAACCGCGCTTCCTCCAGCATGCTGACCCACTCCCGGGGCCGGTACTCGCGCACGTGCGACTCGTCATGCAGCGTGTCCAGTTCGTTCATCGTAGCATCGACGAAGTCATCCTCGGGCACGCTGCGATCATCGATTATCAGGCGGCCGCCGATGGCAAGCACGCGGTTCATCTCGCCTAGCGCGCCCCTGATGTCGGAGAAGTGATGCGCCGCGCGGCGACAGGTCACAATGTCGAACGCTTGGTCAGCGAACGGAAGCTCTGCTGCCGCGGCGAGGGCGAAATCCACATTCCGCAGACCGTTTCGGTCCTGTAGCCGGCGAGCCTCGTCGATCATTTCGCGCGTGATGTCGACAGCGATCACGCCGGACACGAACGGGGCGAATGCGAAAGCCGTATGGCCGGCGCCCGTCGCAATGTCCAGCACTCTGGCCTGGCGCTGCGGACGAGCCAGCGCGACGAGTTTCCGCAAGGTCGACTTATTGGCGTGAGTCCGGCTGGAGACGTAACCTGAGGCGCGTCGGCCGAAGATCCGCTGCGCGCTGCGCTCGGGATCACCCATTTGTCTGGCGCCGCTACGATCCGCCGCCGTTCGACCCTTCCGCCTTCTCGCCCACTGGCACGTAGCTCCCCAGCCGCTCCCGACGCCGGTAGCGCGCCTTCCCCTGCTCCAGCAAGTCGTTCCCCTCGATGTCGTTGACGACGATGGCCGGGAAGTCCTCCACCCCCAGCCGCCGGACCGCCTCCGTGCCCAGGTCCTCGTATGCGACGACCTCCGCGCTCTTTACCCGCTTCGATAGCAACGCGCCCGTTCCGCCGACCGCCAGGAAATAGACGGCGCGGTACTTCTTGAACGCCTCTCGCGTCTTGCGGTCGCGGCCGCCCTTGCCGATGGCGCCCTTCAGCCCACCTTCGAGGAGCCGCGGCGTGTACGGGTTCAAGCGCATCGACGTCGTTGGCCCCGCGGCGCCGATGACGCGTCCGGGTCGCGGCGGCGTCGGCCCGACGTAATAGATAACCTGCCCGCGGATGTCGAACGGGAGCGGCTCGCCCTTGTCCAGCGCCTCGATGATCCGCTTGTGGGCGGCGTCGCGCGCCGTGTAGATGACTCCGGTCAGACGCACGTGGTCGCCGGCCTTCAGCTTCGAAATCGCCTCGTCGGTAAGCGGCAGTCGAATGTCGATGCTCACGTCAATCCTCCCTACAGCTCCGCTTCTTTCAGGCGAGCACTGTGGCATTGCATGTTGACCGCCACCGGCAGCGCGGTGATGTGCGTCGGATAGCTCTCGACGTGCACCGCCAGCGCCGTGTTGACGCCGCCGACCGCCTGCGGCCCCAGTCCGAGCGCGTTCACCTTGTCGAACAGCTCGCGCTCCAGGTCCGCGGTCTCGGCGTCGTCGTTCGGCTTGCCGACGCGACGAGTGATCGCCTTCTTCGCCAGCAGCATGCAGTGCTCGGCCGTCCCGCCGATGCCGACGCCGAGGACCAGCGGCGGACACGGGTTGCCGCTCGCCTCCTCGACTGCCCGCAGCACGAAGTTTACGATGCCCTCGCGTCCCTGGCCGGGCAGAAGGATGGTCATGCGGCTCATGTTCTCGCAGCCGCCGCCCTTGGGCAGGACCTTCACCTTGAACCCATCGCCGGGCACGAGGTCGACGTGGATGACCGCGGGTGTGTTATCGCCCGTGTTCTTGCGCGCTGAGAACGGCTGCGCGACCATCGATTTCCGCAGGTAGCCTTCCGTGTACGCCTTCGCGACGCCGCGGTTCACGGCCTCCTCCAGCGCGCCGCCGGCGATGTGCACCTCCTGCCCGATTTCGATGAACACGACCGACGTGCCGGTGTCCTGGCACAGCGGAATCATCTCGGCGGCGGCCAGCTTCGCGTTCTCCAGTATCTCCTCCAGCACCTGCTTTCCCAGCGGCGACTCCTCGCTGTCGCGGGCGCGTTCCAGCGCCGCGACCACGTCCGCCGGCAGGTTGTGCGCCGCATCGACGAAGAGCTCTGCTACCTTCTGGCTTATCTGATCAACATGAACGTCTCTCATAGACTACCTTCTTGCTATCAGGCCGACCGGGGTCGCCCGCCATCGATCGTTTGACGGCATTCTTGCGTCTTGCTCGCGCTCGCGGGGCGCTCGGGTTGCCGAGCGCCCTCGACACGACGCTCGGAATGCCCTCTCCTACAGTCCCGTCACCTTCGTCACTTCCCGCACCGACGCCGCCGACCGCTCGAACATCGCTCGTTCCTCGTCCGTCAGCTTGATCTCGATGATCTGCTCGACGCCGCGGGCGCCCAGCTTCACCGGCACCCCCATGAAGATGCCGCTGACGCCGAACTCGCCCTCGAGGTACACTGCGCACGGCATGACGCGCTTGCGGTCCAGCAGCACGGACTCCACCATCTGGATCGTCGCTGCCGCCGGCGCGTAGTAGGCGCTGCCCGTCTTCAGCAGGTTGACGATCTCGCCGCCGCCCTTGCGCGTCCGCTCGACGAGCGCGGCAATGCGCTCCGCCGCCATCAGCTCCGAGATCGGGATGCCGCAGACCGTCGTGTGGCGCACCAGCGGCACCATGTCGTCGCCGTGGCCGCCCAGCACATACGCCTGCACGTCCTCCGACGACACGTCGAGCTCGCGGGCGATGAACGTGCGGAAGCGCGCCGCGTCCAGCACGCCCGACTGCCCGAAGACGCGCTCGCGAGGGAAGCCGCTGATCTTCTTCGCCACGTAGCACATCACATCCAGCGGGTTCACGAAAACGATGATGATCGCGTTCGGCGATTGCGCTATCGCCTGCTGCACCACCGACTTGACGATCTCCGTGTTTGCTGTCACCAGGTCGTCGCGGCTCATGCCCGGCATTCGCGGCTTGCCCGACGTGATGATGATGATGTCCGAAGCCGCCGAGTCCTTCCAGTCGTTCGTCCCGACGATCTTGCAGTCGAAGCCGACGATCGGCGCCGCCTGCGACATGTCCAGCGCCTTCCCCTGCGGTACGCCTTCCGCTACGTCCAGCAGCACGATGTCTGCGATGCCTTTTGGCGCCAGCTCGCGTGCCATCGCGCCGCCGGTCTGCCCCGCCCCGACAATCGTCACCTTATTTCGCAACGTTCACCTCCTGTAACATCTATCGTGACGTGTTCGACGCATCGACGTCCGACGACCAAGCGCCGTCTGGCTGCGCACTGGGTGGCCTCGCTTCGTTCGGCCGTCCCCGCCGACGCTAGTCGCGACGTCTTCGACGCATCGATGCCCTCGATTGACAAGCGTCTCGTCGCCATCTGGGTGGCCTCGCTTCGCTCGGCCTTACCCCTGAAGCGACTTCACATAACTCAACCGG
>JBEKXP010000075.1:0-9191 GCA_049511815.1 Dehalococcoidia bacterium
TCCACGTGTTCGTTGCCGTCGGTGTGGAGGTGAACGTAGGCGTCGGCGGAACAGGCGTGTTCGTCGCCGTCGGCGTGCTGGTCTTCGTCGGGGTGGCCGTACTCGTGCTAGTGGCCGTCGGCGTGTAGGTAGCCGTAGGACACGGCGGTGTGTTCGTCTTCGTGGGAGTGGGCGTATAAGTCTTTGTCGGCGTTGGCGTGTAAGTGGACGTAGGACTCGGCGGGATTGGCGTGTTTGTATTTGTGGCGGTCGGCGTGCTGGTCTTCGTCGGCGTTGGCGTCTTGGTGGCTGTCGGGACGGGCGTCGGCGTTCCCCCATAGTTGGCGTAGTACGAGCGGGAACTGATAGAGGTGAAGCCCTGCACACAGATCGCGCCCCCACCGAGGTCGGTGAAGGCATAGCTGCTCGTCCAGTTGATAAATGCTCCTCCCTGGTCAGATGTCGCTGCAGCCTGGAGCTTCACAGACGTTGTGTTGCCAACGCCGAACGCGTGGCTGTTGTTTGGCCAGTGGGCGAAGGTGCCGAATTTACCCGAAGTCGACCCGGTACCGGTGCAATTGGTGGTCGAATAGCCGGTTGCGGTCAGCGTGAACGTTGTCCCGGATGGCGAAGCATACACCTTCACGTTCCCGTCGGTGAACGTCATTGACGCGTCGGGGCTCTCAGCCAGGTCGCCGTCCCAGGGCGAGGGATAGGCCCTCACCTCATACGTGCCGGAAATCCCGTCCAACTGATAGGAGTAAGTGAAGGCGCCGGTATCGTCGCTGGTCACAGTGTCCCAGCCAGGGACAAACGAACCGTCTCCTTTGACGATCGTCCCGTCCGGTCTTATGACTACCACGTCATAGGCGGTATTGGGAGCGAAAGCGCCGCCACTAACAGTAACGATCTCTTCCGGGGAGTAGTCAGCTTTGTCCGTCGTGAGTGTGGGCGCCGCTTGGGCGAGCTGATGCCAGGCGAGGATGGCCGCAGCAACGCACAATAGCGCAGCAAGCGCCACGACTATCCGGGTGACTGACGATCTGCCGAGTGTCTTGGGCATCAGCATCAATGCTTCTGTATTCCGCGCACCGGCGCGAACCAGCAAGACATAGCTAACGGCAAGCCTTTGCTGCCAAGGCGGGGAAAGATTCTGGGCCACCAGTTAAGAGGAGTATACTATTGCTTCTGGTTTTGTCAAGGGGGTAGCCGCCCTATTTTTTCACATTCGCGTCGCCCGTTACAACTATTAGCTCCAGAATGACGAGCAAGAGGATTTGTAGCCGCTTCCGCAGCATCGTGCGAAGAACTCAAGTAGACGCCATATCAGGCGCCGCCGGCAGCCGCTTGTCTTCCGGGAGCGGACGGCATCGATGGTATCAGCAGGGCGGTGCCGGCGGCCAGCCAGACGACGAGCCAGCCCACCAGAAACGCGCGGTCGAAGGAATGGTCTGCGGCAACGGCGAAAATCCTCTGCAACTGCTGCGAAAGCTGGTCGAGCTCGGCCTTGTTCGCGTCCGCCACCTCCTGGCCGGCTGCCTGCGCGACCATGCTGTACAGATCGAACTTCTGCTGCTCGCCCCCCTGCGCCGCTTCGGCTGAGTTCGACGAGACGGCGTTATCGATACCCTGGATGATCCCCTGCTTCACCGGGTCGGGCAGGTTCGACTGCTGGACGAGGGCGGTCGCCTGCGTCTGAGCATTGCTGAGACGCGGATGGAGCGCACCCAGAAAGACTGCCACCAGCACGGCCAGTCCCAGCGTGAAGCCGATCTGTCGCGACGTGTTGAAGACGCCCGCGCCTACCCCCTGCTTGCCACGGAACACGGACCCCATGGCCGCGGAGGCCAGCGGCGGGAAGGAAATTCCCAGACCGATTCCGGCGATGACAAATCGCCAGACGAGGTGCGGATACGTCGATCCCGCCCCAAGATAAGAGAAAGAGAGAAGCGCCAGCCCGAAGACGAACAGACCCACCGCGACTACCAAGCGCGGCCCGATGCGATCGCTCAGACGGCCGGCCAGGGGCGCGACGACTGCGATCATCGCCGGCAGGGGCGTGATCGACAGAGCGGCTCGCAGCACGGAGTAGCCCTCAACAACGGTCAGGTACTGTACGCCGAGAAAAAGAGAGCCGAAGAAGCCCACGCCGAGCAACAGCACCGTCGCGTTGGCGGCGCCGAAGGCGCGCTGCCGCAACATCCGCAGGTCGACGAGCGGGTCCGTGACGCGTAACTCGGTCAAGACGAACAGGATGGCGGTGATCGCGAACGCCGCGAACAGACCGACGATGAACGGCGACGACCAGCCGTTCGTCTCGCCCCGGATCAGCGCAAGAGTAAGAGTGAACAGGGAGACGGACAGGAAGGCGGCCCCCGGATAGTCGATCCGCTGGCTCTGCTCCGGATCGCGCGACTCCGGGATGATGTAGAGGCAGGCGATGACACCGACAATCCCAATCGGCACGTTGATGAAGAATATCCACTCCCAGCCAACGTATTGCGTCAGGACTCCCCCCAACGTCGGCCCTACGGCGCTGGCGACGCCGTTTATCGCACCCCAGATGCCGATGGCGGCCCCCCGCTGCTGCGGCGGCACGGCCACAACCAGGATGGCTAGACTCACCGGCACCATAATCGCGCCGCCGACGGCCTGGAACGCGCGCGCCGCTATCAACAGCCCGATCTGGTGCGAAAGCCCGCAGGCAAACGAGAAGACCGTGAAGATGACGAGACCGGCGATGAACAGCTTCTTGCGTCCCATTCTATCGGCGACGCGGCCGGCAGGAATGAGCAGCACGGCGAAGACCAGGTTGTAGGCGTTGAGCACCCAGGTGACGTTGTCGATGTTCGTCTTAAGCGACTGCTCGATGGTGGGTATGGCAATTGTGACTATCGACGTGTCGAGGACAGCCATAAAGAAGCCGAAGGAGGCAGCCGCAACGATGAACCAGTAGCTGCGAGGGCGCATCCTGTCTTTGGGGAGGCCGTCGTCCCACGGCCGCGAGTGAACCACGATCCGACCGGACCGCGTCAGGCTTTTGGCCTCCGACGATTCGCGCCGTCAAGATCGCCGAAGGCAGCCTGCGCCGCCCTCGACTCCATTGTACATCTGATCCTCTGTAGAGCGCTGAAGGTCTGCGAACCGCATGAAGCAAATCGGTCCGGTCGAGGGCATGAAAAGAGGGCGAGCGTGCTGCCCGCCCTCTTCCAAGCGACGATGTGCCTTCCGCTTATTGGGTCTCGACGAAGGGCGCGTCGCGACCGAGCTTCGGCTGCTGATCGAACCCCGGCGGTGGCGTTGCCGGCGTACAGCTCTTCGTCGACTCGTAGCTAACGATATCGCCCTGAGTCACCCACTTTCCGTTTGTGACGACGTTCAAGACAACGGCCTCGCTGACCTTATGGTCCGTTGGACTCGTGCTCGACGGCGCGAAGCAGGTCGAGCACCAGACGTTGCACGCCGACTCCGCCGCGTCGAGGAACGTCTCCCGCGTCAGGTCCTTGCCGGCCATCTCCAGGTCCCAGACCGTCGCTTCGGCCATAGCCATTCCGTAGAGCTCGAAGTTCGTCAGCGGGCCGGTTGTGCCGTTTTCGAACTCATCCCATATATTCTCGTACTTCTGCACACCCGGCTGGTCCGTGTTGTACGCCTGATAGCCGAACGTGTCGCTTATGATGCCTTCCGAGTTCTTGCCGGCAAGGGCGACGAAGATGTCGCTGCAGTTAATGTTGCTTACGACGATGGGTACGTTCCAGCCAAGCGTGTCACGCGCGGTGTTCACCAGGCTCGCCGCCTGCGGCGGAATCGCGAAGACCACCAGCGTGTCAGCGCCCGTGTTCTTCAATCGCGCCGTTTGCGCTGACACGTCGGACTGTGAAGCGTCGTACTGCTCAACCGAAACGATCTGAACGCCGCTGTCCTGGATTCCCGCTCGCAGGCCCTTCTCGCCGTCCTGGCCTAGCTCGTCGTTCTGCTCAAGGACGCCGATCTTTGCCTCCGGATAAGTCTTGGCGATCCACTGGCCAAGGAAGGTCCCCTCCGTGATGTAGTCCGGGTTGCCGGCGAACCGGTTCTTCGAAATAGGGTTTGTCCACTTGTCGAGACCGGTCGACAAGTACATGTCGGGAACACCCTTATCCTGGAGATACTGGTATACCGCGGCGTGCGTCTCCTCACCCAGACCGCTGACTATGCCGAAAACGTTGTCCTGTTCCACCAGCTTCTTCACGACTTCGACGGTGTCCGGCGGATTGTAATGATCGTCAGCGATGATGAGGCTGATCTTGCGACCGTATACGCCGCCCTGAGCATTGATGTAGTCGAAGAAGGCCTTCATACCGTAGGCGATTGGTGCGTATACGGCGGCTGGATTGCCGCTCAGAGGATAGTGGGTGCCAAACTTGATTTCTGTGTCGCTCACACCCGTGGAGTCGCCGTGACCGACAGCAGTTGGCGCCGAGGCGGTGTTTTGGCTGGTCCCTCCGCAAGCAGTCGCCATCAAGACGGTGGCGACAAGGGCAACGCTCAGCGCGGCCCAGCTCAGTTTCTTGACCGGTAACATCGTCCTCCTCCAGATAGTGACAAGAGCCCGCAGATGCCGAAACGCTCGGCGAAGATGGCAGAATATTACCATTACTTGTCGGGTATGTGCACTATTTGATCAACTTCGAGTTCGGAATGCGCACGAAGAGGGCGAGCGTTGCTGCTGGCCCCCTCGCAAACGGGAGATGTCTTCCGCTACGGGGTTTCGACGTAGGACGTGCCGGCCCCCACCTGCGGCTGCTTGTCGAAATCGGGCGGCGGCGTCGGCGGCGTGCATTTGGGAGTCGACTCAAACCCGATGGGATCGCTGATCTTAACCCAGGCCCCATTCTGAACCTGCGCGTACATCTCATCCTCAATCGGACGGTGATCGCTCGGACTCATGTTCTCGGGCCCGATGCTGGCGCAGCCCGAGCACACGAAGTCGCATTGCGATTCAGCGGCATCAAGGAAGCCTCCGCGGGTCAGGTTTGGCCCGGCCATTTCCAGAAGATGCACCGTCATCTCGCCGTCGTTCATCCCGTAGAAGGAGAAGTTGCTCAACGCGCCGCCGTTGCCGAACTTGTCCCAGATCTTCGAATAGTTTTGAACCGCGGGATTATCCGTCTGGGACACCATGGGGCCGAAGACCACGCTCACAATGCCCTCGGAGTCCTTGGGGCTGGCCAGTAGAACGAAGATATCGCTGCAATTGATGCCGCTCACCAGGATGGGCACGTCCCAGCTCAGCGTCTCGCGCGCAGCCTTGACCATGCTGGCGGCCTGCGGCGGGATTGCGTACGCGATCAGCACATCGACGTTGGCTTGCTTCAGCCGTTCCGTCTGGGCGGTCACGTCCGACTGGATCACGTCGTAGTTCTCCAGCGCCGCAATCGTCACGTTGGTGCCCGCTATCGCCTTTCGCAGCCCGTTTTCCCCTTCCTGCCCCAGCTCGTCGCTCTGCCGCAGGACACCCACCCTGGCGTTGGGATAGTTCTTGACGATGTACTGGCCCAGGATCATGCCCTCCGTCTGGTAGTCGGGATTCCCGGCGAAACGCGTCCTGACGACCGGGTTCGTCCACTTGTCCAGCCCCGTGGTCACGAACATGTCCGGCACGCCCTTCTCCTCCAGGTACTTCCACACCGCACTGTGAGTAGCTTCCCCCAGGCCGCCGACGATGGCGAAGACGTTGTCTTGCTCCACCAGCTTCTTCACGACTTCAACCGTGTCCGGCGGGTTGTAGTGGTCGTCGCCGATAATGAAGTTGATCTTGCGCCCGTAGATGCCTCCCTGCGCGTTGATGTAGTCGAAGAAGGCCTTCATGCCGTAGGCAATCGGGGCATAGGCAGCCGCGGGGTTCCCGCTCAGCGGAAAGTGCGTGCCCAGCTTGATCTCGTTGTCCGACACGCCGGTGGCGTCGACCGCCTCCGCCGTCAGAGTCGGGGCCGGGAGCTGCACCACTGTCCGGCCGTTCGTCTCCGTCGTTTCCCCGCTGGAAACGTCGGAAGACCCGCCGCCGCACGCGCTCACCGCTAGCGTAGTCGCAAGCAAAGCGACGCCTGCTGCAGCGAAACCCAGTCTCTCGGCACGAAACATCAGCGTCCTGAGCCTAGGGAGTTTCGACGTACGACGCGCTGTATCCCAGCTTGGGCTGCTGGTCGAAGCCGGCCGGCGGCGTCTTGGGCGTGCAGTTTGGCGTCGATTCAAAGCTGGTGGTGTCACCCATGGGTGTCCATTCACCGTTTTTCACCACGTTGATGATGAACGTCTCGTTGATCTTATGGTCCGTGGGGCTCGTATTCCACGTCCCGAAGCCGTTACAGGTTGAGCATTCGACTTTGCACATTGACTCCGCGGCGTCGAGGAAGGACTGGCGGGAGAGGTCCTTGCCGGCCATCTCCAGGTCCCACACCGTCGCCTCGGCGATGGACATGCCGTAGAGCTCGAAACTCGTCATCGCGCCGCTGGCGCCGTTCTGGAACTTGTCCCAGATCTTTGCGTATTTCTGGACGCCCAACTGGTCCGGCTCGGACGCCTGCCGGCCGAATGTGAAGCTCACAACGCCCTCGGCGTCCTTGGCGGTAGCGAGCAGGACGAAAATGTTGCTGCAGTTGATGCCGCTAACGACTATCGGGACCTGCCAGTTCAGAGTCTCCCGCGCCACCTTGGTCAGGCTGGCGGCCTGAGGCGGAATGGCGAAGACCGCCACCACGTCAACGCCATCGTTCTTCAACCGCTGGGTCTGCGCCGTGACATCAGACTGAACGACGTCGTACTTCTCGATGGCTGTTATCTGAACGTTGGTCCCTTCGATACCCTTGCGCAGTCCCGTCTCCCCGTCCACTCCGAGCTGGTCGCTCTGCTCCAGAATGCCCAGCTTGGCGTTCGGATACGTCTTGGCGATCCACTGGCCGAGGTACGTACCCTCGGTCACGTAGTCGGGGTTGCCGCCGAAGCGGTTCTTGGCTATCGGGTCCGTCCACTGGGCCAACCCGGTAGAAAGGTACATGTCGGGGATGCCCCTGTCTTCCAGGTACTTGTAGACCGCCAGATGCGTCTCCTCGCCCAGCCCGCTGATCATACCGAACACGCCGTCCTGCTCGACCAACTGGCGGACCACTTCCACCGTATCCGGCGGGTTGTAGTGGTCATCGCCGATAATAAAGTTGATCTTTCGGCCATAGACGCCGCCCAGCGCGTTGATATAGTCGAAGAACGCCTTCATGCCATAGGCGATCGGCCCGTAGGCGGCCGCCGGGTTGCCGCTCAACGGGTAGTGGGTGCCCAGCTTTATCTCCGTATCGGACACACCGGTAGTATCCGGGGTGCCCTCTGCACTCTGTGAACTTTGGTTCTGGCTCTTGCTCCCTCCGCACGCGGTGATGAGCAATACGGCTCCAACCACAGCGACACTACACGCGATCCAGCAAGACCTCTTAATCGGCGACATCTTTCCCCCCTATCACTTAATGGCCGAATGCCGGCCGGGCGGCATCAGGAAATGAACGTGCCGCAATCCTACAGCACATCGAGCTTGTGTGCACGCTTTCCACCCCCGGGGTTCTCGATATTTTCGGAGCGGGTGCGACGAGCGCTTCCGGCAAAATAGCGCGAGATCACACCGCCGTGGGGAATCCGGAGGTTGACAGCGGCGCACTCTTCGGCCACAGCGTGCGGTCGCCGTCTTTATCCCTGGCCCGCAGCGCCCCGCGTCAGTGCGGCTGCGAGTCGTAGTCCGGCGGCGGCGTCGGCGTCACGCAGCTCTTCGTCGATTCGAAAGTCATCACGTCACCGAAGGGCTGCCACGTGAACGGATGGGCCGTGTTCGTCTCGTCGACGGTCGCCCTCACATACTCCTCGGCCTCTACCGGCCGGTGGTCCGTTGGGCTCATACTGGAGGGCGCGATGGATGCACGCGCCGTCAAGTTGCAGGTCGACTCAGCCGCGTCCAGGAACCTGCTTCGTGTCAGGTCCCTTCCGGTCTGTCGCAGTGCCGATACCATCGAATCCGCGATAGCCATGCCCGTGAGCGTCAGGTTGTTCATCGATGCGTCCGGCGCGTACTTGGCCAGAATGTCCGTGTAGTCCTTTATTCCCGGCCAGTCGCTCTCGAACGCCTGGTGGCCGTAGACCACCGTAACGGTCCCGGCTATGTTGTCATAGCCCGCAAGCTGTCCGACGATTTCGACGGCGTCCACACCGGTGATCAGGAACGGCACCTGCCAGTTGAGCGTCTCGCGGGCGTACTTGATGCCGCCGGCTGCCTGCGCCGGCATCCCATAGAAGCCGACCACGTCGACGCCGGCCGCCTTCAAGCGTGATATCTGAGCGCTCACGTCGGTCTGGCTCGCGTCGTATTGCTCAGTGTTGGCGTAAGTCACAGTCGCGCCGGTGTCGGCGATGCCCAGCTTCAGCCCCTTCTCACCCTCCTGGCCGAAGCCATCGTTTTGGATGAGGATGCCGACCTTCTTTCCGTTGAAGTTGTTGCCGATGTAGCGCCCGAGGATCCGCCCCTCATCCGTGTAGTCGACCAGATAGCCGAAGCGGTTGTGCGCGACCGGGTCCGTCCAGATCGAGTCCCCGGTGAGGATGAACATGTCCGGGATGTCCTTATCCTGGAGATACTGGTAAACCGCGAGGTGCGCCTCCGTGCCCAAACTCCCCTGGAGAGCGAATATCCCGTCCTGCTCGACCAGCTTCCGGATCGTCTCGCTGGCCACGGGGCCGGTGTACTGGCTGTCGCCGACATCGAGCTCCAGCTTTCGGCCGTAGATGCCGCCCTGGTCGTTAATATAATCGAAAAAGGCCTTCTCCCCTTGGGAGATGGGAATCCCCCAGGCAGCGGCAGTAGTGTTGCTTATCGGGAGGAGAGCACCGATCTTGATGCTCGTATCCGTGACGCCGATGGTCTCGCCGACGCCCGGACCGGCGGGCAAAGCCTTGTTGCTTTGGCACCCCGACAGGACGAGCACGACGAGCACCAGTGATGACAGCAGTAACAGAGAGGAGCGCTTTGGCGCTGGCATACCCCTCACCTCCGTTCTTGGCTCAGCCCTTCCAAGTCGAAACAATCTAGGGCGGCAAGAGAGAGGGAGTCGGGGGGGGGCGCGGCCGCCCCCCCCGCAACCGCTTAATCCGTTTAAGGCGGCGGGGGCCCTGCACGGCGCGCAACAAAAAAAAACACC
>JBEKXP010000076.1:0-9171 GCA_049511815.1 Dehalococcoidia bacterium
CCTGCTCCCCTTTTTCGGTCGCTGCCACATCGGCTACCTGCCCGGCGGTCGCGTGTTCGGCGTCAGCAAGCTGGCGCGTCTCGTCGACGTCTTCGCGCGACGGCTCCAGCTCCAGGAGCGGCTGACCGAGCAGATCTCGCATGCCATCATGGACGCCATCGACCCCGTCGGCGTCGGCGTCCTCATCGAGGCGCAGCACCTGTGCATGATGATGCGTGGCATCCAGAAGCAGCACGCGGTAATGACGACGTCCTCCTTGCTGGGCAGCTTCCGCGACAACGCCACGACCCGGCAGGAGTTTCTCACTCTCATCAACCGCCCACGGCCGTAGCCGCGCGCCCGCGTCGGCCGTTGGCCGCCGGTCGATGGTAGAATGAGATTAAGACAGCCGGTCATGTAGCAAGGAGGCCCCGCATTGCCGGAGCCAGACCTTCCTCGCAGCGTCTTCTCCCCAATTGCCCGCAACTACGACCGTCCGGCGCTGGCGCTCAGCCTGTTCCAGTATCGTCGCTGGCACCGCTTCCTGCTCGATCGGCTGGAGCTGCCGGCATCGGCGCAAGACGCTCCCCCGCTGCGCGTCCTCGACATGGCCACCGGCACCGGCGCGCTCGCCCTCGACCTGGCGTCGCGACCGGACATCGAAGTCGTCGGCGCCGACATCACCCGTCCGATGCTGGCGAAAGCATCCCTTCGCGCCCGCAAGAACGGCGCTTCAGAGCGTCTTTCGCTCGTCGAGTGCAGCGCCGAGACGCCGCCGTTCAAGGACGGCTGCTTCGACGCCCTCGTCTTCGCCTACCTGCTGCGCTACGTCAGCGACGTCTCCTCGACCCTCTGCTGCCTGGCTTCGCTGGTCAGGCCCGGCGGGGCGATTGCCTCGCTCGATTTCGCCGTGCCGCACGGCGTCGCTTATCCGTTTTGGCGAGCTTACACTGGTCTGGCGCTGCCCCTCGGCGGCCAGCTCTTCTCCGGTGCCTGGCGGCGGACCGGCTCCTTCCTCGGGCCGAACATCCGCGACTTCTACCGTCGCTGGCCCGAAGAGCGCATCCTGCGTGCCTGGCGAGACGCCGGAATCAGCGGCGTTCAGTCGAAGCGGCTATCGCTGGGCGGCGCCATCGTGATCTGGGGAAGGAGAGCGGCTTGAGCACAGGCGAAGACGTGAAGCCGGCGACGCCCGCCTTGCGTCCGGCATTCTACGCCCTGCGCGCCGGCGGCTGGCGGGACTACGTGACGCTGATGCATCCGCCGTATACCGCCTGGCACCTGAGCTACGTCGTCCTCGGCGTCGCCCTTGCGCCGGCGGTGCACATCGACCGGCTGGTCGCGGCGCTGGTCGCCTTCTTCCTGGCGATGGGCCTTTCCGCGCACGCCCTCGACGAGTTGGGAAGGCCGCTGAACACGCGCATCCCGGAATCGACGCTGCGACTCATCGGCGTCGGCGGCCTCGGCGCGGCCGTGGCGATGGGGATAGTCGGCAGTATCGTTGTGACGCCTTGGCTGCTGGTGTTCGTCGCCTTCGGGCTGTTCATCGCGCCTGCGTACAACCTGGAGTGGTTCCGCGGGCGCTTCCACTCCGATGCCTGGTTTGCCTTCGCGTGGGGCAGCTTCCCGTTCCTGACCGCCTACTGGGTAAGCGGCGAGCGATTGGCGCTGCCGGCCCTGTTCGGGGCAGTCGCGGCCTTTGCGCTTAGCCTGGCACAGCGGAAGCTGAGCTTTCGAGTTCGCAGCATGCGCCGTCGGGTGCGTGCCATCGAGGGGAAAGTGGTCTACGCAGACGGCGCCGTCGAGGAGCTGGACCGCGCCTGGGCCATCGAGCCGCTGGAGCGCGCCCTGATGCTTATGGCGTTAGCAATTGTGACCGTCAGCATCGCCGCGCTTCTTGCTCGACTTTGATGCCCCGCTCACCTACCTGATGACGTCCGCGACGGTGCCGAACGAGTACCCCTTCGCCTTCAGCCCGTCGATGACCTGCTGCAGCGCCGTCGCGTCCTGCGACTCCGAGCCGACGTGCATTATGTAAATCGCGCCCGGCTTCGCGTTAGACAGGCTCTTCTGCACGATCTGGTCTACGCTGGCGCCGTTCCAGCCCAGCGTGTCCACCGTCCACATCACCACGTAGTTGTAGCCGTCGGACGAAGCGTCGCACAGCACCGACCCGTCAACGTCGCCGTAAGGCGGTCGGAAGTAGGGCTTCGTCGTCTTGCCCGTAATCGAGCGAATCGCGAGGTCGGCCTCGTCGAGCTCGGCGATGCGGTCCTGCGTGCTCAGCGGCCCCTGTCCCGTCGATAGGCCGGTGAACGACGGATGGTCCTGCGTGTGGTTCATGATGAGATGGCCGGCGCTCGCTATGGCTTTCACGAGACCGGGGTTCGCCTGCGACCACTCGCCCGTGAGGCTGAAGCTCGCCTTGATTCCGTTCGCCGCCAGGATCTGCAGGACCTGCGTCGTGTTGCCGGCGTCGGCGCCTGCGTCGAAGGTCAGAGCGACCATCTGCCGCGTCGAGTTGCCTCGCTGAACCTGGAAGGCCGGGTGGTCGCATTCCGCCGAGGGTGGCGGCGGCGCGGGTGTCTCGGGCACGGGCATCGGCGGCGAAGTGGCCTCCGACTCCTCGACCGGCGTGTCGGTTGCGAGCGGCGCGACCGTCGGCGATAAGGTCGCCGGCGACCCACGGTTGCAGGCGACGAACGCGAGCGCAACCAGTCCCAGCGTCAGCGCAGAGAGCGCAGCGAGAAGACGCAGCTTTACCATGGTAGATTCAATCGTAGGCTGAGAGGCGCAGATTCGGCAATAGGTTCAGAGGCGTTTTTAGCGTTTGCTGAGGGTCTGGCCGCGTTTCTCCTCCAGGCGGCCGAGAGCTCGCCCCTTGTCGGGATGCGGGTCCCGCACCAGCCCGTAGATCTGGCGTCCTTCGTGCCCTTCAGGCAGGTGCTCTGTTATCGGAAGACCTTCCGAATTACAGAACAGCATTCAGTGGCAATACTTATAGCGCTGCATCTCGTCGCAGGCGCAGGACCACGTGCTCGACCTGGCCTCGGCGACGATGTCAGGGTAGAAGTTGCACGGACAGAGCGGCCGGCCCACCTCGTCGATGTGCTTCGCCAGGCCGATCACCAGGAACTCCGTGATCTCCGGCTGCGGGTGGAGATAGCTGCCGCTCTTCGCCGCGTAGCGCCGCACGAAGTGCCACATCTTCTCGACGTTCGCGGCCGAAGCCTGCCGGCGGTCCGCCTCTGTCGGCTGTTCAACGGGCAATGACTCGCAACCCTCCGACATCAGTCTAGGCAAGCGAAGGCACGCGGACAAGCGAGGTCGAATGAGGCGGGGAAGAGACTAGTGCTGCCCGTCCTTGGCGAGTTCGCGGCGCGTCTGGATGAGTCGCAGGATGTCGGAGCGCGCAATCAGGCCCACGAGCCGCCCGTCCTCGACGACCGGCACCTGGTTGACGTCCTTCTCCGCCATCACCCGCAGCACGTTCCGCAGGTCATCGTCGGGAGAGACGGCGTGCAGGCGGTCGAAGGAGACCATCGCCTTCTCCACCGGCGTTACCGGCCACTGCTCGCGCGGTATGTGACGAATGTCCTCCAGCGTCACCAGCCCTAGCAAGTGATCTTGCGACTCCACCGGGAAGCAGCGCAGGTTCCGCAGCAGCACGTAGTTGTCGACAACGCTTTCCAGCGAGAGGTCAGGCGGCACGGGCTCGCAGTTCCTGGCCGCGGCGTCCCCCGCCTTCAGGCCGGCCAGCGACTCGTCGGTCAGCATCTGCTGGTAGCTGCCGGCAGCGATCCCCCGCAGGAAGAGCCCGATGACGAAGAAATAGACGCCGTTCAGGACATTCCCGAAGAGGAAGAAGATGATGCCCGCGGCGATGAGTAGATAGCCCACGCCTTCGCCGGCCATCGACGCGATGTGCGTTGCCGTGTGAAGGCTATGAGTGTGCTGCCAGAGTAGCGAGCGAAAGACGCGGCCGCCGTCGAGCGGAAAGCCGGGCACCATATTGAAGAGCGCCAGCGTCGCGTTGATCACTGCAAGCTGCGCCGAAACGCCGGCAACTCCCGGGCTAAACGGCGAAAGTACCGCCCAGCCGATCGCAAACAGCCCGCCCATCGCGAGGCTCGTCGCCGGGCCAACGACGGATATCTGAAACTCGTCGCCGGGAGAGCGAGGTTCACCGCCCAGGTTCGACACGCCGCCGATGAAGAAGAGCGTTATGCCCTTGACCTCGAGGCCTTTGCTTCGCGCGACAAACGAGTGCGCCAGCTCGTGCGCCAGCAGCGAGGCGAAGAAGATGGCGCTCGTGATCGCCCCGGCGATCCATAGCGCCGGCTCAGACCAAGTGGGGAAAAAGTGCGCGAGAGTGCCGTCGGCGAAGAGCCAGGTGAAGATTATGAAGATCGGTATCCAGCTCCAGTGGACTCCCACCTCGACGCCGAAGATCTTGCCAAACTTGATTGACGAGGGCATGATAGCCGCTCCCTCCCGAGACTACCGCGCCCAGACCGCCCTGTCTGAAAAGCAACAGCCTCTAACTTCATAGTAGGACTGCGGCGGAGAGTTGTCGAGTGGCCGAAGCTAGAAGCCGCACTGGGAGAGCTGCGCGCCCGGCTTCTTGGCGCCCCGGACGTCGTACGCGATGAACCGTCCCTTCGGATCGGTGTAGATGACCTGCGCTCTCCCCTGCTTCACGAACTCCCCCAGGGGCCATTCCTCATTCTGATTGAACTTGTACTTGTACTCCGTCTCGTCGAGGACGACGTCGATGTTCTTCGCCCCCAGAAAGCAGGAATACATGTCGAGCGAGTACCACCAGCGGTGGAACTCGCTCTGCTGGAAGAACTCCTGTCCCAGCACAGCGCCGCTCTTGATGAGCTGGTACGCGCCGTCCTGGCGGTCATTCGGCTCCAGAACGCGGTACGTCAGGCTTCGGTCGAACTGCGGCGACTTGATGAAATCGCCGTAGAACGGGCTGCTGTCGTGCTTGAATCCGTAGGTGTTGACCTGATTCTTCTCGAAGCGGATGCCGAACGTGAGCGCCATCACCGCAAATGCCGGCAGGAACAGCGGCCGCAACAGCGGCGCCAGCGCGGCGACGATCAGCGGCATGACGACAATTGACCCTCGGAATCGTGCCATATAGCGGACCGTGCCTATGATGTACGAGGTCGGCGTCGAGCTCACCGCCGGCGTCGTGTGAGCGTAGAGGACGTAGGGGACCGTTAGCAGCGCCGCAACCCCCATCGCCGCGCTCAGCGGCAGGATATCGCGCGGCCGCCGAGCCACCGCATAGAGCGTATACGCCGGCACGGCGATACCTCCCGCCACCGGATGCGTCGTCACCGTTACCAACGCCATCACCGCCGCCCACACCCAGCGCCGCTTGTCGATCGCTTCGACAGTCAGCAGGAAGAAGCCGCACGCCCAGATGAAGGCGAACTGAAACGAGGCGATGCCCTCGATAAGAAAGGTGTTGACGTAAATAAGCGCCAGCAAGCGCGGGTCCCGCAGCGCCGGCCGCGCGCGGATGGCGGCGTACCCGTAGAACGCCACGCCCGCCACCAGCGACGCCGTCACCGCCCAGTCGCCCAGGACCGCGTACGGAATGGCGGTCGCCAGGTACGGTACGACGCCGTACGGGAACGTGACTGCCTTCCCTGACTCCAGGTACGGGATGTGCAGCGGCAGGCGGAAGTGATGGAGGATCTGGTCGGAGATGAACCAGACGTGCGCGTAGTGGTGCGCTGAGTCGGAGCCGAGGAAATAAGGCTTCGTCAGGACAACGGCGCAGAGAAACGCTATGCCCAGCAGCCCGCCCCAGGCGACAAGCCGCTGCGCCAGCAGGTGCCCGCGGGCGACCGCCGCCTTGCCGTTGAGCTCCATCGGGCCCGGGAATGGGATTCTCTCGAACATTGCTCCCTCAACGACCGGTCGGATTGCAGACCGCCGGGTCGATTATCTCCGACACGGTCTTCAGCTCATAACCACGATCTCGCAGTCCGGACAGGATCGACGGCAGCGCCTGAATCGTCGCCGTCCGGTCCGGGTTGCCGCCGGAGAGCCCGCCGTCGTGCATCAGCACAATCGCGCCCGGATGCACCTGCGACAGCACCGCGTCGACAATCTTGCTCGGGTCCGTCTCCTGCCAGTCCGTCGAATCGACGTCCCAGCCTATGGACGTATAGCCGGCGTCGGCCAGCTCCATCAGCATCGTGTCGCTCGTGTTCCCGAAGGGAGGCCGGTACAGCGTCGGCTGCCGCCCCAGGATGCTCTCCAGCGCTGCCGATGCGGCGTCGAGATCGCTCCGAAAGTCCGCGGCGTCCGCCGTCGCCAGCCCCTGCGAGTGGCTGTACGAGTGCGATTCCACATCCATCCCGGCCGCGTCCACCAGCTTCACGACGTCCGGATGCGCCTCCGCGGCTTGCCCTTCGACGAAGAAGGTGGCCTTCGCGCCGCTCGACTCCAGGATTTGCAGGATCTGCTGCGTGAACGGCGGATTCGGCCCGTCATCAAAGGTCAGCGCCACCAGCCGGCCGCAGCCCTCGCCGTTGCTCAGATGCGCCGCTTTGGGCGACGCCGAAGAGCGCCCGCATCCCAGCAGCGTCAGCGCGGCGAGCAGCGCCAACAACGCGGAGAATCTGCGGAGCGGTCTTGCCCCCACCATCAACGATCAGCGTATAGAATCGAAGGCGCCTTGGGCAAGGTCAGTGTTTGATGAACCGGACGACGCGGCGCGGCTTGGTCGTGCGTTTGCCATGGGCTTCGGGTGTCTCGACGATGCTTATCGAGCCGTCGGTCTCCAGGACCGCAAGCTCGACGTCCTTGAGCTCGTCGACCCCATGCTCCCGCATCGCCATCAGAATCTCATCCTTATCGACGTCCTCGCGCGCCAGGTTCTTTTCCATGAACTCGCCGTCGCGGATTAGGAGCGTCGGCCCCCCTTCTATCGCCCGCTTGAGCCACGGCGTTCGCAGGCTGAACCGCGCCAGCGCGTAGTTGCCCCCAAGCAGCACCGCCGCCGCTATCAGCCCTCCGGTTACCGAGACGTCGTGGCCGACCATCGCATTCTGGACGGCGTTGGCGACGAGCAGGATCACGACCAGGTCGAAGGGCGTCATCTGGCCCATCTGTCGCTTGCCGGTCACCCGGAAGCCGACGAGCACGGCGACGTAGATGATCGCCGTCCGAACGACGATGCTCCAGGCAGACTCGCCCAGGTGGAACATCCCTGTGCCTCCGCTGTCGCTTCCCTGCCATCATAATGGCGCGCCATGGGAGACGAAAGCAGGCCGAAAAGAAAAGCCGCCCCGAAAGGCGGCTCGACGACGCGGCGACGGTAGATCAGGCGGCGGAGCTTTCCTCCCTGCCGGCGTAAACGACGGTGAGGTCGTTCCGGGCCGCCTCCAGCAGCGCCCCCGGTTCCGGATCGCTGCTGCTCAACGACGCGTAGCCCATGCGTATGAGCAGGCGCGGCGCCGACGCCCCGCCAAGCGCTTGCGCCTTGGCTTCCAGCGAGCGTCGCAGCCGGGAGACGATGGTGCTAAGAGCATACGTCGAGCCCGCCGACGCAAGGATCGCCATCTCGCTCCCGCTGATCGCCGCCACGAGGTCGCTCGAACGCATCTGGTGAAGTAGATGCCCGCCGAAGCGCCGGAAAACCTCATCGTCGGCAGCGTGCTTCCGCCCGTCCTCCGACTGCTCCTCGATCGCCACGAGTATGACACCAACGCGGTATTCCGCCAGGTCCTTCCCGAGATGACATTGCAGCTCCAGGCGCTCCAGGAAGAACTCGCGATTGCGCAGGCCCGTCGCTTCGTCGTAGATCGACGACCACGCTGCCAGCGCCTCCCGATGGCGGGCGGCCGAGCTTGCGGCCACGAGATAGACCCCCGCGACCGCCGGGCACACCCCCAGCAGAAAGAGCGCCAGCAGCACCTTGGGCGAGTAGTCCGCCAGCGACATCCCCCACGGGAATACCGGCAGTGCCCAGAGGACCAGGATAGCGAAGCATATCCAGAAGCCGACGCGCGCCAGTCGGCTCCACCTCGACACGCGGAAGTACGACCTGTGTGCCAGGCCGTAACCGTCGCTGCCGCTGGCTGCTGCTTTCGTCTGATTCATCAAAGAGGCGGACTTCTTCCCGCTTGCAGCGATTAGGATAGAGCCTTTACGCCGACGGGCGCGCGGACATCCTCTATGAGAATATCGGTATCTGGCGGAATACGCCGCAGGGCTTACGGGCGGGATCCCGCGGAGCCTACAGAATACCCTTCGCTTGACCGATCTGAGATTAGGCCCTAGAGTGGATCGGCGAGCCATTATCGGCCCGCAGTTTGATTTACGCAGGAGATCAATGGCCAGGAACGCGTTCAAAGAGGCATCCCTTCGCATCTACGAAGACGCGAAGCGAAGCGGCCGCCTGATCGAGAACTTCGACCTCGGGCAGGCGAAGGCGCTGGCCCTTACCCAGGACGGCATCATCGAGACGCAGCTCGGCTCCGTAGCCGCCAGCTCCGAGCCGATGTCGCGGGCGGCGCAGCACACGAAGAACAACGTCGACCACCCGTTCGGCGACGAGGAAGACGCGCTGGCCGCGAAAGCCGTCCAGGCCATGAGCTCGGAGAAGATCCTCTCCCTCGACGTCTGGGTCGGCGACGGCGAGGACGGCGTGTCGGCCCGCTTCCTCATGCCGCTCGCCCACGCCGACGTTGCCTACGGGCTGAAGTTGCTCTTCAATCACCTGGCCATGGTCGCCGACGACCCGACTTACACCATCATCTTCTTCACCGACGAAGCCTTCGAAGCAAACAAGACGCGCCGCCTGGCCGAGAAGGACATCGAGGTGCGCCTGTTCATGGGCGACAAGCGCGGCGAGCAGGTGAAGATCTGTCGCAACACGGCATACATGGGCGAGGGCAAGAAAGCCGTCTTCCAGTTCGAAAGCTGGCGCGTCAAGTCTATCGACAAGACGGGCGTCTTCCTCCATGCCGGCGCCCGCCGCGACCGCATCTGGGTGTACGACTTCCAGGCGGAACGCCCGGAGCTCGTCGACCTCGTCACTGCGATCGGCGGCGCCACGGCGACCGGCAAGACCACCAGTCTCTGCCGCAGGCTTGCCCGCATGCCGAAAGAGTCGTCGGAGATGATCGGCGAGGACGGCGGCACGTTCGGGTTCGACGGCAG
>JBEKXP010000077.1:0-9130 GCA_049511815.1 Dehalococcoidia bacterium
GTTTTTGACTTCGCTCTACACGTTCCGTATGGTCTTCTACACCTTCTTCGGAGAGGTGCGGATACCATTCCACCTGAAGCCGGGCCTGCGGCTGATGCTGCCGCTGGTCGTGCTGGCCTTCCTGTCCATCGTCGGTGGCTATCTCGACCTGCCGCGTACGCTTGGCAACCACACGTGGTTCTCTGACTTCATGCACACGTCGCTGCCAGAGACGAAGGAGCTGGCGTCGAGCACAGAGCGCAACCTTCAGATTGGCGCTTCGCTGATGTCGCTCGTCGGGATCCTGTTTGCCTATTACTTCTTCCTGCGTGAGCCCGGCCTGGTCCGTCGCTTCGTGGCGACGCCAGTGGGCGCGGCGCTGCACCGCTTCTGGTTCCTGGGCTGGGGCTTCGACTGGGTCTATGACAACTTCATCGTCGGTACTTACGCCAGGGTCGCGCGCGCCGACAAGAACGACCTGTTCGACCTGCCGGTGGCGGCGCTGGCGCTCATCAACCAGGGGGCAAACATCGTTCTCAGTTGGACGGAGTCGGGGCAATTGCGCTGGTATGCCGCGAGCGTGGCGGCCGGCGGCATCGTCGCCGTAGGAATCGTGGTGTTCTTCGCATGATACTGACCTGGCTTATCATCTGGGCGTTTGCCGGCGGCATGCTGGCGTGGATATCCGGTCGCTGGGGCCAACTCTGGCCGCGAGTCATATCGCTGGTGACGTTGGCCGTCAACATGGTCGTGCTCATCGTGATGTGGGCGCATTACTTCGGGCCGAGCAGCCCGGTCCCCAACGGCTCCTACGTCATCGAGACCAGCCATACATGGATTCCGCAGCTCGGCATCAGCTTCCACCTGGCGCTGGACGGCCTGAGCATGCTGCTGATCATCCTGACGAACTTCCTCGGCATCATGTCCGTCGCGACGTCCTGGAACGCGATCAAGGTGCGGGTCGGCTTCTTCCACTTCAACCTCCTCTGGATCGTCGCGTCCATCATGGGCGTCTTCCTGGCCCTCGATCTTTTCCTGTTCTACTTCTTCTGGGAGATGATGCTGGTCCCGCTTTACTTCCTGATCGCTTTCTGGGGCTATGAGAACCGGATCTACGCCTCGATCAAGTTCTTCATCTTCACCCAGGCGGGCGGCCTGCTGATGCTGCTGTCCATCCTGGGGTTGTTCTTCGTGCATGGCCGCGCGACCGGCGTCTACACGTTCAACTACACTGCGCTCCTCGGCACGCACATGTCGGAGTCGACGGCGATGCTGCTGATGCTGGGCTTCTTCGCCGCCTTCGCCGTCAAGCTGCCGACGGTCCCGGTTCACACCTGGCTGCCCGACGCGCATACGCAGGCTCCGACGGCCGGAAGCGTGAACCTGGCGGGGCTGGTGCTGAAGGTGGGCGCGTACGGGATGATCCGCTTCCTCGTGCCGCTCTTCCCGAAGGCCGCCCTCGACTTCTCCGGCGTAGCGATGGGCCTCGCCGTCGCCAGCATTCTTTACGGCGCGGTGCTGGCCTTCGCGCAGACGGACATCAAGCGACTGGTCGCCTATACAAGCGTTAGCCATATGGGCTTCGTGCTGCTGGGCATCTTTGCCTGGAACCAGCTGGCGCTCGAGGGCGCGATCATGATCATGCTGGCGCACGCCATCACCACGGGGGCGCTCTTCATGCTCTGCGGCGACCTGAGCGAACGCATGCACACGCGCGACATGGGGAAAATGGGGGGGCTGTGGCAGACGATACCGAAAATGGGGGCCGTGGGAATGTTCTTCGCCGTGGCATCACTGGGCCTGCCCGGCCTCGGCAACTTTGTCGGCGAGTTCCTGGTAGTGCTTGGCACGTTCCACGCGAACACGACGATGGCCGTGGTCGCGACGCTGGGGCTCATCGTCTCCGCCGTCTACTCGCTGTGGATGCTGCAGGTCGCGTTCCAGGGGCCGAACGTCCACGGCTGGAAGCTGCCGGACATATCGCGTCGTGAGGCGGCGATCATGGGGACGATGATTGCGATCATCGCCTGGTTCGGGCTCTACCCGCAAAGCGTTCTCTCGACCGCCCGGCAGTCGGTGGACAACCTTCAGCAGATAGTGACGACGACGAAGCCGGCCGAGACGCAGGCGCCCGCCAACGCGCCGACTCTGGTGATTCAGGACGGAGGGAAGACGCGATGACCCGCAGCGGCTGGATCGACATCCTTCCCCTGATCGTCCTGGCGGCGACGCCGGTGGCGGTGATGATAGCCGTCGCGGTGCGGCGCAACATGACGGTCTCCACCGCGATCACGCTAATCGGGCTGGTGGCGTCGATGGCGATGCTGCCCATCGTCAGGACGCAGGACAACCGCCAGGCGACGCCGCTGATCGTGATGGACAACTACGCGCTCTTCTACGTCGGGCTGCTGCTGGCGTCGGCGCTGATTCTCGTCTTCCTCTCTTACCGCTACCTGAAGGAGCATCCGGGCAACAAGGACGAGTACTGGATCCTGCTCCTCCTGGCGACGCTTGGGTCGGCGGTGCTGGTGGCGAGCACGCACTTCGCGTCGTTCTTCCTGGGGCTGGAGATACTGAGCATTTCGCTCTACGCGCTCATCGGCTACAACCGGACGAGCATGATCGGCGTGGAGGCCGCGATCAAGTACCTTGTGCTTGCCGCCGCCT
The DNA here is from genome assembly GCA_049511815.1 of Dehalococcoidia bacterium. Classification (GTDB taxonomy): domain Bacteria; phylum Chloroflexota; class Dehalococcoidia; order DSTF01; family JALHUB01; genus JALHUB01. The sequence continues at coordinate 2,647 of JBEKXP010000077.1, forward strand.
CGACGGGCTTCCTGCTGTTCGGCATGGCGCTGGTGTACGGACAGATCGGCTCGATGGAGTTCGGGCAGATCGCCTCACTGCACAGTTCGCTTGACGATGGGCAACGCGTCTTCTTCCTGGCCGGCCTGGGGTTGATGACCGTCGGCATCGGCTACAAGCTGGCGGTCGTGCCGTTCCACATGTGGGCGCCGGACGTCTACCAGGGCGCGCCGGCTCCGGTGACGGCGTTCATCGCGTCCGTCTCCAAGGGGGGCGTGTTCGCGCTGCTGCTCCGATTCTTCACGCAGATCAACTTCAGGGCCGACGACACGCTCTTCTGGATATTCTTCGCTATCGCGGTCGCGTCGATGCTGGCGGGCAACCTGCTGGCGCTGCTGCAAAACAACGTCAAGCGCATCCTGGCGTACTCGTCGATCGCTCACTTCGGCTATCTCCTCGTGGCCTTCATGGCGAGCGGCAACCTGCGCGTGACCGCCGTCACCCTTTACCTGATCGCCTACTTTATCGCCAGCACCGGCTCCTTCGGCGTCATCACCGTCCTTTCGGGCCCGGAGCGCGACGCCGACCGCCTCGAGGACTACCGCGGCCTCTTCTGGACGCGCCCCTGGTTGGCGGCTGTGTTCACCGGCATGCTGCTGTCGCTGGCGGGCATTCCGCTGACGGCCGGCTTCATCGGCAAGTTCTATCTTGTGGCGGCGGGCGCGCAGGACTCGCTGTGGGCGCTGATCATCATCCTGGTGACCGCGAGCGTCATCTCGCTCTTCTACTACATCCGCATCATCGTCACCATGTACTCGCGGCCCGAAGGCGAGCCGGAAGCGGCGCCGACGGTGTCGCAGTTAGGCTCGCCGTCGGAGGCCATCGTCCTCGTCGGGACATCTCTGCTGGCGCTGTGGCTGGGCATTTATCCGGCGGCGCTCATCCACATCCTCCCGTCAGTCGTTCACTAGCGCAGGCGCCCCTTTCCTCACGGATCTCTCACGGCGGCAGCCGTCCTTTTCACGACGCAGGCACCGGGCTGACCTAAATTGAAGTGCGACGCATCGCATCATCCGGTGAAAGGCGGAGTTGGCGTATGGCCCTGAGAAGCCCTCCATCACACGACATCGTTATCACGGGCGCTTCCGGCGACCTGTCGCAACGCAAGCTGATACCCGCCCTGTACAACCTGGCGGCGGAGAGCCTTCTGCCGCCGAGCGGGCTGATCGTCGGCTTCGCGCGCAGCGAGCTCGATGAGCAGCGCTTTCGGGAGCTGGCGCGCCGGGCCGTGCAGAAGTACTCACGCATGGGCTTCGACGAGACCGTCTGGGCGGAGCTGGTGCCGCGGATCACCTACGTCCGCCACGACGGGGATGGCTACGGCGCGGTGGCGCGCATTCTCCGGGAGAAGCAGCGGATGGTCTACCTGGCGGTCCCGCCCTCGGCGCTGCCGGACGCCGTGAGCGGGTTGCGGGAGGCGGGCCTCGTAGCGGGGACACGCATCATCGTCGAGAAGCCGTTCGGGCACGACCTGGAGTCCGCCCGCGAGCTGAATCGCGCCATCCACCAGGTATTCCGCGAGTCGCAGGTCTTTCGGATCGACCACTACCTGGGCAAGGAGACCGTTCAGAACATTCTCGTGTTCCGCTTCGGCAACTCGGTCTTCGAACGGGTGTGGAACCGGGACGCGGTGGACCACGTGCAGATGACCGTCGCCGAGTCCATCGGCATCGAGAACAGGGGCGCGTACTTCGAACAGGCGGGCATTCTGCGCGACATGGTCCAGAACCATGTCTTGCAGACTCTCGCCCTGCTGACGATGGAGCCGCCCTCGAACGTGGGGGCGGAGTCCATTCGCGACGAGAAGATCAAGGTGCTGCGTTCGATGCGGCCGCTGAATCCGGCGCGGACGGTGCGCGGCCAGTACGCGGCGGGGACCGTCGACGGCGTGCCGGCGCCGGGCTATCGCGAGGAAAAGGGCGTTTCCCGTGAATCGATGACGGAGACGTTCTTCGCTGCGGAGCTGGAGATCGACTCATGGCGCTGGGCGGGAGTGCCGTTCTTCATACGCGCGGGCAAGCGGCTGGCGACGCGGGCGACGGAGATAAACGTCAGCTTCCGCGAGCCGCCGCTCCAGTTCTTCGAAGGCACCGCCGTCAGGCACCTGACCTCCGACCACCTGGTCATGCGCATCCAGCCGGATGAAGGCATTCGCTTCGCGTTTCTGGCCAAGCGGCCCGGGCCGGAGATCAATGTACAGCAGGTCAGCATGGAGTTCTCATACAACAACTCGTTCATGACCAGCCCGCCGGAGGCTTACGAGCGCCTCCTTCACGACGTGATGGTCGGCGACCACACGCTCTTCATGCGTGAGGACGCTGAGGAGAGGGCGTGGGAGCTGGTACAGCCGGCGCTCGAGGAGCCGGCGCCTCTATGCATGTACCCGGCGGGAAGCTGGGGGCCGGAGGAGTCGGACAGGCTGATCGCGCCGCGGGCATGGCACCTGCATTAGAGTGAAGCGTGAAAGGAAACGATTCTGACGGATAAATCCCTCAGCCTTCCCCGGATCACCCCGGGCCGTCGGGAGAAGCCGCGTTAGCCGAAGCGTGAAGGAAACAGTTCTGAGGGATAAACCCCTCAGCCTTCCCCGGATCGCCCCGCGCCGTAGGGAGAAGCCGCGTTAGCCGAAGCGTGAAAGAAACAATTCTGAGGGATGAATCCCTCAGCCTTCCCCAGACCGCCCCGCGCCATCGGGAGAAGCCGCGTTAGCCGATTCTAAGGACGGCGGCGCCGCTGATCTCGCCGGCGGAAAGCCGGCGCAGCGCCTCGTTCGCGTCCTCGAGGTCGAACAGGTCGGTCTCCGTTCGGACCGGTATTGCCGCCGCAAGCTCCAGGAACTCGCGGGCGTCGGCGCGCGTGTAGTTCGCGACGCTGCAGAGGTTGCGCTCCCACCACAGCAGGTCGTACGGGAACTCCGGTACCTTGTCGAGGTGGATGGCGTTGATGGCGACCGTGCCGCCGCGGTCAACCGCCCGCAGGGCATCGACGACGACCTGGCCTGCCGGCGCAAACGTTATCGCCCCGTCGAGCGGCATGGGCGGCAATTCGTCGTAGCCGCCGACCCACGTCGCGCCGATGCGTCGCGCCCGCTCCTGCTCCCGCGCCGAGCGGGTGCAGACGTAGACTTCGCAACCCCAGTGCAGCGCAACCTGAATCGTTAAGAGGGCGGAGGCGCCGAAGCCGTACAGGCCGAGCCGGCTGCCCGGTTTGACGGCCGACCGCTTCAGGGAGCGGTAGCCGATGACGCCGCCGCAAAGTAGGGGGGCGGCCTGGAGGTCGCCGAAGCCGTCGGGGAGGCGGAACGCGAAGTCGGCGCGGACCGTGACGTACTCCTCGAAGCCGCCGTCGAGGTCCCAACCGGTGAAGCGCGCCTCGGCGCAGAGGTTCTCGCGTCCGGAGCGGCAGAAGGAGCAGTGGCCGCAGCTTCCGGCCAGCCAGCCGATTCCCGCCCGATCGCCCACGCGCCAGCCCTCGACGCCGTCGCCCAGCGCCTCGACGCGTCCGACGATCTGATGGCCGGGAACGACGGGCAGCTTTCGCGCGGGGACGTCGCCTTCGCAGATCTGAAGGTCGGTGCGGCAGACGCCGCAGGCCGCGACGCGCAGGAGCAGCTCGCCGGGGGCCGGCTCGGGCACGGGAAGCTCGGTGAGCTTCAGCGGCTTTTCGTCGATTGGCGCGGGTTTCTCCAGTAGGATCGCCTTCACGGGCTCACCTTCGCTCTGTCGTCCAGCACCGCGTTGAGCTCGCCTCCGAGGATGAGGATGAAGGCCGTCAGATAGAACCACACCAGCAGGATCACCACGCCTCCCAGCGTGCCGTAGGTCGAGTTGTAGGAAGCGAAGTGGGCGATATACAGGCCGAACAGGTACGTGGCGATCAGCCAGACGCCGGTAAACATTACTGTGCCGGGCAGGATGCGCTTGACCGAGAGCTTCGCGTTCGGACCAACACGGTAGAGAACGCCGACCGCCAGAAGGATCATCACGATTGATATCGGCCAGCTCGCAAGGGGAACAAGATCGGCAGTGGCGCCGCCCAGGCCGATCTTGCCGGCGATCTTTGTGCCGGCGGCCTGCGAGATGACGAGCAGCAAGAAGGAGGCGATGATGAGGAACCCCGCGAAGACGGTCATGCCGATGGCGAGCAAGTATCTCTCCCAGATCGGTCGCGTTTCCCGAACGCCGTAAGCCCGGTTGAGAATTCGCGTCGTGGCCATGACGCCGGTCGCGGAGGCCCACACGGTGCCGGCGGCGCCCGCCGACAATAGCGCAAGGTTGCGGGAGCTGATGACGGACTCGAGTTGAGTGCGGATGATGCTGGTCACGTCGGATGGGAGCGTGTCGCCGATGGTGTTGATTATCCGGTCGGTCGGGTTCTGGATGTTGAACAATTGTGTGATGAAGCCGGAGAGCGCCGCCAGAAAGATGACGAAGGGGAAGAGGGCAAGGAAGAACCGGTAGGCCAGCGCCGCCGCCAGGTTGCCGAGGTCGTCTTCGCCGACTTCCTTTGCGAGTTGCTTGCCTACTCCGGCCGGTCCGCTGTCGGGGATCTCGATTCGCGGCAGGCTCAGGCGTCGCATCGTCCCGAACCGGGCGACCTCACGAGAGGATGTCCTTGCGATGGAACCACCACCAGGTGAAAATGAGGAAGGCGAGCGCGTAGGGGAGCTGGATGAGGATGCCGCGCCATACGTCGCCGGTGGCCATGGGCTGCTGGAAAAGGCCGTTCCAGGACTGGAAGTAGTGCGTGGGCAGGAAGTTGCGACTCGTCTTCAGCGGGGGAATGGCGTCGAGGATCCCGGACACGATTGTCAGGCCGACGCCGCCGAAGACGGCGCCGAGAGCGGCGTCGGTGATGGTGGAAAGCATGAACGCAAAGCAAAGCAGCCCCGCCATGCACCAGGCGACGTAGAAGGTCGAGGCGACGAGACGCCCGAACGCTTCGCCGGGTGATAGCGTTGCGACAAGCAGCCCCCCGTTTACTACTGGAATTACGACCGGATGCCAGCCGAAAGCAGCCACTCCGCCTATCAGGCCGACGACAACAATCACCAGCGTTGCCACGACCGCGAGAATGCCTGTCACGGCAAGCTTGTTGGCAAGCAGGCGGCTGCGCGATACCGGCCGCACGAGAAGGTAGCGCAGGGTGCCCCAGTTCGCCTCCTCTGCGATGGCGCCGCCGGCAAAGACGGAGACGACGACGGGCAGAAGAAAGCCGGTCATCAGCACGAGCGCGGCGATCGGCAGGTTGATACCTGAGCGCGTCACGAGGAGAAAGAGGCCTTCCTGGGATTGGTTGCGCTCGCCGTGCGGAGGGCCGCCAAACTTGGTGGCCAGCGTTATGATGATGGGAATGGCGGCCATGATGCCGAGGGCAATATAGGTACGAAGCCGCCACACCTGTTTCCGGAGCTCGACGCCGATCATTTCTCCTCCGTTGCCAGCATCTGGGGGAAGGCATCCTCCAGCCGGTGTCGCGAGGTCACCGTCTCGACGCCGACGCCGGCATGCACCAGCGCGGCGACAACGTCTTTGCGAGCGACGCCGTTGAGGGAGACCGTCAGGCCCGGCGGCTCCGGTTGCACCGTCCCGATTCCGTGAAGGCCCTCCAGCACCTGTCTGGCCTTGTCAGGGTCGTCGACCTCCAGATAGACAGTCAGCGTCGCGCCGACAAGCTCGTTCACGGTGCCCGTCGTAATGAGGTGGCCGCGGTCCATGACGGCGACGTGGCTGCACACCTGCTCGACCTCGGCGAGGATGTGGCTAGAAAGGAAGACGGTCGCGCCGCGCTGCGCCACGGCGCGCAGCATGTTTCGCGTCTCGCGCATCTCCTCCGGGTCCAGACCGACGGTCGGCTCGTCGAGCACGAGGAGATCGGTCTGTCCGAGAAGCGCTTGGGCGACGCCGAGTCGTTGGCGCATGCCGGTGGAATAGGTGCGCACCTTGCGGTTTATCGCCTTGCCCAGGTCGGCGATCGCCAGCGCCTCGTCCATGTGCGCCTCGCGCAGGGGCTGGCCGCCGGCCCGCCAGAACAGCTTGAGGTTATCGAGGCCGGACATGTGGGGCACGAATGCGGGTCGCTCGACCAGGGCGCCGACGCGTCGCAGGACAGGATGCCCGGAACGCACCGGCAGCCCGAAGAGTCGCGCTTCGCCGGCGGTGGGGTGCACGAGGCCGAGGAGCACGCGCAGAAGCGTGGTCTTGCCGGCGCCGTTCGGGCCGAGCAGCCCGAAGACCTGGCCGCTCTCAACCTTGAGGCTGAGGTTGTCCACGACCATGCCGGCGTTAGGGAAGCGCTTGCTCAGACCGGCAAGCTCAATCGGGAAGGCATCGCTCATGGCAACGTCCCTGTCCCAGCTCACGACTACAAAAGGCGCCCGCTCCCAGGCGTCCTTTCTCTCATTGTACGACATTTAGGGGCGCTGAGTGTTACAGCCGCAGCTTTG
>JBEKXP010000078.1:0-9074 GCA_049511815.1 Dehalococcoidia bacterium
GTAGCGTTCGTGGTGCGTGGCGACCGGCTCGATGGCGTCCGAGATCTGGGCGATTCCCTTCACGATCATCTCGCCGAAGCGAACGTGCTGCTGCATGACCTGCCACTCGGCGCTGTCCAGCGGCCCCGGCTTGAGAAGCGTCTGGTCCGGGATGGCGATCTTGCCGACGTCGTGCAGGAGCGCCGCCTTGCGCAGCGACTCCGTTTCCTCCGCGTTAAGGTTCATGCGGCCCGCCACCATGTCGACGTAGCGGACGTTGTCCTCGCAATGCCGCCGCGTGTAAGGGTCCTTGTGCGCGATGGCGTTGAGCAGCCCCTGAAGCAGGCCGAAACCCAGGCTCTGCGAAGGCGTTGCGCCGAACTCCGACGCCGACATCGCTCGGCTGCCGCCCATGCGCTTCGCGTCGTAGAGCGCGCCGTCAGCGAGCATGATGAGCTCGTCAAGCCGCGTGCCGTCCTGTGGATAGCAGGCGATTCCGATGCTCATTCCGATGGTGACGGAGGATTCCTGGTCGTTGTTGACAACGAACGGCGTTTCCGCGAGGTTGGTGGTTATGCGATGCGCCACCTCCTCTGCGGCCTCGCGCGTCGTATCCGGCAGGATGACCAGGAACTCGTCGCCGCCATAGCGCCCGACGATATCCGTTCCCCGCACCGTCTCCCGCAGTCGCTTGCTGATGAAGCGCAGCGCCTCGTCGCCGTGGAGGTGGCCGTAAGTGTCGTTGATGTCCTTGAACTTGTCCACGTCCGTCATCATAACGGCGAACACCGAATTCGTGCGCTCGGCGCGCGCGAACTCCTCTTCCAGCCGTTTGTGGACGTGCCGGTGGTTGAAGAGACCCGTCAGATGATCGGTTATCGCCTGCTCCTGGAGTTGCTCGTGCAGGCGGGCATTCTCGATGACCACGGCCGCCTGACGGGCGATAGCGGCCAGAGTCGCGATCTCCTCCTTGGGGAACTGGACCTTCTGGCGGAAAGCATCCATGTCCATCAGGCCGATGGTCCTGTCCTTGATCCGAAGAGGGTAGTGCACGATCGACTTCACCTGGAAGGCATCGAGCCACCACTTCGGTACGAGCGACGATGTTGCCGCATCTTCGATGACTAGGGGCTCCTCCATTTCCGACAGCCTGCCGTAGAATTGCCGCAGATCCGCGGACGTTGCAGCCGTTCCGGCAAGGGCCTGGGCGCTGCGGAAGCGCTCCCATAGCTCGGGATCCTCGACGCCCAGTGACATCTTGGGCGCCAGGCGCCCCTCATCGTCCATCATGAATATGCTGCAGCGGTCCGCAACGCTCATATCCACCGCCGTCTGGCATATCTTGACCAGCACCTTGTTTAGCCCGAGGTTTGATGCGGCTGTCGTCAGCACATCGACAAGCGCTTCCGACCGACGCCTTTGCTCCTGCTCCCGCTCATAGACGCGGGCGTTCTCGATTACGACGGCGGCCTGGTTGGCGATAGCTGCCAGCGTATCGATTTCGCCTTTGGCGAAGTGCACTGGGTGGCGGAAGGCATCAACGCTCAAAAAACCTATGGTCTGGTCCTTGACCCTCAACGGGTACCAGGCGATGGACTTGATGTTGAAAGTTTCGAGCCACCATTTCTCGAGAACCGGGGACTGCTTCGCGTCATCCCAGACGATCGGGTCTTCCATCGTCGTAACCGACTGGAACAGCTTCATCGACTCCGGCGCATTTTCGAATCCGGGACGCGGGCTACGGAACCGCTTCCACAGCTCGGGGTCTTCGAGGCCCAGCGACATTACGGGCTCCAGGTGCGATTCGTCTTCAGCCATCAAGAAGATGCTGACTCGGTCGCCGACGCTGATGTCGACGACCGACTGACATAGCTTCGCCAGCACGGGCTTGAGGCTGAGCGACGAGGCCGCAGCCGTCAGAACGCTCACAAGGCTCTCGGCGCGCTGCTGCTGTTGCTGCTGCTGCTCATACAGGCGCGCGTTCTCGATGACCACCGCCGCCTGCCTGGCAACCGCTGCCAGCGTATCAATCTCGTCCTGGGAGAACTTCTGCTTCTCCCTGGCTGCCGCCACGCAGAGGAAACCGATCATCTTGCCCTTTGCTCTGAGGGGATAGTACGCGATGGACTTCAGATGAAAGCTCTTCATCCACCATGAATCGGCGTGGTGTGAGGTTGCTATGTCCTCAACGATGTAGGGTTTCCGCCGCCTGGCCAGCATGCGATCGAACAGCGACAGCCCGGGGCTCGATTGAACCTCCGGGGGGGGATTGCGAAACTTCTCGAGCTCTTTCCGGCCCTCCTTGCCGATCGCAGTGATGGGTATGAAGTTCTTGCTGTCGTCGCGCTGGAGGAAGACGGAGACGGTGTCACCGACGGTCAGTTCGATCGCCGTTTCACACACCTTGGCGCATACGTCTCGGAGGCTGAGCGTCGACGAGGCCGCCGCCAGCATCTTCGCCACGGTGTCGCTGCGGTTGCGCTGCTTTTGTTCCCACTCATAGAGACGCGTATTCTCGATGAGGACGGCGGCCTGCTTGGCGACGGCCGTCAGAATCTCGATCTCTTCCTGCGGGAACTTCCGCTCCTCACCCATAGCGGCGACGCATATGAAGCCGATAGCTCTTCCCTTGACTCTGAGCGGGTAGTAGGCAAGCGACTTCAGCTTGAAGCTATCCACCCACCATTTAATCGTATACGGAGAGGCGTCGACGCTCTCCACAACCACCGGCGTCCGTCTCTTGGCCAGAGCGCGGCTGAAAGCCCGCATCTCGGAGCTCGATATCATCTCCGTCGGCGGCTCCAGAAACGCCTTCATCTTTTCCGGACCGCCGGCACCGGACGACGCCATGGGCACAACACCCTTCTTCTCGTCGAACAGGAAGATAGAAACGTTGTTGCCCACAGTCAGATCGAGCGCTGTCTCGCACACCCTGACGCACGCCTGGCGAAGGCTGAGTGTGGAGGAAGCAGCCGTCAACATTCTCGTCAGCGTCTCGCTGCGTTGTCGCTGCCGCTGTTCGCGCTCATAGAGGCGCGCGTTTTCGATAATGACAGCCGCCTGCTTCGAAGCCGCCGTAAACGTATCGATCTCCTCCTGGGAGAACTTGCACTTCGCTCTCGTCGCCGCCACGGACAGGATACCGATCATCCGCCCCTTTGCTCGGAGCGGATAGTACGCCAGGGACTTCAGATGAAATGTCTTGAACCACCAGGTGTTCGAGTACGGCGACGCCTCTACGTCCTCTACGACGAACACTTTCGGCCGCCTGGACATCATACGAAGGAACGATGCCAGCCCCGGGCTCGACTCGCCCTGCGGCGGCGGATTGCGGAACGCCTTTAGCTCCTCCAGCGTGCCTTTGCCTCGCGCCGTGACGGGAACGAACCTTCGTTCGCCTTCATTCTCGAGGAAAATGGAGACGGTATCGCCCGCGGTCAGCTTGACCGTCGCCTCGCACACCTTGTCGCACACCTGGCGGAGGCTGAGCGTGGAAGAGGCGGCCGTCAGCATGCTTGCCAGTGTGTCGCTGCGTTGTCGCTGCCGCCGTTCGCGCTCATACAGGCGCGTGTTTTCTATCAGGATGGCGACCTGCTTGGCAACGGCTACAAGTGTGGCGACCTCCTCCTGGGGGAACGACACGTAGCCGTCGTAGCTGGAGACGGTCATCAGCCCCACGGCCTTCCGACCGCAAGCGAGTGGATAAGCCGCGACCGACTTCATTTTGAAGTGCTTGCGCCACCTTTCCGGCACGATTCCCCGGCGAGTGACGCGCTCTTCGACAATCGGCTGTAGATTTCCGTCGTTCAAGGCGGAAAGGAACTTGGCGGGCGCCAGATCTGCCAGCGCCATCTCCTCGCCCGAATGCCACCGGAGAGGACGATCACCGCCCAGAGCCAGAATCGTCTCAACCGCTCGTCCGTCCTCGCTCAAGACGAATATGCCGCAGCGCTCCCCAACGCTCAGCTTTAGCACTGCCCGCGACAGTTCGGTCAATAACGTCTTCAGAGAGAGGCCAGGACGCGGCGTCGCGACGATGTTCACCATCGCGTCGGAGCGTTTCCGTGCGCTGCGCTCGCTCTCCAGAAGCGCCTCCGTCTCGATCCCTATCACCGCGTAGCTCGCGAAGAGATTCGCCAACCGCAAATCTCGCCGCGTTAGCTTGCGCGCTTTCTTATAGCCCACGGCAAAGCAGCCTACGATGGCCTTTCCGCTTTTCAGCGGCACCAACAGCATGCCTTTGAGAGGGACCGCCGGCGCCAGTTTTTCAAGGTAAGCGCGGTCGCTGACGATGTGCGGTTGGCCTTCCGTGAACACCGACCCAAAGGGTCCATCGCCGGCACGGACCCGCCAGCGAGCCACACAGTCCTCAGGCAGACCGACGTGGCTCCGAATTGTCAGGAAGCCCTCTCCGTCGACGAGCGAGATGGCGGCGATGTCGCCCTTGAGGATCTCGCAGGCCAGTCGCGCCGCCGCATCGAGCGTTTCCTGCGGGTTCACAGAATGACTGGAGCGGGACGCGTGGGGATCCGGTCGCGGCTGGTCCGCCGGCGCCCACGCCTCCTCAATCCTGGCTGACGTCGTGGAAATGGACATATCTACCGCAATTATCGGTAGTCGATGGGCGCAGCCTGAGAGTATAGGGAGGCTAGGAGGCGAAAAATATCTTCAGTCGACGAAATGAAGCTCTTCCTCCACCGCGGCGCCGCCGTCCAGGCGAAACGCTCTCAGTACAGGAAGGTCGTCGGCCAGCGAGACGATCAGGTGCACGACGCCCGGCCAGAGGTCTGCATTTTCGCCGGCCGCCGTCACCCGCGCCAACGCTATATCGGCCGTCGAGGGGCGGGCTTGGCCGGCGGGATGCGAGTGGTAGATCGCCAGGAACTGCCAGCCGGCGGCCTGCACGTCCGCATGAATGCGATGCCGCTCACGGGCGTCTATGTCGAATCGATACGGGCTGTGCTCGGCATTGACGGCGCGGTAGAGCCTGAAGACGCGGCCGTCCTTGCCGGCAAGGATGCCACAGCACTCATTCGGCGCCTCTTCGCGGGCGTGGGCAACGATCTCTTCGGCGTACCGCAAAGGAAGCTCGAACATGTGTCGGTCTAGTGGGCGCTCCCCTGTTTGCCGCTCCAGAGCCCCGTGGAGAGGTATTTCCAGCCGCCGTCGCCCACGAGGAGGACGAAGTTGCCGCGCTCAAATCCATCGGTGAGCGAACGCGCTGCCTCGAGGACGGCGCCGGCGGAGACGCCCGCAAAGATGCCTTCGCGATCGGCCAGCTCGCGGGTCGCCGTAAAGGCGTCTTCGGCACCGATGACCGCATGCTCATCGACCACTGTCTCGTCGAAGACGCCGGGCAGGAAGCCGTCCAACGTGTGCAGGCCTTCGATTAGCTCACCGGGCTTCGGCTCAACGCAGACGATCTTCACCTGCGGACGGCGCTCCTTGAGATAGCGCCCGACGCCGGCCAGCGTGCCGCCGGTGCCCGTGCCGGCGACGAACGCGTCGACCTCCGGCAGATCGCGAAGGATCTCCGGCCCCGTCGTCTCATAATGGGCCCGGGGGTTGTCGGCGTTATCGAACTGGCAGGTCAGGAAGAAGCTGCCGTCGTCGCTTGCCATGCGATTTGCCAGCTCTATCGCCCCGTCGGTGTACTTCGCGCCATCGGTGTGAATGACCTCCGCTCCGAAGGCGCGCATCACCAGCGTGCGCTCGATGCTTACGTTCTCCGGCATAACTACCTTGATGGGATAGCCCTTGATGCGCGCGATCATCGCCAGCGCAACGCCGGTGTTACCGCTCGTCGCCTCGAGGATCGTCATCCCCGGTCGCAAATCTCCCCGCTCTTCCGCGCGCTCCACCATGTACAGCGCAATGCGGTCCTTCAAGCTGCCGCCGGGGTTCTGCCCCTCCAGCTTGGCGAAGAAGCGGATTCCCGGCCGCGGGCTCAGAGACGGCATCTCAACCAGCGGCGTATTGCCGATGAGGTCGATTAGACGGTTATAGAGCATCTGACCACTTCTGACGGCGCCACAAAACGCGTCGCGTCTTCATAACTGACAAAACGGCGGGAGCAGCCGGTCGTAACGCGACCTGGCCTAATCTTATCAGCAATCGCCTGCCGTGTCTTGACGCCGCCCGGCGACAGGATTCCGCAGATCTGTCGATTATCTGCTTGGAGGCAAGAGATGGTGAGCAGCAAAGGGTGCAGGCAGGAAACGATTCTCGTATCGATGCTGGACGGCGACGACGGCGATTGGCTGCGGCCGCTGCTGGCAAGAGTGCGGGAGGAGACGAAGTCGCAGCCCGACTCGCTGGCGGTCGCGCGCATGCGTGAGGCCGTGCTCTGCGGGATCGAGCGCGATGTCGTTCCGCTTGTCGCCTAGCGGCTCATCACCTCTGGCCGTCCGGTCCTTCCGATTCCCCCTCGCAGCTTTTCCCGTGCTTTCCGCGCTCAGCCCGTCCTTGTCGATGCCTGGAGCGGCTGCTAAAATCGCCGCATGGCAGCGATTCCGCCTCTGACCATCGGAGACCGCGAATTCGTCTGGGGAAGTCGCACCTTCCTCATGGGCATCGTCAACGTCACGCCCGATTCCTTCTCCGGCGACGGCGTGGGACTGGACGCCGACGCCGCCATAGCGCTTGGGTTGCGTTTCGAAGCCGAAGGCGCCGACATCATCGACGTCGGCGGCGAGTCGACGCGGCCGGACGCGGAGCCGGTGGCCGCCGAGGAGGAATTGCGGCGCGTCCTGCCCGTTATCGAGAAGCTGGCGAAGGAAACAACCGTGCCGGTCAGCGTCGACACGTCAAAAGCTGAGGTCGCTGCGGCGGCCCTGGAGGCGGGCGCGGCGATGGTTAACGACGTCTGGGGGCTGCGCCGAGACCCCGAGATGGCCGCCGTGGTCTCGCGCTTTGCGGTGCCGGCGGTGGTCATGCATAACCAGCGCGGCCGCCCTCACTGCGAAGTGATGGCCGACATCCGGGCCGGCCTGGAGACGAGCATCGCCCTGGCAGAGGCCGCCGGCGTGCCACGCGAGCGCCTTATCGTCGACCCCGGCTTCGGCTTCGGCTGGAGCTTCGGCCACAACCTGGAGATACTTCGCCGCCTGCCGGAGCTCCGGTCGTTGGGACGGCCGTTGCTGATCGGCACCTCCCGCAAGTCGGCGATTGGCGCCGTGCTCGGCCTCCCTGCCGGCGAGCGTCTCTTCGGAACGGCGGCAAGTGTTGCCATCGCCATCGCCAACGGCGCCGATATCGTCCGCGTGCACGACGTAAGAGAGATGCTTCAGGTCGCCCGCCTCGCCGACGCCGTCGTGCGCGGCCGCTCGACGCCGGAGGAAGCGAAATGAGCGGCGTGGGCGTCTATCTGAGCCTGGGCGCGAACCTGGGCAACCGAACGGCGAACCTCCGCCTCGCACTACGCTATCTATCCTCCCTGGCGCCCGCGCAGGAAGTGTCCTCACTCTACGAGACCGACCCTGTTGGCAGTGCCGACCAGCCTGCCTTCTACAACGCCGTCTGCCGCGTCGCGACGGGCCTGACGCCGGAAGCGCTGCAGAAGTACCTGAAGAGCGTTGAGTTCGAGATCGGCCGCCGGCCCGCGCCCCATTGGGCTGCCCGACCCATCGACCTGGACCTGCTGCTGTACGGTCAGCGGCTCATCGACGTGCCCGACCTGACCGTCCCCCACCCGCGACTCGCTGAGCGCGCCTTCGTGCTCGTTCCGCTGGCGGAGATAGCGCCCGACCTGCGCCACCCCGTGCTCGGTCGCAGCATTGCCGAGATTGCGGCGTCGCTGCCGGAGGGCGACCTTACGGGCGTGCGGCGAATCGCGCCTTTAGGCTGGCAAGAATCGCCGGAACGAGAAGAGCCGCCCGGTGAAGGCGGCCCTTGCTAGTGAGCGGTCGCGCGTTCTAAATGTCGGCGAACTCTTCCAACTCCGCGTTGTCCGGCATCTCCGGCTCCGTTGTCAGCATCGTCCAGCCGACCCAGACGGCGAGCAGGTTCACGGCGCCGATCGAGAACATGAGGGGGATGGCGAGCGCCAGATAGCTGCGCCGGACCACGCCGATAAAGAACACGGTCATCTCTGTCAGCGCCCCGAGAATGATCAGCAGTCCAAACATCTGTGACTTGTCCATAGTCGTGTTTACCTCCGCCAGCTCCCACTGGCTAGCTTTCGCTCTTGCGCAGCTCCGGCGGGAGTAGATTGGGGATGCTTTCGCTTATCGGGTAGCGCTCATCGCAGTGGGCGCAGTAGAGGCTGCCTTCGACCACCTCATCGCCTTCTTCCTTGTCGATGACAAGCTCCAGCGTTCCTTTGCACATCGGGCAGGCGAGGATGTCCATCAGGTCCTTTTTCACGATTGGCGCTCCTGGGCGAGACGTTCTGGAGAACAGAAGAATTGTACGGTAAGGTCATCCTCCTGTCAATTCTCGCTCACTCTCACAGCTTCAGGAGGCGACGCGAATGGCCGCTTCGTGCGCCGCCTGCTCGAGAGAATCGTCCAACGGCGCCAGATCGACTTCTTCGCCGTAGCGACGGCGCAGGGCAAGGCGCAGCAGGTGGTCGGCGAAATGAGGGTTCTTCGGCAGGAGCGAGCCGTGCAGATAGGTGCCGCAAGCGTTGCGGTACACCGCCCCCTCCGTCTTGTCGACGCCGTTGTTGCCGTAGCCGGAGCGCACGATGGCCAGCGGACTCGCCTTCGGGCCGAGGAAGGTGCGCCCACCGTGGTTCTCGAAGCCGACGAGCGTGTCCCCGTCCCACTCCGCGACGACATTGCCGATGCAGCGCGCCACGTTCTCGCCGGGGTGCTCCGTATGAGCGTCGAAAACGCCGAGACCGGGCAGGTCGTCGCCGACAGCCGGCCGGTAGTAGCGGGCAAACAACTGGTAGCCGCCACAGACAGCCAGCGCCACGACGCCCTCTTCGACGGCCTCCCGGACCGATTCGCCCTTCACGTCGAGAAGATCGCGTACGATGCGCCGCTGCTCGCGGTCCTGCCCGCCGCCCATGAAGATGAGGTCGCAGCCTTTCGGGTCAATCGCGTCGCCGATGTCCAGCTCCTCGACCTCAAGCTCGATTCCGCGCGCCT
>JBEKXP010000079.1:0-8990 GCA_049511815.1 Dehalococcoidia bacterium
AATTCGAAGGAGGAAGATCAATGGTCAGGCGCTACGGTTCTGACGGATCGATCAATGACCTCATTATGGCTGGCACGATTCAGCCCGGTAAGCGGCTCCTCTTGCGCGACAAGGGACGCATCTTCGAAGGGACCATCCTTCCGGATGGCCGTCTGCAACTCGCGGAGACCATCTATTCCAGTCCCAGCACCGCCGTCGTCGACCTCGTCGGGTATTCCGAGAACGGCTGGAGGCGGCTCGAATACGACGGAAAGAGCCTGAACCAGTATCGAGACCTATACTGGAAGGCAGCAGGGAGGGAGACCAGAACCACCCACGCGCCACGCCGAACCAAAGCGGAGCCCAATGCCGAACCCCAACGGACTTCACTCGACACACCGCTTTCACAACTTCTCGCTGCTGAACAAGAAACCGTACGCGCAGATCTCCTCGCACGCCTCAATGCGTTCTCCGGCGAAGCATTTGAGAAGTTCGTCTGCGAGTTCTTGCGCGCTCTCGGCTTCTCGAATCCGCAGAACACCAGGTACCACCAGGACGGCGGCGTCGACGGCACTGTTGACATGGAAGTTCTGCATCTGCCTGTCGCGTTCCAGGCGAAAAGATGGACCAAGACTGTGGGTAGCCCCGACGTGGCAGAGTTTAAGGGCAGCATTGGCGCGTACGAACGCGGCATCTACATCACTACCTCCACCTTTTCCGACGGGGCTCGGGAAATGGCGAAGGGTAGAGGCGTACCCATCGTCCTCATGGATGGAGCCGATATCGTGGAGCGGATGATTGAGACACACCTTGGGTTGATCATCAGGCCAGTAAACCAGCAAATCGTAGACGATCCGTTCTTCAAGCAGTTCGAAGCCCAAGGCCAATGATTCGTCTACCCAAACCAACCGCCGTACCCCCAACCCAAGGCGAGCAAACGGACAAGTAAGGGGCCGTGGCGAAGAATCGCTTCGGCCCGTGAGACGCTAGCCTGGCCCGCCCTCGCTCTTGCCCCTACCATCGACGCCCGTATCCTATGCCCACGCGTAGGCCAGGCCACGGCACGACGCGTGTACGAGCTACCCCTCTTGCCAGTAGCTTGACACGTTACATAGCCGAGCGTATCATCCCCTTTATCCAGACCGTCCCCATCGGAGCTCGCAAGCTCGAAACCGGAAACTCAGAATGAGCAGCCTTCGCGCCAAGCGGCCTTCAACGGCCCGCAACAAACAATGACGGACTGGACACGCCGCCTCGCACTCTTCTTTGTCGGAGTCGCCGCTGTCTGCGCCGCCGGCTGTGGTGGCTCGTCCACGACGACCAAAACGCCCCCTCCCACCTCCACACCGCCCAGCACGACACTCCCGGCAACGACATCCACCGCCCCTCCCACCACCCCCACGACCATCCCCGCCACTTCCACGCCGCAGCCCACGGAGGACCCAATCCCTGCGGCCGCTGCCCAGTATACCGCTGAGATGGAACAGGCCAACGGCGGAACCTGCAATATTGCCCTCGGAGCACAGCAGATCCCGCCTGACACGCAGTATTCTGACTGGGTGCCTAGCTCACAAGACTTGCTCGCCTGCCTTCAGACTTTCCAGGACCTTCTCTTCCACAATAACCTCCCTGTCAGCGTGAACGCCCAGGCCGGCTCTCTAGCCGCGGCCCTTCAGACGGAGATTAGCGACTACCAGGCTTTCATCGACAACCCCACCGCGAGCACGTGGCAGGATGCTCAGAACGCAGCCGCCGCGGTGCGCGCGGCAGATGCCGCCATTCGCACGGCCCTCCACCTGCCGCCTGCTTCCCCATAAGCCTTTGCCCCCAATCCCACGGATGTATCCGAGCCCCTCGCTCTTGCCCCTACGATCGCGCGCCCGTATCCTATGGCTACCAACGTCCTCGGCCCGGGATCCCGTTCGTGAGCCCGCTTTCGCCGAGGCGTTTCGTCGCGTCCATCGCACCGCGAGAGAGCCATGACCAGCGAGACCACCGGCAACCTCGATAAGGCCTACAACCCCGGCGCCGTCGAGCAGGCGCTCTACCGCTTCTGGGAGGAGCGCGGCTTCTTCACGCCCGAAATCGACCCCTCGCGGCCGCCGTTCACCATAATCATGCCGCCGCCCAACGTCTCCGGCGACCTCCACTTGGGCTCCGTCCTCTTCGTCGCCCTCGAAGACATCCTCACGCGCTGGCACCGCATGCGCGGCGAGCCCACCCTCTGGCTGCCCGGCGAAGACCACGCCGCCATCGCCACCCAGAACGTGGTCGAGCGGGACCTGGCGAAAGAAGGACTCACCCGCCATGGGATCGGCCGCGACGAGTTCGTCCGGCGCGCCATGGCCTGGATCAACGAGTACCGCGGCAAGATCCGCGACCAGCTCAAGCGGCTCGGCGCCTCCTGCGACTGGACCCGCGAATGCTTCACTCTCGACCCCGGCCCGGCGAAGGCGGTCCGCCAGACCTTCATCAACCTCTACAACGACGGCCTCATCTACCGCGGCGAGCGCATCATCAACTGGTGCCCCCGCTGCCAGACGGCCATCTCCGACCTCGAAGTCGAGCACCACGAGGCGCAGGACCACCTCTGGTACGTCCGCTATCCGCTCCTCGACGACGGCGGCCGGGCGGGCGGCGACTACATCACCATCGCGACGACGCGCCCGGAGACCATCGTCGCCGACGTCGCCGTCGCCGTTAACCCGAACGACGAGCGCTACAAGGCGGTCGTCGGCCGCACAGCGCTGCTGCCGATAATGGAGCGCCGCATACCGGTCATCGCCGACGAGGCCGTCGATCCGGCCTTCGGCACCGGCGCCCTCAAGATCACGCCCGGCCACGACCCCGTCGACTTCGAGGTCGGCCAGCGGCACAACCTGCGCACCATCGTCGCCATCAACCTCGACGCGACCATGAGCGACGAGGCGGGCCCCTACAAGGGCCTGGACCGCTTCGACTGCCGCGCCGCCATCGAGAAAGACCTGGAAAAGGGCGGCTACCTGGTCAAAGTCGAGCCGTACACGCACAGCGTCGGGCACTGCCAGCGCTGCCACACCCTCGTCGAGCCGCTGGTTAGCAAGCAGTGGTTCCTGCGCATGGAGCCGCTGGCGAAGCCGGCTATCGACGCGGTGACCGGCGGGCGCATTCGCTTCGTGCCGGAGCGCTTCACCAAGGTCTATTTGAACTGGATGGAGAACATCCGCGACTGGTGCATCTCCCGCCAGCTCTGGCTCGGCCACCCGATACCCGTCTGGTACTGCCACGACTGCGACGGCCTGACCGTCACCGTCCTCGACCCCGACGTCTGCCAGCACTGCGCCTCGAAGCGCATCGAGCGCGACCCCGACGTGCTCGACACCTGGTTCTCCTCCGCCCTCTGGCCGCACTCCACCCTCGGCTGGCCCGACGACACCGCTGACCTGCGCTACTTCTACCCAACGTCGGTCATGGAGACCGGCTACGACATCATCTTCTTCTGGGTTGCCCGCATGATCATGATGGGCCTCTACAACATGAAGGAGATCCCCTTCCACACCGTCTACCTCCACGGCCTCGTGCGCGACGAACGCGGCGAGAAGATAAGCAAGTCGAAGGTGACGACGAAGCACCACATTCCCAGCCCCGTCGAAGCCATCGAGACCTACGGCGCCGACGCCCTGCGCTACGCCCTCTCGACAGCCGGGACGCCCGGCAACGACCTGCGCATCTCCGAGCAGCGCATCGAGGCGGGACGCAACTTCGCCAACAAGCTGTGGAACGCCGCCCGCTTCGTCACCGGCCGGCTGGAAGGGCGCAAGGTCGCGCGCCCGTCGCTCGATGGAAGAGAGGCGATGGCGCTGGAGGACCGCTGGATCATGTCGCGCCTGAGCGCGGTCGTCGCCAGCGTCGATCAGCTCATGGGCGACTTCCAGCTCGGCGAGGCCGGACGCCAGGCGCACGACTTCCTCTGGGGCGAGTACTGCGACTGGTACCTGGAGATGGCCAAGGTCCGTCTCGTCGCCGGCGACGACTCGCCGCTGCCGGTCCTCGCGCACGCCCTCGACCAGGCGGTGCGGCTGCTCCATCCGTTCATGCCCTACGTCACCGAGGCGGCCTGGCGCGCTCTCTCGCCGTACCTTGCCGACTCGGACGCCGAAGCGCTCATCGTCGCGCCGTTCCCGCAGTCGGACACCCGCTGGTTGGACAGCGAGTCGGAGGCTCGGGCGGAAGCCGTCATCGACGTCGTCAGGGCGGTCCGGAACGTGCGCGCCGAACGCGGCGTCGAGCCGGGGCGCTTCGTCGAAGCTTACGTCATCGGCGACGGCGACTTCCGGCAGGCGCTCGAAGACAGCCGCGAGGCCATTGTGGCGCTGGCCCGAGCGAAGCCGCTGCACGTCGTCGAATCGGCGGATGCGGCGCCGAGCGAAGGCGTCGTCAGCGCCGTCTTGAGTCGCGGCCAGGTCGTCCTGCCGATGGCGGGTTTGTTCGACCTCGACGCGGAGCGCGGGCGGCTGGAGAAGCAGCTCGCGGCGTCGGAAGCGGAGGTCGAGCGCTTGCAGGCGCGCCTGGCCGACGACCAGTTCCGATCGCGCGCGCCGGAAGCGGTGGTCCAGCGGGAGCGCGACAAGCTGGCAGCGGCCCAGGCGCGCTCAGAGGGCTTGCGCCATCGCCTCCAAGAGCTCGCCTGAGCACCCGCCGAGGCATCGCGCTCGCGGTCCCGGTGGACGCGACCGCCGACTCCCACCGGAATGTCCCCAAATTGACCCATACCTAGTCTATTGATAGCATTTTGGTGTAGGCTGCCTGCACTTCTCTTACAGCGGTGATCTTTTGCAAACCCTCTTGAATAACTACGCGGCCGTCCTTCTGGCCGTGGGTATCGGTGTCGGAATGGTCCTGGCCGCCCTCATCTCCGCCAGGATACTAGCGCCGTTCTCCTCTTCGAAGGCCAAGTCCACCCCTTACGAGTGCGGAATGCTCCCCATTGGCAGCGTCCGCACCCAGATGAGCATCCGCTACTACCTGTACGCGATCCTCTTCCTCGTCTTCGACGCGGAGGCAGTCTTCCTCTTCCCCTGGGCTGTCAGCCTCCTCGGCGTCGGCAAGGCCGCCTTCTTCGAGATGGTGCTCTTCCTCGCCGTCATGGGCGCCGGCCTTATCTACGCCTGGAAGAAGGGAGCGCTCGAGTGGCGGTAGAAGAGAAGGACAAGGACGAGACGATGACACCGCCGCGCCCGCTCACAAGCCTGGAGCGGGAGGCCGAACGGCTGCGCCCGGTGGAGGTCGAGCGCCCGCACGCCCTCTACCGGCAGGTGCTGCCCGGAATCATCCAGGCGCCCGCCGACTACGTCCTCGCCCTGGCGCGGAAGTCGTCGATCTGGCCGATGACGTTCGGGCTCGCCTGCTGCGCCATCGAGATGATGTCCGCCTACATGTCCCACCATGACCTCGACCGCTTTGGCATCGTCCCCTGGGCTTCGCCGCGCCAGGCCGACGTCATGATCGTCGCCGGCACCGTCACGAAGAAGATGGCGCCTTCGGTCAAGCTGCTCTTCGAACAGATGCCGAACCCGAAGTGGGTCCTCGCGATGGGCTCCTGCGCCACCAACGGCGGCCCCTACACCCGCTACGACCGCGTCGTGCAGGGAGTCGACAAGCTCGTCCCCGTCGATGTCTACGTGCCCGGCTGCCCGCCGCGTCCCGAGGCGCTTATCGAGGGTCTGATCTGCCTCCAGGAGAAGATTATGCGGGAGCGGGGGAACATCGGATGACCTCTCCGCACGAAGGCCCGCAGGAAGCCCCAATCGTCCCGCCCGAGCCCGGCACCATCGCCGATCTGTTCCACGAAGTGCTGCCCGACGTCGAGTTCGTCGCGTCGCAGGCCCCCATCGACGTCATGCTCACCATCGACCGCAAAGACGTCCCGCAAGTCCTGCGCACCGCGAAGGACGATCCGAAGCTCGACCTGAAGTACCTCCGCTGCCTCCTCGGCGTCGACCACGAAGACGCAGGGCTGGAGGTCGTCTACCAGCTCTACTCGTTCACCCACGGCCACGGCGTCACGCTGAAGACGCGCCTCCCGCAGGACGACCCGCGTGTCGCCTCCGCCGCCTCGGTCTGGAAGGGCGCCGACTGGCTGGAGCGCGAGACAGCGGAAATGTTCGGCATCGTCTTCGAAGGACACCCGAACCCGGTGCCCCTGCTGCTTCCCGACGACATGACGGACCACCATCCGCTGCGCAAGGACAACCCCCTGGCGCAGGTGGAGGTCTGGCAGGGATCGCTTCTCGGCGCGGACGCGTCGAAGGTCGGCCACATACCGGCCGGCTACGAGAGCATTGCGGCTGAGGGCGGCGAGCCGAAAGGCCCGTCTGGGGAGGACGGCGGCTGATGGTGACGGAGCAGGAGCGCGAGCTCGAGACGCTCGATATCAACGTCAACGTCGGGCCGCAGCATCCCGCGACGCACGGCGTCTTCCGCATGGTCCTTAGCGTCAGCGGCGAGAAGGTCGTCGACGTCGTACCGCACATCGGCTACATGCACCGCGGCGCCGAAAAGCTGTCCGAGAACGTCGACTACCGTCAGGGCCTCATCTACCAGGACCGCACGGAGTACCTGGCGCAGTTCAACGCCGAAATGTGCTACTGCATGGCGGTGGAGAAGCTAGCCGGCCTGGAGCCGCCGGAGCGCGCGGAGTACATCCGCGTAATCCTCACGGAGCTGAACCGCATCATCAGCCACTACATGTTCGTCGGCGCCTTTGCCACGGACATCGGCGTCTACGGCACCGCTTTCACCTACGCCTTCCGCGAGCGCGAGTACATCCAGGAGATATTCGACGCAGTGTCCGGCGACCGCATGATGTACGGCTACTTCCGTCCCGGCGGCGTCGTCTGGGACGTGACCGCCGACTTCAAGGAGCGCGTGCGTTGGGTCTGCGGCCAGACCCGCGTCGGCATCGACGACATCGACCGGCTGCTGACGACGAACGAGATATTCCTCACGCGCTGCCGCGACATCGGCGTCATCTCGCTGGCGGACGCCATCGACTACGGTCTCTCCGGCCCGATGCTGCGCGCCTGCGGCCTCAAGTTCGACCTGCGTCGCAACGAGCCGTACTCCATCTACGATCGCTTCGACTTCGACATCCCGACCGGCACCCACGGCGACGTCTACGACCGCTACCTGGTGCGAATGGAGGAGATGCGTCAGTCGGTGCGTATCGTCGAGCAGGCGCTCGAGCAGATGCCCGACGGGCCAATCATGCCGGAGAAGGCGCCGCGACGCCTGCGATTGCCCCCCGGCGAAGTCTACATGCGCACGGAGAACCCGCGCGGCGAATACGGCATCTATCTCGTCTCGAAGGGCGGCGAGAAGCCCTACCGGCTGAAGATCCGCTCCTCCTGCCTGAGCAACCTGACTGCGCTCAAACAAATGATCGTCGGACACTACGTCGCCGACGCCGTAGTCATCCTCGGCTCCGTGGACATCGTTCTGGGCGAGGTGGACAGATGACCCAGATAGGCCAGTTCTTCGACAACGTCTGGGTGGACGCCTTCTGGCGGCTGCTGGTCGTCCTCGGCCTGATGGTCTTCGTCGTCCTCGCGCTCACTTATGTCGAGCGGAAGTTCATCGGCCGCATCCAGATGCGCCTGGGCCCCATGCGCACCGGCCCCTTCGGCATCTTCCAGCCCATCGCCGATATGATGAAGATCCTGCTGAAGGAGGACCTTCGACCCGCCACCGCCGACCGCCTCGCCTTCGAGCTGGCGCCTTTCCTCGCCTTCGTGCCGGTCTTCCTGACGCTGCTGGTCCTGCCCTTCACTGCGAGGTGGCACGTCCGCGTGCTCGACCTGGGATTGCTCTATTTCCTCGCCGTGTCCGGCCTCACCGTGCTCGGCTACGTTCTCGCCGGCTGGGCCTCCGACAGCAAGTACGGCCTCATCGGCGCCTTGCGCACGGCGGCGCAGCTCATCAGCTACGAAGTGCCGCTCGTCCTGGCCGTGATGGCGCTTTCGATGCTCGCCGGCTCGCTCAACCTCGTCGACATCGTCCGCGACCAGGGACGCGTACCGTTTATCGTCTGGCAGCCGCTGGGTTTCTTCCTGTTCATGGCGGCGGCGGTCTCTGACCTGTCGCGACGCCCCTTCGACGTCGCGGCGGCGGAATCGGAGGTCGCCGGCGGGCCCTGGATCGAGTACAGCGGCATTCGCTGGAGCATCCTCTACGCCCTCACCGAGTACACGAATATGTTCGCGCTCTGCGCCCTGGGCTCGCTCATCTTCCTCGGCGGCTGGGACTGGCCGCTGGGACTGAAGTGGGGCTGGCCGTGGCAGCTCGTCCTCATCTTCGCGAAGACGATGACCTTGATCCTCGTCATCATGTGGGTTAACGCCACGTTCCCGCGCGTTCGCGTCGACCAGCTCATGTCGCTCTGCTGGAAGCTGCTCTTGCCGCTGGCGTTCGCGCAGATCTTCCTGAACGGCCTGGTCCTCGTCTATCACTGGCCGGACTGGACGTTCCTTGTGACCTCCGGCCTAACGCTGGCCGTCGCCAGCTACATCGTCTACTCGATACTGCCGCTCGGCTCGCCGTCACGAATCGTCGCCAGGAGTACCGTCTGATGCTTGGAGTGCTTCGCGGCATGGCCGAAACCTTCCGGACGATGGTCCGCAAGCCCGTGACCATCCAGTACCCGTCGGTGCATCGCGAATTACCAGAGCGCGAGCGGGGCTACCCACTGCTCCTCTGGGACAGCGAGGTCGACGAGCCGTTCTGCACCGGCTGCCACGCCTGCGAGCGCGCCTGCCCGACGGAGTGCATCTCCGTCATCATGAAAGACAACCCGCTGGCGGCTGAAGGGAAGAGCAAGCGGCGCAAGATCGTCGACCAGTTCCTGCTCGACTACGGGCGCTGCATTCGCTGCCGCATCTGCGTCGAGACGTGCAACTTCAGCGCCATCGCCATGAACAACACCTGGTCCGGCCATGAGATGTCGCGCTATGACCGCCGCGAGCTGGTGATGGACC
>JBEKXP010000080.1:0-8944 GCA_049511815.1 Dehalococcoidia bacterium
ATGCCTTTTCTTTCCTCGGGCTTGTCGTCGCTATCTGGGCACGGGCCGTTCTTGGCGGCAACTGGAGCCCGGGCGTCGCCTTCAAGGAACACCACGAGCTCATTGAGCGCGGCCCCTACCGGTACGTTCGCCACCCGCTATACAGCGGCATCTTGCTCCTCGCCGTGGGCCTCGCGATGTGGTTCGGCAACCTGACCGGCCTTACCATCTTCGTCGTCATGTTCTTGGCTTTCTGGATTCGCAGCCGCGAGGAGGAAAAGCTGCTGACTCGGCATTTTCCCGTCGATTACCCCGAGTACAAGCGACGAACGAAGGCGCTCATACCGTTCGTGTTCTAGTCGAGGAAGGCGGGTCTGGCCGGCCCCTCTTAGCCGCGCATCCACGGCGTGTAGGTGACGCCGACGAGGAGTCCTTCAGGGGAAAGCAGGCGCGCCCGGACGATGGGGCCGAACCCGGCTACGAACAGCACCTTGATGCTTTCGGGCGCGCTCACGGGACCTCCCTGTCGAAAATGCCGACGCTCTAAGCGCTCTGTGACTGGTCTACCGACGATGCCGGTTTCGCCGCGCCATGAACGCGTGCTTGCGGCGCGCCTCCTCCTGCCCTTCCGACATCCCTTCCTTCCCCTCCACCCACGCGTCGCTCAGCCGCTCGCGCAGCGTCCGCCAGGCGCCCTGCGCGCCCGACACCGCGGCGTCCGCAATCGACGACACCTGCCCCTTGGCCTCCCCGGGCTCGCCGGATGGCGTCATCCCCATGCCCTTCTCGCCCTTCAGATGCTTCAGCAGCATCGCCAGCGCCGCCCCGATAATCGCGCCGCTCATAATGCCGCCGCAGAACCCGCGACTTTTCCCACCGCAGCACTTCTCGCAGCTACAGCCCGGCTCGCAGGCGGACCCCGCCTCCGGCGCCTGGACGCTCTCCTCGGTCGCTTCCTCTCCGGCCGGCTCAGGCACGGCGTTCTCAGTCGTCTCGTCCATGAATCAACCTCCGTTCGTCCCGCCGGCCTATCGGCCCTTTCGCCGGCCCAGCCCGGCCAGCGCCATAGCGCCCCGGCGCACCGCCGTCACGACCCCCCAGAGGCGGACAATCGGGCTCACGGTCGTGTCGGCGATGAAGGCCGTCGTGCCACGGATGTCGTCGACGACCGCCTTCGCCGAGTCCAGCGTCGGCGACACCTGCGTCTTCAACACGCCCCGCATGGCGCCGATCAGCCCGCGCGCCGCGATTCCGACGACGAGGACGACGACAAGCGTCACGATCAGGACCAGCGCCGTAAGGCAGCCGGCCACGATTATCACGATGTCCCGGATATCCTGGAGATTCATGTGCCACGCCTCCTTGGTGTCTCGAAGCCTGCCGTCATGGCGGGTGTGCTGCCGGCAGCCGGTCAGATCGCCGAAGGCAACGCCTTCACGATGATGCCGCCGCCGACAACTTGCTCTCCATCATAGAATACCGCAGCCTGCCCCGGCGTGATCGCCCGCTGGGGCTCGCCGAATCGCACCGACGCGCGCTCGCCGCGCACGGACAGCGTCGCCGCGACCGCCGGCGCCCGATAGCGCACCTGCGCTTGAAGCGCCGTCTCACCCTTCGGCGCCCTGCCGTCGACCCAGCGCAGCTCCTCCGCCAGCAACCCGTCGCACAGCAGGTCGTCCTCGCCGCCGATGGTGACGGCGTTCGCCTCGCTGTCGATCGCGACCACGTAACGTCGTTCGCCGAGCGCCACGCCCAGGCCGTGCCGCTGCCCAACGGTATAGCCGCCGACGCCCTCGTGTCTGCCGACGACGCGGCCCGCCGTGTCGCGGATATCGCCCGGCTCCTGCCGCACGCGCCCGCCGATGAACGCGCGATAGTCATCCCCGACGAAGCATATCTCGAAGCTGTCGCGCTTCTCCGCCACCGGCAGCCCCAGTTCGGCCGCCATTCGCCGAACTTCGGTCTTGCGGTGCTCGCCTATCGGGAAGAGCAGCCGCGATAGCTCCGTCTGCCCCACTGTGAACAACGCGTACGACTGGTCTTTCGTTTCGTCGACCGCGCGCAGCAGTCGGTACTGTCCGCCGTCGCTGCGAATGCGCGCGTAGTGCCCGGTCGCCATATAGTCGGCGCCCATGGCCGTGGCGCGCTCCAGCAGCACCTTGAACTTGACGCGATCGTTGCAGGCGAGGCAGGGGTTCGGCGTCCGCCCACGCTCGTAGTCGCGACAGAAGTAGTCCACCACCTCTTCCTCGAACTCCCGCTCGAAGTTGATCACCTGGTGCGGGATGCCCAGCACGCCGCAGACCGCCTTCGCGTCGTCGGCGCCGAGCACGCAGCAGCCGCTGTTCGAAGCGACCGGGCCCGCGTCCTCGCTCCACAGCCGCAT
The DNA here is from genome assembly GCA_049511815.1 of Dehalococcoidia bacterium. GTDB lineage: Bacteria > Chloroflexota > Dehalococcoidia > DSTF01 > JALHUB01 > JALHUB01. The sequence continues at coordinate 2,366 of JBEKXP010000080.1, forward strand.
CGTCACGCCGCGGACGTCGAATCCCTCGCGCAGCAGCAGCGCCGCCGCCACCGACGAATCGACGCCGCCGCTCATAGCCACAATCACGCGCTTACGGTCCATCAAGTCACCCAAATACAAAAAAGCCTTCGACGGCGCTGGCTCGCATGCTATAATTGTCGGCGGAGGTGAGAATCTGGAAGCAAACGAGCTGGCTCAGCGAGTCGTTGAGCTCCTGTCGGACAAACAGGCAAATGACATTATACTACTCGACATTGGCCAGGTTGCGAATTTCGCCGACTATTTCGTGATCGCCTCGGCCACAAACCCCCGCCAGATGCAAGCCCTCCTCGACACACTTGATGGCGACCTCAGCGCCAGCGGCGTGCCGGGCATTCGCCGCGAAGGCGAAGCGGAATCGGGCTGGGTGCTCCTCGACCTCGGCGACGTCGTCGTCCACCTCTTCGACGCCGAGATGCGCGCCTACTACAACCTCGAAGGCCTCTGGAGCCGCGGCGTCTCCGTCGTCCGCTTTCAGTGACCTGACGCCCCTATTGCGGCGGCTGCACCGAGGCGGTGTTCACATTGCTCACGTCCCAGTCAGCTTCGGCCGAGGATACCGACTCGCCGCTCACGAACGTGACCTTGATTTGTGCCTTGGCAGGCCAGCCGCCGTTGTCCGCCTGCCACAGGTCGACCGTCCCCGAGGCGGCGCTTATGCCGAAGAAGGCGCCGAGCACGCTCAGGGCGTTTGAGCTCAAGCTGCTCACTTGGAGGTGGTGCGACGCGACTCCGTTCGCGTTCTCTTCACCCAGATCGTTCGCCTGGCTCGTAAGCTGATCGATGGGCAGCAGGTCCCAGATGTCCTTTGGACGCGCCCCGGCGAGAATACTCTCCGCCGTGCCGAGGTCCGTCGTAGTCCACTGATCGTCGGTGGAGCTGTCCTTTATCCACGCCTGGCTCCCGATCATGATGACTGATTCGATAGGGGTGCTGGAGCCGGCTACCAAGAAATCTGCCTCAACCCGGTCCGGCGACTGAATGGCCCCATTGACTTCGACCTGGAGCTGTCCGTCGGCGAGCACCTTAAAGTCGTAGTCATAGCTGTTCAGGCTCGCGAACGGATCCGGAATCGATGCTTCCGCGGTCTCCTGCGCCTGGGGCGAGATGGTCTCGCTGGCGGTGGGCGTTGCGGTCTTGCTGCCGCCACCTCCTCCACAAGAAACGAACAGGGCAGCCAGAAAGCAGATCGAGATGGACAGCAAGCGCATCTGAACCTCCGGTCGACTTCGCGCCGGACATACTTGGCCTCTGTTATCAACCTAGAGCCTGCGCCACCGGTTGTCAACGCGCTGCCCATCGCGCAGATTCACCAAAAGGTTGATAGGGGTAATGGCCTCGGTCTTAAGGCCGGCAGGCTACCGCTCGACGATCCAGCCCTCGACGCTGCGCTGCCATTCTACTACGTCCTTCTCGTCGAAGAACAACGCCGCTTCCCGCACCGCCGACTCCGCCGAGTCTGACCCGTGCACGACGTTCCGTCCTAGGTCGATGCCCAGGTCGCCGCGAATGCTTCCCGGCGCCGACTTTGCCGGGTCCGTCGCCCCGATCGTCTGTCGCGCCAGCTCGACGGCGTTCTCCGCCTCGAACAGCGCCGCGATTATCGGCCCCGACGTGATGAAGCTGACCAGCGGCTTATAGAACGCCTTGCCGATGTGCTCCGCGTAGTGTTTGGCGGCCAGCGTGCGGTCCATCTGCATCATGCGCAGCGCCACCAGCTTCAGCCCGCGCCGCTCGAAACGGCTCAGCACCTCGCCGGCCAGCCCTCGCTGCATCGCATCCGGCTTCACCAGTATCAACGTCCTCTCAGCCATCTTCGTCTCCTAGCTTGATGTCTCCCGCGTATGGTGGCGAATCGGGCCGAGACGCCCGATCCTACGAAACCGTCTTCTGCGGGCCGATCGCCGGCTCCCGCAGGTACAGCGGCGACAACGTCCGCGCATCGTCGACAAGGCCGGCCGCCAACCGCCGCCAGCCGAGCTCAGCCAGAAAGCCCGCGCGACGTCGCACCGGCGCCAACCGAACCGATCCCCCGGCCGTCGCAAGCATCTCGCCGATGTCATCGTCCTCCTCGCCGCAGAAGAGCGCGCCCTTCGGTGCCTCGCGCAAGAGCTCCTCCAGCGACGACAGCCGCGGCGCCAAAACCTCTCGCCACCGTTCTCGCGGCCCTTCATAGACCGCCCAGCCGGCCTCGCCGCGTCCCGCGCGATGCACCGCGCAGACCGGTCCGCCGCAGTCGGCATACTGGAACGCCTCCGACTCCAGCCGTCCGATGCCGACGATCGGCAGCCCCAGCGCGAAGGCAAGCCCCTTCGCCGTGCTCATCCCGACCCGCAGGCCGGCGTAACCGCCCGGGCCGCTGCAAACGAATATCGCCTTCAGATCGCCGATCTCGACGCCCAGCCGAGCGAGCAGGTCGCGCACCGCCGGCAGAAGCTGGACGGAATGTTGTCGCTTCGAGAGCCACGTCATCTCGCCGCGCAGCCGTCCCTCTTCGCTCAGAGCGATGCTCGCCCAGTCGCTCGCCGTATCGATCGAAAGCTCCACGATCAGTCCCGCCTCCAACGCTTCGCCAGCGCCTCCGCCACCTCGACGTAGCGCGCGCCCTCTGGCTCCAGCGTCAGCTCCCGCGAGCGCGCGCTCAGCCAGCGCAGCCGCACCAGCAGCCGCTCGGCGGGCATCTCCGACCAGGCGCGGTCTGGCCACTCGACCACCAGCACGCCGTCGACGGCATTCTCCTCCAGCGCCAGCTCCGCCACCTCCTCCGGCGCCTCCAGGCGGTACAGGTCGGCCAGATACAACCGCAGCCGGCCCTCGTATTCGTTCAGCAGGACGAACGCCGAGCTCTTCACCGCTTGCTCGACGCCAAGGCCTTTGCCGATGCCCTGCGCCAGACACGTCTTGCCCGCGCCGAGTTCACCTTGAAGCAGCACGACGTCGCCGGGCCGCAGGAGACGCGCCAGCCGCCGGCCGACGCCGCGCGTCGCCGCCGGGCTATCGCTTCGAAACGTGAACGACGCCATCTCACGCCGGTCCGCCGGCGAAGTGGTCCCAGCCGCCGCTCGCGAAGCTCACCTCCTGCCCGCCTTCGTCGACGAAGCGCACGCGGCGCTCCCCGTCCTCTACGAGCGAGCCGATGACGGTGATCGGCGTCGCGAAACGGCTGCGCACCCGGTCGACGACCGCCGCCGGGCCCGTGAAGAGCAGCTCATAGTCCTCGCCGCCGCCGACAGCCATCGCCAGCGCCTCCCCCGGGAAGGTGCGCGCAAGGTGCTCGCTGATCGGGATGTCCTTCACCCTGACAACCGCGCCGCGCCCCGACGCTTCGCAGACGTGGCGCAGGTCCTGCGCCAGCCCGTCGCTTATGTCGATGGCGCAGCGCACTCCCGCCCGAAGCAGCGCCTGCCCCAGCTCGACGTGCGGCCGCGGCCGAAGCTGTGCCCGACGCAGGTACGCCGCCGCTTCCGGCGAGCAGGGGACTCTCTCCAGGATTAGCCGCAGTCCGCCCGCCGCGTTTCCCAGCGAGCCGGATACCGCGACGAGGTCGCCTGCCTTCGCCTCATCGCGACGTAGCGCCAGCGGTTCGCCGCGCTGACCTTCGCTCGCCCGGCCGGTGAGCGCCACGCTGATCATCGCCTCCGCCGCGCGCACCACGTCGCCGCCGGCGATCACGACGCCGTATTCTGCCCCCGCCGCTATCATTCCCCGATACAGCGCCAGCACGTCCTCGAACAGGAAGTCCTCCGGCAGCGCCAGCGTCACGAGCGCGTACTCCGGCGTCCCGCCCATCGCCGCGATGTCGCTGATGTTGGCCGCCATCGCCTTCCAGCCCAGGTCCTCCCAGCTGGAAACTTCGCGCGGGAAGTGAACGCCGGCAACCAGCGTATCCGTCGTCGCCAGGTGGGCGGAAGCGCCGCTTTGCCACAACGCTGCGTCGTCGCCGATGCCGATGAGCAGCTTGGAGCGCGGGCCGAGCGCCTTCGACGCCTTCTGCTGCGCGCCCAGCTCCTCCCTGATCCGCTCGATGAGGCCGAACTCTCCCAATTCGGATACTTTCACGCCCTCGATTATACCTTCCGCCTTCTCTCCCCCTCAACCAAGGCCGCCCCTGTGCCGCTGTGCCCTGAACGCCCCCGACGTTCTGCTATTATGAGAGCGTAGGCCCGACGTTCGATATTCTCGACCGAAATGCGCATACTCATCGCTGCCGACATCCACGCCAACCTCGTCGCCTTCCAGGCCGTCCTGCGCCACGCCGAGGCCGGCGGCCCCATCGACCGCCTCTGGTGCCCGGGCGACGTCGTCGGCTACGGCCCCGACCCCAACGCCTGCGTCGACCTGGTTCGCCAGGTCTCGCACCTTGCCATCGCCGGCAACCACGACTTCGCCGCCGCCGGCAAGATCCCCACCGTCGACTTCAACGCCGCTGCCGCCCGCGCCGTCGACTGGACAGCGAACCAGCTAACCTACGAAGAGCGCCACTACCTGGAGATGCTGCCGGAGGTCGCCTACGAAGGGGACTTCACGCTCGTGCACGGGAGCCTGCGCGCGCCGCTATGGGAGTACCTGCTCTCGCCGCCGGCCATGGAGGCGCAGTTCCGTCTCATGGAGACCAAGTACAGCCTCGTCGGCCATTCCCACCTGCCGTTCCTCACCGAAGAGGGCAACGACGGCAAGGTCTGGACTTCCGCCTGGCAGGACGGCGACCGCGTCAACCTCCCGGAGAGCCGGATGATAATCAACCCGGGCGCTGTCGGCCAGCCGCGCGATGGCGACCCCCGCGCCGCCTACGCTCTATACGATTCCGACGCCCGCACGATCACCCTCCACCGCGTCGAATACGACATCGGCGCCACGCAGGAGGAGATTCACGCCGCCGGCTTGCCGTCCTCCCTCGCCGACCGCCTCTCCTACGGCCAGTAGACATTACGGCTGCTGTGAGGTTTCAAGGTCGGATGCAATTGGCGCTTCGATTGCCTGAAGCAATTCTGTCGCAACATACACGCGTGGCCACTTCGTCTCATCGGGATGGACGATTTGGGCCTGAACCAGCTTCTCCATTAAGTATCGAGCACCTGCAAGGGTGACACCCAGGATTCTGTGGGCCAAAGGCACCGTCATAAACGGATTGGCGAACAGTTCGTCGAGCAATCGGAAGGCATTGGCCGAAGTCGTATACTCGCGCAACATTACCCTATATTTATCCTGCAGTTCTCTAATTCGCCGGGAGCGTACCAACGCATCCTTGGCCTGCTCAGCGACACCTTCGAGGAAGAAGCGAAGCCAGCGTTCCCAGTCACCCTGGGCGCTCACACCGAACAGGTAGTCGTAATATTGGTCTCTGTGACGGTCAAAATGGGCGCTCAGATAGAGTAAGGGTGTTGGCAGGACTTGTTTGGCGCACAGGAAGAGAGTAATGAGGAGGCGGCCAACGCGTCCGTTGCCATCACGATAGGGGTGAATTGCCTCAAACTGATAGTGCATCATCGCGCACTGGACGAGCGGGGGCATTTGTGAATCCTCATTGAGGAACTTTTCCCAGTTTGCCAGAAGGTCAGGAACGTCGCTCGGCGGCGGTGCGATGTACCGAGCTTGCTCAATCATAGTTCCTTCGGAGCCAATCCATACCTGGCAGTTCCTGAGTTCGCCTGGTGTCTTCTCTTCGCCACGAACGCCTTTAAGCAATTCGGCATGAATCTGGTGGATCAATCTCATGCTCAGCGGCAGTCGGTCCAATTGCGCTAGGCCGAAGTTCAGAGCATTCACATAGTTGGCGACTTCCCTGACATCTCCGTGCGCTCGTCGTTCCCCGGCGGCCTCGAACAACAGCAAGTCAGATATCGATGCCTGAGTTCCCTCGATTCTCGACGACAGCACGGCTTCTCTTCGTAGGAATGGCCGAATAAGGAGATACGGATTGGGAAGAGTCTCGCCAACCCCCGCCAGAGTCGCTACAGCCCGCGAAGCTTCATCGAGGAGGAATACAAGAGGCGAACTTAGATCAATTTGCCTTGGCAAGGGATCGGGGAGAAAGGCCATTTGGCCCTGGAGAGTCGGCACAAGCCGTCCACAAGGACTTTGTTGGAGTGAATACATGACTTAACAATACAAGATATCTTGGCGATTGAATGGCAAATGTAAGTTTTCGTTGGAATTTTATCAAATTGCTTTCCCATTGGCAAGTGGTCTTTCATTCTTGGGCTACAAATCAAAGCAGATGACGGATTGATGATTGGCTGGTCCTGAGAATCAAATCATCTCGGACGATGATTAGGCGGGCGTCTTCGTCCCCACCAGGCCGCGCAGCCGCTCCTGCACCGACAGCGCCTCCTCGACGATCCGGTCGATCAGCTCCTGGCACGTCGGCACGTCGTGCACCAACCCCACGCTCTGGCCCATGCTCACCAGCCCGTCCTCCATGTTGCCCGTGTCGACGACCGCCGGCCCCTGGTTAGAGATGAGCGGCAACATCTCCTCCAGCGTCGCGCCCTTCTTCTCCAGCTCGACGACCTTCTCGACGACCGAGTTCTTCGCCAGCCG
>JBEKXP010000081.1:0-13209 GCA_049511815.1 Dehalococcoidia bacterium
CAGTCGAGGTTGGGTGATGTCGTCGATTCGAACGGCGCGGGTCTGTTCGCGGGCGAACCGCGCCCGATGGTACTCCTGGTCGCGACGCGGTATCACGAACCGGCCTCTCTGCCTCTCACGGCGCGGTTCGCCCGCCGTCGCGCTCTTCGAGCGCGACGGCCCTCCGCCGCACCAGCCATAATCGCTGCGCCACCGTCAGATTCGCCAGCACCGCCAGAATCCAGAGCGCCAGTCGCACCCAGCCGAAAATCAAGCCCACGCCTAGCACCAGCACCCGCTCCGCCCGTGTGAACAGCCCCTCGCGGAGCTGCATTCCGGCCGCCTCCGCGCGGGCCCGCAGATAGCTTACCAGCAGCGAGCCGACAACTGCCGCGAACGCCACTACCACCTCCTCGCGCTTGCCTTCGCCAGCCAGGCGGAACACCAGCCCGCCGAGCACCGCCGCTTCCGAGAGGCGGTCGCAGGTCGAGTCGAGCACGCCGCCGAAGGCCGTCACCCGACCGCTTGCCCGCGCCACCATGCCGTCGAACAGGTCGAGCGCCGCCGCCGCCAGCATCACGATGCCGCCGGCGAGGAACTGGCCGCGCGCCACCAACACCGCCGCGACCAGCGCTCCAGCCAGCCCGGCCGCCGTTATCATGTTGGGCGTGACGCCGGTCCGCGCGATCGACCGCCCGACCGGCTCCGTCAGCCGCGGCGGCAGCGAGTGCGGCACCAGCGTGAACAATCGGCCCTCTCCTTCTGGCCTGTCGAAAGGCTACTCCGTCTCTGCCTCCGAGTTGCTCTCGTATTGCAACTGCTCGTAGTAGGTCAGCACGCGCTGCGACACGCGCTGCCAGCGAAACTGCTCCGCCCGCTGCCGGCCCTTCTCGCCCATCTCACGGCGCTTGTCCGCGTTCGCCAGCAGGTCGAGCAAGGCGCCGGCCAGGGCGTGGGCGTCCTTCGGGAGCACCAGCAGCCCTTCGACGCCGTGAGTCACGACGCTCGCATAGCCTTCGATATTGCTCGCAACCAGCGGCCGGCCCGCCGCCATCGCCTCCAGCAGGACGATGCCCTGGCTCTCGTTTCCGGTCGCCGGCGCGACGACAATGTCCGCGGTGTGATGATAGCGCGCCAGGTCGTCGTAGGACACGTAGCCGATGAACTCCACGTCCTTCAGCCCCGTATCCGCGACCCAGCGACGATAGCCCCGCACTGCCCGGGTCGGCGGCCCGACGATGAGCAGGCGCGGCTCCGGCATCTCCCGCTTCACCTCGGCGAAGGCCTGCAAGAGGTACTTAACGCCCTTCCGCTTCTCCAGCCTGCCGACGAAAAGGACATTCGGCCGGCCGTCGTGGTACTGCGGCAGGGGCTCGCGCTTCATCTCGAAGTGCTCGACGTCGACGCCGTTAGGGATGATGTTGTAATAGCCCGGGAAGTAGCGACTCACCAGCCGCATCGCCGGCGCCGAGACCGCAATCTTGCCGTCGAGGCGCCGGAACCAGCGCTTCAGGGCGTGGCGCCCGTAGAGGTACCACCGGTTCCTTCCGCCCTCTTTGGCCGCGTGGAACGTGGCAACATTGATGGCGTCGGAGAGGCGCAACACTTGCATGGGCAGGAAGGGCGCAAACGGCTCATGGACGTGGATAACGTCGAAGCGCTCCTCCTGCAGCAGCCGCTTGATCTTCGGCGCTATGCGCAGCGACAGCGTGACCCTCGCCACGGAGCCCGCCGCCGGCACGCCGACCGCCCTGCCTATCGGCGAGACCATCTGCTCGGGCCGGTGCGACGATGGACGCGACGACGGCGCGATGATCCGCACCTCCTGCCCCAGACGCAGGAAGTTGTCGCGCAGGTGCTCGATGTGGTTGTTGACGCCGCCCGGCACAGCGAAGTCGTACGGCGAAACGAGCGCGATCTTCATGGCTTCAGCCGTCTTACGAAGCTCCAGATCGTCGGCAGCCAGCCGGCGGCCTTCGGCGTCACCACTATACCGCGGTACTGCTGTCGCAGGAACCGGCCGTAGCCGATCTCCGCCAGCGAGGGATAGCGTCCTTCGCCGCCGCTCGTCGTGCCCGCAAGGATGCTCCGGCGCAGGTCTTCGGCGCTCTCGCCTTCGAAGATCGTGTAGGCGCTGCCGACGGCCTGCAGGAAATGGGCGTCGCTGCCGCCGACCTCCGGCAGGTGGTAGCGCTCGTCATTGAGCCGTAGAGCCGTGCTCAGCTTCACGCGCGAGCCGGGCGCGACGTTCGCCAACTGAATCCCGTCGAAATAGACGCCGCTGCCCCGTCGCGCCATGACGGTCAGGATCGACTTGTGGCCGATGCTGCGCGTTAGCCAGTTCAGCGGATGCGGGATGATGCACAGGCCGCCCTGTCGGTGGATCGCCTCCAGCGTCTCCGCCAGCGGCTTCAGCGGCGCCACCGGCTCTTCGATGAAAAGGGCGAGAAGATGGCCCTGCAGCGTCGTAACTTCTTCGCCGGCTACCACGTCGACGCGGTGGTTCCCGCGCGCCCAGACCTCGCGGGCGAGAGCGCCACCCTTCAGAACGTCGTGGTCGGTGATGGCGACGACCGAAAGGTCCGTCTTCCGGTCCGCGTAGTCCAGGATCTCTTCGACGGTGGCCATTCCGTCGCCGCAGGCGCTGTGCACATGAATGTCCGCCTTACCCACAACCGGCGTCTCCGAATCTAGCAGGCGTTTTCGTCATTGTAGCACCGTTAGCCGCCCTGACCCACGCTAGTGCGCCTCCGCACTGGTTCGCCGCTCTCGAACCGGATCATCATGCCCCAGCCTTCAGGCTGGGGTCCGCGCCAACCTCAGGTTCGCCGTCCCAACGGACGCTAGTGCGCTTCCGCCGCCACGCGTTCCCAAAGCCGCGACACCGCGTCCTTGAGAGCGGCGTGCTCCGGCCGCGCAAGGTCCGCGTCCTCCTCCAGCAGGCGCGACGCCTCGTTGCGCGCCAGCTCGATCAGCGGTACGTCCGAAAGCTGCGCCACCTTCAGGTCGGGCAGCCCGCTCTGTCGTGTGCCGAAGAACTCGCCCGGCCCGCGCAGCCGCAGGTCCGCCTCCGCCAGCTCGAAGCCGTCCTGCGTCCGTTCGACCGTCTGAAGCCGCTCCCGCGCGTCCGGCGCCGCGCTGTCCGACAGCAGCAGGCAGTAGCTTTGCACGTCGCTCCGCCCGACGCGACCGCGCAACTGGTGGAGCTGCGCCAGCCCGAAGCGCTCCGCCGCCTCGACAATCATGACCGTCGCGTTCGGGATATCGACGCCGACTTCGACGACGGCGGTGGAGACCAGGATGTCAAGCGCGCGGTCCCGGAACTCCCGCATGACATTCTCTTTCTTCTGCGCCGCCAGCCGGCCGTGCAGCAGTCCCAGTCGCGCCTCCGGGAAGACCTCGCTGCTCAGCCGTTCGAACTCCTGCGTCGCCGCCCGTGCCGCGACCGTCTCCGACTCCTCGATCAGCGGGCAGATGATGAACGCCTGGTAGCCCTGCCCCACCTGCCCGCGGACGAACTCGTACGCCTCGTCGCGGCCATCCGGCGCAACCCAGCGTGTCGCCACCGGCTTGCGCCCCGGCGGCAGCTCATCGATAACCGACACGTCGAGGTCGCCGTAGACCGTCAGGCTAAGCGTGCGCGGGATGGGCGTCGCCGTCATGACCAGCACGTGCGGATTGCGCCCCTTCTCCCGCAGCGCCGCCCGCTGCATGACGCCGAACCGGTGCTGCTCGTCGACGACGGCCAACCCTAGACGGTGGAAGCTCACGTCCTGCTGGATGACGGCGTGCGTGCCGACGACGATGTCGATCCCGCCGGCGGCGATCTGCTCGCGCAGCTCCCGCTTCACCGACGCCGGCAGGCTGCCCGTCAGCAGCGCTATCGTCAGCGGCTTCGACAGATACGACGGCCTGACGGTTGCCACCGCCGCCGTCCGCTCGCTGCAGGAGAAGATGCCGCAGAGCGTGCGAAAGTGCTGCTCCGCCAGTATCTCCGTCGGCGCCATCATCGCCCCTTGCCCGCCGGACGCGACGGCCGCCAGCAACGCCGCCGCCGCAATCACCGTCTTGCCGCTGCCGACGTCGCCTTGGAGAAGGCGGCTCATCGGCCGCTCCCGCGCCAGGTCCGCCAGGGTTTGCGCCATCGCCCGCTGCTGCGCGCCGGTCAGCTCGAACGGCAACGACGCCACGTACTCGTGGCGCATCCCTTCGGACAGGTGCAGCGGCCGCGCCAGCCCCCGCTCTTGCCACTCGCGCTTGCGCTGCAGCACACCGACCTGGATGAGCAAAAGCTCTTCGAACGCGAGGCGACGCCGCGCCTCTCTCAGCGCGTCCCAGCCGTCGGGAAAGTGCATCTGGTGGACCGCGTCCGTTCGCGACGGCATTCGGTTTCGCGCCAGCATCGACGCGGGCAGCAGCTCGGGGAGTGGTAGACCGGCACGAGCCTTCCAGTATGCAGCAGCTCCTCCGATTCCAGCGGCTCGTATTCCGGGTTCTCCAGCGTCTTTTGGCCCTTGTAGAGCGTCACCTTGCCGGCCAGCACGATCCGCTCGTTCGTCCGAAGCTGCTGCGCCAGGTACGGCTGATTGAACCAGATCACCCGCATCACGCCGGTCTCGTCGCCGACGAGCGCCTCGGTGCCGCGCATTCGCCGTCCAATCGGCGTGTCGCTGGCGCTCCAGACGCTGCCGATGACGGTCTGCTCCTCGCCGACAACCAGCTCGGCGATAGGCCGGATGCTGGCGAAATCGTTATAGCGACGGGGGAAGAAGAAGAGCATGTCCTGCACGGTCGCCACGCCGAGTCGCGCCAGCTTTGCCGCCAGCGCCGCCCGCACGCCGCGGACCGCCGTGACCGGCAACTCCAGCGCGGAAGCCGCATCGCCATCGATGGGAGCGGGCTTCGCGACCTGCTGCTTCGGCTTCGGAGGCGTTTTGGTGATCGTCGGCGTCATAGCCGCGGGCCTTTCGACGACGCCGCTCAGGAGCTGGACCGTCCGCGCCAGCCACCTACGCCGCTCCTCCGGAGGGAGCGAGGCGTAGCCATGCGTCGGCAGCGCCATGATCGACTCGGTGACAGGCGACCGTGGGCCGAGGTTGTCCCGCTGGATGAGGTTCTTCAGGTAGCCGTCGAGGCCGCCCATTACGGCCGTGTCGGCGTAGCCCTTGCGCCGCTCCAACTCCAGGATCTTGCGCAGCTGGGCCTCTGGCTGGTTCAACTCTCGCTCTTCTCCGCCTCGACGACGGTCATGGCCACGGCGCCGGGGCCGGCGTGCGTTCCTAGCGCCGGTCCGAGGCGAGCGATGCGGGTGGGCACTCCGGGCAGGCGTTCGGCCACCCAACCCGCCACCACCTCAGCGTCTTCCGGCGTCGTGGTGTGCATGACGCCGACCTCGACGATGTTCGGGAACGACATGGCTAGCTCGAAAAGCCGCTTCAGCCCTCCCGAACGCGTGCGGGCCCGAGCCAGCGGTCGCGCCACGCCTTTGATGATGATTATCGCTTTCAGGTTGAGGAGGCCGCCCAAGATCGCCTCGACGCGGCTGATGCGACCTCCCCGGCGCGCGTACTCCAGCGTGTCAAGGAAACACAGTGTGTGCTCGCGCCTCGCGACCGACCGCGCCGCCGCTGCTACCTCCGCCAGCCCAGCTCCTGCCTTCGCCGCCCGCGCCGCAGCAATCGCCGCGAAGCCGCAGCCCAGGGAAGCGGAGTCAGAATCGACGATCTCGATGCGACAGCCGCCGACCAGGTTGTCGCGCGCCATCGTCGCCGTCGCCACCGTGCCGGAGAGCTTAGCGCCGATGTGGACGGAGACGATGCCGTCCGCCTCCGCCAGTTTCTCGTAGACCTGCTGGAACTCGCCGACCGACGGCTGCGACGTGCTCGGAGCTACCCGGCTCTCCACCAGCTTCTGGAAGAACTGGTCGGTCGTCAGGTCAATGCCGTCGCGGTATGCCTGGTCGCCGAAGAGGACTGACAGCGGCACGCAGGCGATGGATAGCTCTTCGAGTACGTCGGGAGGAAGATCGGCGGTGCTGTCCGTGACGACGCGGACGGTCATCGGCAAGAGACTCCCGTGATTGGTGGGTCACTCCAGGGAGACGATGTAGGCGTAATGGGGCTGACCCCCGGATACGACTTCTGTCTCCAGAGAAGGATACATGGCGCGGATCTCAGCCGCCAGCCCTTCCGCGTCCTCCCGCGTCGATTCCGCGCCGAAGTAGATCGTGACGAGACTCGTCTCCGACGAGACCGTCTGCCGCAGCGCCTCGAGTACGGCCGCGTGCGGCGAATCATCAGCCACCGTCAGCTTGCCGTCGACGAGCGCTATCGCCTGGCCGATACGCACGCGCAGCCCGTCGATTGAGGTCGTGCGGATCGCTTTGGTCACCTCGATAGTCCGAACATCCTGGCGCGCCGCCTCCATGAGCCCGGCGTTGGCGTCCAGGTCCTGCTCCGGGCCCAGCGCCACCAGCGCCGCCATCCCCTGCGGCACCGATGTCGTGCCGACGACCCGCACGCGCTTATGACTGTGCTTCGCCGCCTGCTGCCCGGCCAGAATGACGTTCTTGTTGTTCGGCAGGACGATGACGTCCTCCTGCGGACAGGATTCGACGGCGGCCAGTATCTGGCGCGTGCTCGGGTTCATCGTCGCGCCGCCCTGCACAATCGCCGTGGCGCCCAGGCTGCGGAACACGTCCTCCAGGCCGACCCCGGACACGACGGCGACGATGCCCACCGCCGCCAGGTCGCCCTCATAGCCGCGCGCGTGAGCCATGAACCGCTCCGCCTGCTCCTCGATGTTGTCGACTTTCACCTGCGATAGCTCGCCGAGCGACCGGGCGAAGGCTATCGCGGCGTCCGGCTCGGCGGTGTGCAGATGCACCCGCAGCAGCTTCTCATCGCCGACGACGAGCACCGAATCGCCCATATCCAGCATCCGCTCCAGCACCGAGCCGGCGTTAAGCTTGTCGCCGCTCACCAGGAACTCCGTGCAGAAGCCGAGATTGCACTCCTCGCCGCCATGCAAGGCTGTCGTCGCGCGCGCCCAGGAGCGCTCCGGGTCCTGGACGGCCAGCGGCGCCAGCGACGCGAGGTCGCCGCGGACGTAGCGCAGCGCCCCCTCCAGCATCACGTACAGCCCCTGGCCGCCGGCATCGACGACGCCCGCCTCTCGCAGCGCCGGCAGCAGGCTGGGCGTCTTCGCCACGGCGTCCTTGGCCGCGTCGACGGCAGCGGCAAGAATGGCCTTCAGGTTGCCGCCGAGCTCCTTCGAGCAGTCGCGGGCCGCGGCCGCAACGGCGCGCATGACCGTCAGGATCGTCCCCTCGACCGGATGGGTGACCGCGCGGTCGGCCCGCAGCGTCGCTTCGTCGAGCGCCGCGACGAAGTCCTGGCCGTCGAAGCGTTCCTTATCGGAAAGGCCGTCGGCAAAGCCGCGCAGTATCTGCGAGAGGATAACGCCGGAGTTGCCGCGCGCCCCCATTAGCGCGCCGCGCGCCATCGCCCCGGCAACCACGTTGGCGGCCTCGCTGCCGCTCTGATACGCCTCATCCATCGTCGCCAGCATCGTCAGGTACATGTTGGTGCCGGTGTCGCCGTCGGGGACGGGGAAGACGTTGATGGAGTTGATGGCCTGCGTGTTGCACTCCAGCCAGTGCGTGGCGGCGGCGAACATCTCCCGCAGCTCTTTGCCGTCGTGGGTGGCCGTGCCGGCTCCGCCTCCGCCGCCGCCTCCGCCCACACGCCTGTCCGGGTCGATACTGGTCAAGGGGAACTTGCCTCCGTGCGCTACGGCGTGTTAGGATCGCATTCGAATTCTACCAAGAACGTACTCACCCCGTAAAGGATTGCCCTATGGCCGGCAAATGCGACATCTGCGGCAAGACGACCGCTTTTGGACGAAACATCCGTCACCGTCACGCCGGTAGGTGGGAGCGAAAAGCGCCCCGCACCAACCGCATGTTCCGTCCGAACGTTCACAAGCAGACCATCTACGTCGACGGGCGCGCCGCGAAAGTGAACATCTGCACTCGCTGCCTGCGCACCCGTTCGAAAGCCACCGTCTGACCGGTTCGTCGACTCACCGCCAATCACGTCGTCTCCACAAGCTGAGGGATTCATCCCTCAGTGCTGTTTCCCCTTCCGCCTGCCTGCGCACACGGTCGAAGGCCACAGTCTGACCGTATCCTTGTCGTCATCCCGCGGCTATGCCCGCGACGCTCCGTCGCAGCGCCGCAACGCTCTCCGCGACGCTCCGCTTCTCCTTGAAGACCGCCGTGCCGGCCACCAGCACCCGCACGCCCGCTGCAACGCAACGCGGCGCCGTTTCGACGCTTATCCCGCCGTCGATCTCCAGCTCCGCCGACAGGCTGCGCTCGTCCAGCAGCTTGCGCAGGCGGCGCGCCTTCGGCAGGACGTGCTCGATGAACTCCTGCCCGCCGAAGCCCGGGTCGACGCTCATGACCAGCACCAGGTCGACGTCCGCCAGCACGTCCTCCACGAGCGAGACCGGCGTCCCCGGGTTGAGCGCGACGCCTGGACCCGCGCCCAGCTTCCGTATCGAAGCGATCGTCCGATGGAGCTGTTGCGTTGCCTCTGGATGCACTGTCAGGAAGGAAGCGCCGGCCTTCGCGAACGCCTCGATGTGCCGCTCCGGCTCCTCGATCATCAAGTGCACGTCCAGCGGCAGCCGCGTCGCCCGCCTAATCGCTTCGACGACGACTGGTCCAATAGTCAGGTTGGGCACGAAATGCCCGTCCATGACGTCGACATGGATGTAGTCGGCGGCGGCGGCTTCCGCTTCGCGGACCTGCTCGCCGAGGCGCAGGTAGTCGGCCGAAAGGATGGACGGCGCGATCTTGATGCCCTCAGCCACCGCTGTCCCCTTCCGCCCGCTTGGCCAGCCGCCGTCGAGCCTCCGCCAGCGCCTCCGCCACACGATTCGGCGCCGTGCCGCCCGGAACGTCCCGCGCCCGCAGCGACGCGTCGATGTCGAGCTTGAGGATGTCCTCGTCGAACAGCGGCGAGAAGCGTTGGTACTCCTTCAGCGTCAGCTCCGACAGCTCCTTGCCCCTGTCGGACGCATGTCGCACCAGCTTCCCGACTGCCCGGTGCGCCTCGCGGAACGGCGTTCCCTTGCGCACCAGGTAGTCCGCCAGGTCAGTCGCCAGCGTGTAGCCCGCTGCCGCTGCCGCCCGCGTTCGCTCCGCGTTGAAGCGGATCGCCGGCAGCATCTCCGCGAATATGACCAAAGTCGGCAGGAGGCTCTCGTACGTCTCCAGGAACGGCGTCTTGTCTTCTTGCAAGTCGCGGTTGTAGGCCAGCGGTAGCCCCTTCAGCGTCGTCAGCAGACCCAGCAGGTTCCCATAGATGCGCCCCGTTCGCCCGCGCGCCAGCTCCGCCACGTCCGGGTTCTTCTTCTGCGGCATGATGCTGGAGCCGGTGGCGAAGGCGTCGTCGATCTCGATAAAGGCGAACTCCGCCGACGACCAGAGGACGATCTCCTCCGCCAGCCGCGAAAGGTGCATCGCGCAGATGGCGGCGCAGGCCAGGAACTCCGCCACGAAGTCGCGATCCGATACAGCATCGATGCTGTTGCGACTGATGGCGGCGAATTCGAGCTCTCGCGCCACCGCGTCCCGGTCGATAGGGTAGGGCACGCCGGCCAGCGCGCCGCTGCCGAGCGGTAGCACGTCGGTGCGAGCGTAGCAGCCTGTGAACCGCTCGAAATCGCGCTCCAGCATCTCGAAGTAGGCCAGCAGATGATGCGCCAGCAGCACCGGTTGCGCCCGCTGGAGATGCGTGTAGCCGGGGATCACGACGTCCTTGTTTCGTTCCGCCGCGTCCACCAGCGCCGATTGCAGCCCTTGGAGCGCTGCTAGCAGGTGCGCAATCGCTTCCCTGGCGAAGAGGCGCAGGTCCGTCGCTACCTGGTCGTTGCGCGAGCGCGCGGTGTGTAGCCGGCCGGCCGCGTCGCCGATCTTCTCCCCCAGCCGCACTTCGACGTTCGTGTGGATGTCCTCCAACGATGCGTCGAAGGCGAACTCCCCGTGCTCGATCTCGCGTTCGATTTCGCGCAGCCCGCGGACGATTGCCTGGGCGTCGGCACGGGGTATGATGCGCTGTTTCGCCAGCATGCGGGCGTGAGCGATCGAGGCGCGGATATCCTCGGCGTACAGGGCGGCGTCGACGTCGAGAGAGCTTGTGTAGGCGTCGACGAGGGGGTGCGTTTTGCCGGCGAAGCGTCCGCTCCAGGGCTTCTGCCCCTGGCGACGCGGCCGGCGGGGGCCTTCCCGGCGATCAGGCATTCCACCGCTCCTTCGGCAGTCCGGCGTTTGCTGTCGCCATTCTCGCCGATGACGGCGCTTCTGCCAAGGTCTAGCCGCGAAACAGCGGCAGCGACATCAGCTCCCGCAGGTCGTCGACGACGAAGTCCGGCGCCGCGGCCGTCTCGCCGCCGTCCTCCGGCTCCGTCATGTCCCGCTCGATGTAGCTGTCGAGCGTCCGGCTGTCCCGCTTCCAGACAGTCGTCATGCCCAGCGCCTTTGCGCCCGCCACGTCGGCGCGCAGGGAGTCGCCCACCATGACCGCGCTTTCGGCGGCCAGGCCAAGCGATTCGAGGGCGTGGACGAAGATGCGCGGGTGCGGCTTCAAATAGCCGACCTCGCAGGAGATTGACAGCACTTCGAAGAAATCGAGGACACCGTGGTGCTGCAACTCCTCGCGGAAGAGCTCGCCGCCCAGGCCGCGGTTCGTCACCGAGCCGACGCGGTAGCCGCGCTCCCGCAGCCATTCCAGCGTCTCGAGCACGCCCGGGTACAGCCGTCGCCCCAGAAAGACGCCGCCCAGGTTCCACGTATGCCAGAGCTCTTGCGCCTGCGCGTCGCTGATGGTTAGCCCCTTCTCCGCCGCAACGCGCTGCGCCAACGCCGGATAGTCGGGGCTGACCAGGTCACCCCGGTAGGCTGCGTCAGTTTCTCTTTCGACGGCGGCGCGAATGTCGCGACCGAGGAAAAACAGCTCGCCGTCCGGCTCCACGCCCCAGGAGCGCAGCAGGTCGGAGATCCGGTGGACCGTTTCGCCGCGGATGACCTCGATGGGAGGCATCCGGGGAAAATGCCACAGCGTGTCGCCCAGATCAAACAGGACTGCCTGGATCATGTGTTTTTGGTGGCCCCGTGCAAGCTCAGCAAGAGCCCTCTAAGGCGGCGGGCATCAAGCCGCACTCCTCGAGGAGGCGTCGCTCCGCGCCTTCGGAGCGGAATATCTGGCCGGAAAAGTAAATGACAGTCGGCACCTGCCCGTCCCGCTCGATGCACTCCTCAATGAGGCGTCTCCCGGCGACGGCCAGAATGATGCCGCGCTCGTCGTCGGAGAGAGATTGCTTTCCCATTTCGCCCGCCAGGATGTGCTCGATCTGCATCGTCGTGAGCACCTCGACGTCCTGGGCGGGACCTTCTGCATGGAACACCTCGAACTTGCCCATGTGGCAGTCGGGGTCTTTCTCCGTGCAGCCGTAGTAGCGGATAACCCAGCCCGAGATCTCCCACGTCATCGCGTCCTGCCCCTCCGTCTTTTATCGTAACACGACGACGGCGGCGCTGACACGCGGCGAGGCGTAAACGGTCAACTCTCCGGACTGGCGATTCGCAGCGGCTCGCCCGGTTCGGCCAGGAGCTGCGCTCGCGCCTGCACGCGAACGGGCAGCCCCCATATCTTGATGAAGCCGACGGCCGCGCTCTGGTCGTACTGGTCGCCCTGATCGTAGGTCGCCAGCGCGTAGTCATAGAGGCTTTTCGGCGAGCGCCGGCCCACCGGCACCGCCTGGCCCTTGTGCAGCCGCATCCGAACGTCGCCGGTGACGTGCCGCTGCGAGCTCTGCACGAAGGCGGCGAGGTCCTGGTGATAGGCCGTGAACCAGAGGCCGTTGTAGATGAGGTCGGCGTACTCCTGGGCGATGCGCGCCTTCATCCGCGCCTGCGGCTTGCTGAGCGTGAGGTGCTCCAGCGCCTCATGGGCGGCCAGCAGGACAGAGGCCGCCGGCGCCTCGTAGATCTCGCGCGACTTGATGCCGACGAGGCGGTCCTCCACCAGGTCCACGCGGCCGATGCCGTGCTCCCCGGCGAGGAAGTTCAGCCGCTTCACCAGCGTCACGCCGTCCAGCCCTTCGCCGTCCAGCGACACCGGTATGCCGCGCTCGAAGCCGATCTCGACGTATGACGGCTCTTCCGGCGCGTCCTTCACCGACCGCGTCAGCTCGTAGATGTCTTCCGGCGGCTCAGTCCAGGGGTCCTCCAGCACGCCGCACTCGATGCTGCGACCCCACAGGTTCTCATCCGTCGAGTACGGGCTTTCCTTCGTGACGGGGACGGGGATGTTGTGCTTGGCGGCGTAGGCCATTTCGTCTTCGCGCGTCTTCATGTCCCACTCGCGGACCGGCGCGACGATCTGCAACTCCGGGGCCAGCGCCTGCACGCTCACGTCGAAGCGCACCTGGTCGTTGCCCTTGCCCGTCGAGCCGTGCCCGACGGCCGTTGCCCCCTCTTCTCGCGCCACGTCAACCATGATCTTCGAGATGAGCGGCCGGCCGAGCGCCGTCGCCAGCGGGTACTTGCCCTGGTAGACCGCGCCGGCAGCAAGAGCGGGAAAAGCGAAGTAGCGAATGAAATCGTCCTTGCCGTCGCGCCACAGGGCCTTCGCGGCGCCGGCGGCCAACGCCCGCTCCTGCAGCACCTCGAACTCCTTCTCCGTGCCCATGTCGATATGCAGGGCGATGACGTCGTAGCCGCGTTCGTCCTTCAGCCAGCGGATCGCGACACAGGTGTCCAGTCCGCCGGAGTATGCAAGCACAATCTTCTTCGCCATTTCACTTCTCCTCAGTCAAAGTCTCTGTCTACGCGTCCTCCGACGCGCCGTCTTCTTTGCTCACCCACTCCCGCTGGAACGCCGGCTCCGACGCCTTTTCCAGCTCGTTGCCCGCCGTCAGCACTTGCTGGAGTATCGCCAGCCCTTGCTCCAGCTCCGCCTCGCTCACGGTCAGCGGCGGCGACAGGCGCAGCACGTTCGGCCGCACGTTGTTCACGATGAGCCCGCCCTTCAGGCAGTCCAGCACGACCTCTTCCGCGATATCCTGCTTGAACTCGACGCCCCAGAGCATGCCCATGCCGCGCACCGCCTTGATCAGCTCCAGGCGGTCCTCCAGCTCGAACAGCTTGCGACCCAGCAGCTC
>JBEKXP010000082.1:0-8830 GCA_049511815.1 Dehalococcoidia bacterium
TTCGGCAGCAGGCTGTTGACTAGGCTGACCGCTGCCTCCTCGGCAAGCGATAGCGGCGCTCCTGCCATGCTGCCGCTCGTGTCCATGACGAGCACGACCGCAAGGCCGACATCGGCGTCCACGGCCGCCTGCACCGAGGTCACCGCGACAGGGTTGCCATCCTCGCTTGCGACGAAGTTGGAGTCGCTCAATCCGCCGACCGGCGCGCCCGTCGCGTCCCGCACGCTGACTATCGCAGTAACGTCGGGATAAGCGCTGGCAATGACCTGCGTCACGTCAACGGTCATCGGGGACTGCGCGTGCGCGGGAAACGCGGCCACCAGCGCCGCCAGAAGTCCGATTGTCGCCAGTCCCTTCAGCAATGCCGGCTCCAGCTATACGGGGAGAGTGTCGGGAATGCTCGATGCTTTTCCTAAGACTAGGCGAGGCCCGTTAGTCTGTCAAGGCGAGACCGTGAGAGCGCTGGAGGGTGTGAGAGGTTGCTGCTACGGACGCCGGAAGGGCAAACGCGAACCGCTGAAGGCCATTTTGTAGAGGTGAAAGACGAAGCCGAAGATGGCGCCGAAGAAGACCATGAGCATCAGCACCTGGCTGAAGTTGAACTCGGGACTGACGTGCGTTGCCCCGATCTCGATACCAATGGCTACCGCGGCGCCGACACCAAAGCCGTTCATTACACTTATGTTATCGGCACGAAATGCGGTCCGTCTGTTCGCAGTCTCCCGCATTTTCGCCAAACGCCGCGGTTTGCCGCCGCGCTGACGTGCGCTATGCTTTCGGAGCAGCACGGTGGAGAGGATGAAGAGAAGCTCAGCGATAGGCGTCGTCCTTCTTGTCGCCTTCGGAGCGACGGCGTGCGGCGGCGCCGGACCGACCGCCAGAGTCGTGCCCTCCGCGTCGCCATCCGCAACCTCGCGTCCCATCGCGACGTTCACTCCATCGCCGCTGGCGGCCCCTTCCGCGACGCCGAGTCCGGTGCCGGCCGTTGCGCCGCTCGAGCCGCGCGGCTTCCCCATCGACCCGACACTGAAGGTGGGGCTCGTCGTCGGTCAGTCGCCGGACCGGAGCATCGCCTGGGGCGCCGGGCCGGACGCTTTGTCGTACACCCGCGACTACCAGGTCTCGGATGACCCGGATCGAGCAAACAACGCCGGCTGGGACTGCCGCACGCACGTCGAGTACGAGGGGCAGCCGGCGGTGGACTGGTACGTCCCGTCCGGCACGCCCGTTCGCGCAACAATGGACGGCATCGCGACGCTGAACATCGTCACCGTCGCCAGCGCTTTCGACTACTACGGCGTGAACGGCGAGCCGTACATGGGCAACCCGGACCGCTCGAATGCGCCCGTGGCGCCGTTTTCCGGCGTCAGCGGCGGCAAGGGCGCCTTTGTGGAAGTGGGAAACGATGCCTTCGTGACCGACTACGGCCACCTCGACCCGGCGCGGACCATCGCTTCAGTGGCGCCGGCCGCGTTTCTAGCCGGCTACGACCGCGATTCCGACTACGCGTCGCTCTTCGCCGCCATGCGCGATTTTCGGGTCTTCACGCCGGTCGCGCGCTGGCCGGTCAAGCGCGGCGACGTCATTGGCTACAGCGGCAGCAGCGGCTACAGCGAGGCCCCGCACCTCCACTACTCGATTCGACGCGCCGGCGAAACGCAGCTCCTCTGCCCGACGGCAGAGGCCGGATTCGAAGACGGCGGCTGGCTCTTGAAATAGGGGGCAAGCCGCCGAGGCTGGAAAGCCCCGGCTACAAGTCTCTGCTCAGTCGTTTCGACTGAAGGCGATGGCCAGGCGCTCGCCGTCCATCTTGGCTGACACCGCTTGGCGGCCTGCCAGCGCCCTCGGCAGCAGTACCTGACGCTTGTAGGTGCCGACCACTACGGTCAGCTCGTCGCCGCGCTGCGCCAGCGACACGTCTTTGCGCTCGACGAACGGCATGCCCAGGCTGAGCACGTATTCGCCGTCAAGCGACCGCACCTCCTGCGCGACGGCGGGGTAATAGATGCGGGTCGGGTCCGCGTCGCCGAAGAGATGGTCCGCCATCTCCCGCAGCCCTTCGAGGCCGACGACCTCGCGCTCGAGCAGCGGCGCCGTCAGCACCGGTAGCGGCGAGAACGCCTCGTCGATCTGGCGGCGGTAGCGCGCCTGCGCCTCCTGCCAGCGCGAGAAGTAGCTGTCGTCGATCTGCTCCGGCAGCAGGCGGTTGCACACGACGGCGTCGGTGACGTAGCCGTAGAGGTTGAGATAGGTGAAGCTGCGTTGCGCCTCCTTGACGACCATTTTCTCCGGATTGACGACCAGCCGCACCGTCGACACCTCGCGGTCCGAAAGGAGGTCGTGCAGTTCCGCCAGCCGGGCCATCAGGTCCTCCGCCGCGTCGAAGACCTTCTTGTTCGGCACCGGCATGCCCGTCAGGCCGCGCACGATCGGCCCCGCTATCTTGGCGATGCGGCGCTCCACCGGCAGCACCTTATCGATCCACCAGCGCGCCCCTTCCGGGAAGCTCAGCAGAGACAGCGCCTGCCCCGTCGGCGCGCAGTCGACGATCACCGTGTCGAACTGCCCGCTCTCGTAGTTGCGTGTGATCCAGAAGAGACTCGCCAGCTCATCCATGCCCGGCAGAATCGCTACTTCCTCCGCGTCGATCTCCTTCATGCCCTGCCAGACGAGCAGCGCCGTCAGCCACTCCTGGACGATCCCCCAAAAGTGCTTGATGTTGAAATAGACGTCGCTTTCTTGCGCCCAGAGGTTCTCGGCGACCGGCGTCGGCTCCGGACCGAGCGGCGTATCGAACGAGTCGGCGAGGCTGTGGGCGGCGTCGGTGCTGAGGACGACGGTGCGATGCCCCAGCTCGGCGGCCCGCACGGCCGTAGCGGCGGAGACAGTCGTTTTTCCGACGCCTCCCTTGCCAGTGTAGAGGATTATCCTGCCCATGGCCCTCCGAGTGAGCGCTCAGGACCTCTGCGCCACGTCCTCCAGCGTCATGTCGCGGTAAATCTCCTCCAGCTCGAGCTGTCGCTCGCCCGAGACGCGCATGAAGATGGCGTCCGCCTCGGAGAGCACGGCGCCCTCGGCGGAGCGCACCTCCGCCCGCACGGTAACCCAGCGGCCGCGGTTCTTCTCGATCATCCCGACGATGCTCACCGGCCGAAACAGCGGCACCGGGTCGCGGTAGCGGACGTTGATCTTGCCGGTCACCGCCCAGATGCCGTGGCTCATGGTGACCCAGCCCATCGCCTCGTCGAGCATCGTCGCTACGAGGCCGCCGTGCATGAAGCCCGGCCAGCCCTGGTGCTCTGCCTGAGGCGTGAACGGGGCCCTCACCTCGCCGTCCTCCATCTGGAAGGAGAGGTGCAAGCCCAGTGGGTTATGCTTGCTGCAGCCGAAGCAGTAGTGCCGTTCGGGGCTTTGCTCTTCCATGCCTGCTTTCTGGGTCAAGCGGCTTTCGCTGCGCCTTCGATGGCCGCCAGCGCCTCGCGATGGTCGCGCGGCTCCGTCAGGCCGCTGCGGGTAACGTAGCGTATGACGCCCTCTCTGTCGATTACGACGGTGAGCCGCTCCGCCAGCCCCAGCTCTTCGTTCCAGCAGCCGTAGAGGCGCGCCACCTCGCCCTTCGCGTCGGAAAGGAGCGTGTGCTTCAAGCCCATCGCCTCCTTCCAGGCCTTCAGCGCCCAGCGACTGTCGTGGCTGATGCTGAACACCCGCGCGCCCTTCGCCTCGAACTCCGAGTAGTCGTCACGGTAGGCGCACATCTCGGTCGTGCAGACCGGGGAGAACGCCGCCGGCAGGAAGACAAGCGCCACCGGCTTGCCGCGCTGGTCCGAAAGTCGCACCCTCTCGCCGTTCTCGTCCGGAAGCTCGAAATCGGGCGCCGGCTTGCCGACTTTTATCTCTGTCTCTGTCTCTGCCATCGCGACCACCTCCTCGTGGACTCCTTCCCTCGAAAGGGGCCTGCCGATTGAGACGCTTCCCGCCCCGACGCTACTTGCGGCTCAGGAAGCAATGAATTCCTTCCGCTGCCCGCTGCGCGTCGGCGATTGCGGTGACGACGAGGTCTGCGCCGTGAGCGCAGTCGCCGCCGGCGAAAACACCCGGGTGGCTCGTCGCGCCTGTCTCGTCATCAACAACGACCCCGCCCCAGCGGTCCACCTTCAGGCCGTCGCAGCCTCGCGCCGGCGCCTCGTCGACGCCGAAGCCGAGCGCAAATACGACCGTGTCGGCGTCGACCAGGAACTCAGAGCCTTCAACCGGCACCGGACGCCGTCGCCCGCTCTCGTCGGGCTCGCCCAGCTCCATGCGCCGGCATTCCATCTTGCGGACGTGCCGCGTCGCGTCGCCGAGGAGCCGCACCGGCGCCGCCAGGAAGTGGATCTGCGCCCCTTCCTCGCGCGCGTTCGTCCGCTCCGCCGCGCGACCCGGCATCTCCGCCTCGGTACGGCGGTAGACGCAGGTCACCTGTTCCGCGCCGAGTCGTAGCGCCGTGCGCAGGCAGTCCATAGCCGTGTCGCCGCCGCCGATGACCGCCACCCGCCTGCCGATCTCGACTGGCCGGCGCATCGACTCCGGCAGCTTCTCCGGCGGGACGTTGGCGCGGACGAGGAAGTCCATCGCCCAGTAGACGCCGGCCAGCTCGTTGCCGGCCACTTCGTAATCGCCGTCGATGCCTCGCCCGGGAAGGGGCAGCGGCGTCTCTTTCGTCGCGCCGTAACCGAGGAAGACGGCATCGAAGCCGCCGCTAAGCAGCCCGTCCACCGTCACGTCCTCGCCGGCGACCGTGCCCGGCCGGAAACCGACGCCCAGCCGCTTGAGGAAGGCGATCTCTTCATCGACAATCGCCTTGTCCATTTTGAAGTTCGGAATGCCGTAAAGGAGCAGCCCGCCCGGCTCCGGCCAGGAGTCGAAGACGGTGCAGGCGTGACCCTTCTTCGCCAGTTCCTCCGCGACCGTCAGACCCGCCGGCCCGCCGCCGATAATCGCGACCCGCTTGCCGCTGGGGGGAGCCACCGGCGGCAAAGGGCGGCCGCCGTGCTGTCGCTGGTAGTCAGTGATGAACACCTCGATGCGGCCGATCGCGACGGCGCGCGAGCTCTTCGCCAGGACGCAGTGCCCCTCGCACTGGCGCTCCTGAGGGCACAGCCGCGAGCACATCTCCGGCATCGGGCTCGTCTCGCGCAGCCTGTTCGCCGCGGTGACGGCGTCGCCGGCCTCTAGGAGGGCAAGGTATTCGGGGATCTTGTTATGCAACGGGCAGGCCTTCATGCAGGGCGCCGCCGGGCACTGGATGCACCGGCTTGCCTCCAGCCGCGCCGTCTCCCCGTCCCACGGCAGGTAGATTTCGTCCCAGTCCCGGACGCGGCTCTCCGGCGCCCGCTTAGTGATGGCCTGGGGCGGCAGCTTCAGGCGCGCCTTCCTGTCGAGGGGGCGCTTCATCTCGATTGTCACGGGGCAATCCTTCCGGTCAGCAACAATGCTCCTACTCTTAGCTTACACGAGCCAAGCGAAGGCGGGCAAGGCGTCAGACGGGGTCGGACGGCGTCGATGGCAGCGCCGGTGCCTCGACCTCGTAGAGCGCCGCCGGACGCCGCAGCGCCGCCAGCAGCCCGCGCTTCGGCGAGAAGACGAGCGCCAGCGTGAAGAAAGCCGTCGCCACCAGCACTATCGACGCGCCGGACGCGACGGAGGCGTAATAGGAGACGTAGAGCCCGATGACGGACGACACGAACCCGAGAATCGCGCCGCCGAGCATGATCAGATGGAGCCGTCGCACCAGCAGCGCCGCCGTGGCCGCCGGCGTGATCAGCATCGCCACGACGAGGATGATCCCAACCGCCTTCAGCGCAACGACCGCGGCGATTGCGATTAGCGCCAGCAGGCCATAGTGCAGGAATCGGACCGGGATGCCGGAGGCGGCGGCCATCTCGGGGTCGTAGGCGTAGAAGAGCAGCTCCTTGTAGAAGATGACGACGACGGCGATTATTCCCGCCGCCATCGACGCAATCAGCACCAGGTCGTGCCGTCCAACGCCGAGGACGTTGCCGAAAACGAAGCTGAACAGGTCCACGGTGTAGTTGCTCTGATGGCTGATGACGACGACGCCAAGCGCGAACACACCGACGAAGATGATGCCGATAGCGGTGTCCAGGCTGAGGCGCGCCCGGCGCCCAACGTAGCCGATGGCCATTGCCGTCGCGATTGCCGCGATCATGGCGCCGAGGTAGATACTGCCGCCGAGCACGAAAGCGATGGCCACGCCCCCGAACGAGGCGTGCGCCAGCGCGTCGCCGATGAACGCCAGTCCCTTGAGCACGACGAACGCGCCGATGACCGCGCTCACCACGCTCACCATCGTCAGCGCCAGCAGCGCCCTCTGCATGAAGGCGTACTGCATGGGGTTTGATAGCCAGGCCCAGACGTCATGCATGGCCGTGATGGTCCACGTAGAATCCGCCCTCGATGGGCAGCGTTATCAGATGGCTCTCGAATGTCGCGTCCAGCAACTCTTTCGTGAACGCCTCCTCTGGCGAGCCGTAGGCAATCTTGCGCCGGTTCATCAGGAGGACGCGGTCGAAGCAGCAGTCGACGCAGGAGAGGTCGTGCGTTGCCATCACGATCGTCTTCCCTTCGTCGCGCAGCCCTTCGAACAGCGCCAACAGCTCGTGCTGGATTGTTGCGTCCAGGCCGGCCATCGGCTCGTCCATCAGAAGCACCTGCGGCTCCTGCGCCAGCGCCCGCGCGATGAGCACGCGCCGCTGTTGCCCGCCGGACAGCTCGCCGATTTGACGCTTCGCGAGGTCGGCGATGCCCAGGCGCTCCAGGCACTGCTGGACGACCCGTTTGTCCTCCGCGCCCGGCCAGCGCAGCGGTCCCAGCCGGCCGAAGCGTCCCATCGTCACGACGTCGCGCACCGTCACGGGGAACTCCCAGTCGACCGATTCCGTCTGCGGCGTGTAGCCGATGAGCCGTCGGGCGTTCCCCGGCTCGCGGCCGAAGATGCGCACGCGCCCGCGCCACACCCCGTGCGTGCCGAGGATAACCTTGATCAGCGTCGACTTGCCGGAGCCGTTGGGCCCGACCAGCGCGACCATGCTTGCCGCCGGCGCCTCGAAGTCGATTCCCTGGAGCGCGGTCTGGTTGCCGTAGCCGGCCCAGACGTTTTCGACCGCCACCGCCATGCCGTCGGCTGGGTGAGTTGCCTGTCTTGAAGGGAGGAGCCTCATTTCAGTCCGTCCACCAGGCTTTGCTCGTCGAAGCGAATCAAGTCGACATAAGAGTGAACGCTACCGGAGTAGGCGTCGCTCAGGAGCTGCTTCACCTGCACGTGCGCCTCCTGCGCCACCGTGTTCAGTAGCTGCGGGTTGAACTCGGGCTCGGCGAACACGGTTGGGACGTGCTGGGCGCGGATCTCGTCGACCAGGTTGGCGATGTCCTGCGCGCTCGCCTCCTTGCCTTCCGACTGCACGACGAATCCGACGAGGGTGAGGCCGTAGCGCTGCGCCATGTAGGGGTAGGCGTCATGGAAGGTCACCAGCTTGCGGTTCGCCGGCGGTATCGTCTGAATCGCGGCCGCGAACTCCTTGTCCAGCGCGTCCAGCTCGGAAAGGTAGGCGGTTGCGTTGGCGCGGAAGGTGTCGGCGTCCTGCGGGTCCGCCGCGATAAGTGCGTCCCGTATGCTCTCGACGTAGTGCATGGCGTTCTGGACGTTCAGCCACAGGTGCGGGTTGCTCGCCTCGCCCTCCGCCGCGTTCCCCGCGAGCGTCGGCAGGCCGTCCGACATCTGGACGATCTGCACGCCGCCGCGAACGTTGTTGTAGATCAGATCGTGGAGCGTCTGCTCCAGGTTCAGGCCGTTTATCAGCACAAGGTCGGCGTCCGCCACCTTCGCCACCTGTGACGGCACGGGCTCGTAGGTGTGCGGGTCGGCGTCGGCCGGAACGAGCGCGGTCACCTGCACCTTGTCGCCGCCGACGTTCTGGATGAGGTCGGCGAAGAGGTTCAGCGACGTCACCACTCGCACCTGACCGGAGGCGCTCTTGCCCGAGCTTCCGCCACAGGAGACCGCCAGGCCCAATAGCGGGGCGATCAGAGCTATCAGAACCGCTTTGCGAGAGAGAATGGCGGGCACCCGGAACATGACTTATCCTTCTTGAATTTCTACCGCGTTGAGACTTGACAGGTAGGGCACAGCCCGAACAGCTCCAGCCGGTGCCCCTGAATCTCGTAGTTCGTGCGGCCGGCAAGGGCCGCGGAGACGGCGCTAAGGTCGCATTCGGCAAAGTCTTCAACGCTGCCGCAGCCGGTGCAGACCAGGTGATGATGGTGAGCTGCGGCGCTCGCGCGATAGCAGGGGGTGCCATCCTCCAGCAGCACGCGACAGAGCAGGCCGATCTCGACGAGCAGTCGAATGGTGCGAAAGACGGTCGCCCGGCCGAGGTGTGGCAGGCGCCGCTGCATCTCGGCCACGCTGAAGGGCTCGTCGCTCGCTAGCGTCTCGTCGACGACAGCGCGACGGCTGGCCGTGAGCCGCAGCCCCTTGGCGTTCAGGAGTTCCTCGACGGTGGCTTGCTTGGTCTTCATCAAAGTGATACCTGGTATCAATTCTCACGATAGATCGGCCTTTCAGCCTTGTCAAGCCGTTTTGGGCGAGATTCTTCGCGAGAATGTTATACTGAAAGCCGCCGACTCTCGACACACGGTGCGCCTTCAGAAGCCATGACGTCACGAAAACGCCTCTTTCTTCTCGCCGCGGTCCTCGGCACCGTCTGGAGCTACTCCAGCCGGAAGGTGCGCCGCTGGGAGGACACCGACCTCGCGGCCGTCAGCAAGCCGG
>JBEKXP010000083.1:0-8816 GCA_049511815.1 Dehalococcoidia bacterium
CGCCGCAGATGCTCGGACGCGTCTACTCCTTCCTCGACTGGGACGGCTGGTCCGGCGAGCGCGTCGTATTGCGGCCCGACGCCACCATCCCTGCCGCCCGCCTCTACGTCGAGAACCTTCAGCCCGGAGCGTCCGCGCGTTTCTTCTACGTCCAGAACGTCTTCCGATTTGCTGCCGGCGACGAGTCGCGCGAAGATTGGCAGTGCGGCGTCGAGCTCATCGGCAACCCGAGTCCCACCGGTGACGTCGAGCTCATTCTCCTCGGCAAGGCGGCGCTGGAAAGCTTCGGCCTGGGTGACGTCGAAATCGGCCTTTCACACGCCGGCCTCGTCCGCGCCGTTCTCGCTGAGACCTGCCTCGAGCCCGAAGAGCAAGCCCTCCGCTACGACCGGCTCCTCGACGGCGATCTGACCGTGCTGGAGGAGATCGAAGCGCGATTGCCGAAGCTCCGCGCGCCGCTCCACCTGCTGTTCGACGTCTGGGGCGGCGCCGAATCCTACCTGCGTGGTCTCCGCGATGCCTTCGGCGCGACCGTGCCCGCAATCGCTGCCGCTCTCGATGAGTTGACGACGGTCAGCGCCACGCTCGACCGTCTCGGCTGCCCGCACGAGATTCAGACGACGCTCGTCCGCAACTTCGAGTACTACACCGGCCCCGTCTTCGAGTTCCGCGCCGCCGGCTGCCGCATCGGGAGCGGCGGCCGCTACGACCAGCTTCTCGCCCTCGTCGGCAGTGACGAAGGCGTGCCGGCGTCCGGCTTCGCGCTGTCCGTCGAAGAGATCGTCTCGCACCTTCCGAGCTCGCCGATGGCGGAAGCGCGCCCGCAGCGCTGGGTCGTCGAGACAGACGGCAACGATGACGCCGCCCTCGCCGAAGCGTTCACCGCCGCCGGGCGACTGCGTGCTCTCGGCAAATCTGTCGCTATCGGGCTCAAGGGCGCCTCGTCGGCGCGACGCGTCCTGGCCGTCGAGCGCCGCGCCGGCGCCTTCGCCTACGTGCTGCGCATCGCTGACGCCGCCGATCGGACCTTCGACTCGCTCGACGACGCACTCAAGGCGGCCGCGCCATGATCCGTCTCGCCCTGCCCACCGGCGATCTGCGCGGGCCCGTCGGCGCGCTCCTTTCCGCCGCCGGCTTCAACGTTCGCGAGTACACCGGCGTCTCTCGCTCCTACATTCTCGGTCCCGAGAGCAACGGCGGCATCCAGATGCGCGTCTTTCGCGAGAAAGACATCCCTATTCAGATCGCCCTTGGCAACTACGACTTCGGCGTCTGCCGCCTGGAGTGGGTCGAAGACTTATCGCAACGCTACCCGACAAACGCCATCGTGCGACTGCGCGACCTCGACGTCGGCCGGCGCTCGCTTTTCGTGGCCGCTGCCGCCGGCCAGGACGGCGATGTGCGCGACTGGGCGTCGGTCAGCGGCCTGCGCATCGTCAGCGAGTACGCCAACATTGCCGAGGCCTTCGCCATGGGGCTTCGCCTATCTTCCTACCGCGTCTTCCCCGTCTGGGGTGCCGCCGAGGTCTACCCGCCCGAAGACGCCGACCTCGCGCTCATCTCCGCGAAGGACGCCGGCGAAGTCCGACGTCGCGGCCTCGCGCCGCTGCACGAGCTGCTCGACAGCTCCGTCTGGCTCATCGCCAATCGGCGCAACCTTGCCGAAAAAGACCTGCGCGTCGTCCTTGACTCGCCGCTCGCCGCCGGAAGTGACGGCGACAACGCGCCCCCGATCCTGCTGCCCCTGGCGCCGGCAACGGTCTCCCGCCGCCCCCGCGAACCAGCCGCGTCCACGACGAACGGTACCGTGCGAATCGCCCTGCCGGATGGCCACCAGCTCAAGCACGCCGTCGCCGCCCTCGAGGCCGCCGGCCTGCGCTTCCATGGCTACGGCCTCGACGAGTACGTCGCCCGCCCGCGCTCCGAGCTTCCTGGCCTGGAGGCGAAGGTCGTGCGACCGCAGGACATGCCGCAGCACGTCGCCCTCGGCCACTTCGATCTCGCCGTCGCCGGCCGCGACTGGCTCTTCGACCACCTCTGCCGCTTCCCGGGCAGCCCGGTCGTCGAAGCGGTGGACCTCGGGCTTGGCCGCTACAGCGTCGCCGCTGTCGTCTCCGAAGAGCTTCCCGCGGCCAGCATCGACGAGGCTCTCGCCGTCTGGCAGGACGAAGGCAAGAAAACGGTCCGGGTCGCCTCGGAGTACGCCAACATCGCCGACGACTGCGCCCGCGGCCATCACCTGCCGCGCTATAAGGTCATCCCTATCGGCGGCGCCTCCGAAGGCTTCGTGCCGGAGGACGCCGAGCTGCTCATCGAAGGCACGGAGACCGGCGCCACGCTGGCCGCCAACCGCCTGAAACCGATAGAAGCGCTGCTGGAATCGACCGCCTGCGTTATCGCCTCCCGCCGCCCCGTCGACGAGAAGAAGCAAACGCTGCTCGACCACGTCCTGCGGCTGTTCA
Organism: Dehalococcoidia bacterium; assembly: GCA_049511815.1. GTDB lineage: Bacteria > Chloroflexota > Dehalococcoidia > DSTF01 > JALHUB01 > JALHUB01. The sequence continues at coordinate 2,463 of JBEKXP010000083.1, forward strand.
GGGGGGCGTAGACGTGCCGCACCTCGCATTCCACATGTCCGTCGCGCGCGACTTGGCGAACGCCCTCGAAAACACGCTGATCGACGCCGACCGCGGCGCCTACTACCTCGGGTCGACCGGCCCTGACATGCACGTCCTCTCGCGCGGCCCGCGCATCTCGTCCCACTACTTCGATCTCGACTGCCTGGATGAGCAGGACAGCGTCGAGTCCTTCTTTCGCGCCCACCGCGACCTCCGGGACGTCTGGAAGCTTGGCGATTCGACGGCCGCCTTCGTCTCCGGCTATCTGACGCATCTGGTCATGGACGTGGTTTGGATAACCGACATCTACCGGCCGTTCTTCGGCCCCGATTCGGCGCTCGGCGGCGGCCCGCGCGCCAACGTCCTCGACCGCGTCCTCCAGTACGAAATGGACCTCCAGCGGCGCCAGGACCGCGCGGCAATGGACGAGATCCGCGACGCCCTTGTGAGAAGCCCGCGCGCCGTCGACGTCGATTTCGCCGAGCCGGAGATCATCGCCCGCTGGCACGAGCTCGCCGTTATGACGGCCTCGCTGCCGCCTACGTGGGACCGCTTCCCGAGGACCGCGAGCCGCTTCCTGAGCCTCCTCGGCGTCTCCACGCCCGAAGAGGTCGACGAGTTCATGAAAACGCTGCCCCAGCTCTTGGCTGAGACGCGCCAGCAAGTCAGCGAGCAGCAAACGGAGGCGTTCGTAGAGAAAGCCGGGGCGCTCGCCCTGGAGACGCTAAGGTGGTACCTGCAATGAGAATCGTCGAAGGCGCGGAAGAAGGACGCCGGACCGTCCTCCTGCGACGCCCGCTATCCGAGATGGAGGTGCCGGCGCACGTCCGCGAAATGACGCGGCGCGTCTTTGGCGCCGACCTATCGCCGGCAGAGGCGGTGTCGCGCATCATCGCCGACGTGCGGGCCGAGGGCGACGCCGCCGTTCTTCGCTACGGCCAGGCCTTCGACGGCGCAGCGCCGCCAATCGCCGTCCCGCCCGAGCAGACGCAGGCAGCCTATCAAGAGGTCGATCCCGCCCTCGTCGAGCACCTGCGCTTTGCCGCCGCCCGCATCCGCTCCTTCCACGAGCTCCAGATGCAACACACCCAGCGCAGCTTCCTGCAGGGCGGCCTCGGCATGCGCGTCCGTCCCATCGAGCGTGTGGGTATGTACGCCGCCGGCAGCGCAATCGTCTATCCGTCGTCGATCCTCATGACCGTCATTCCGGCCAGAGTCGCGGGCGTCCCCGAAGTCATCGTCACTACGCCTCCCGGCCCGGATGGCCGTGTCTCGCCGCTCAAGCTCGTGGCCGCTGACATCGCCGGCGTCGACCGCGTCTTTTGCGCCGGCGGCGCCCAGGCCGTGGCAGCCATGGCCTTCGGCACGAAGACCATCCCGCGCGTCGACAAGATCTGCGGCCCTGGCAACCTGTTTGTCACTCTCGCCAAGCAGCAGCTCTTCGGCAGCGTCGGCATCGACGCCATGTATGGCCCGACCGAAACGGTTGTCGTCGCCGACGAGTCCGCCGATCCCGCGCTCTGCGCCGCCGATCTCCTCGCCCAGGCTGAGCACGACGAGCTTGCCCGCCCCATCTTGCTCACACCCTGCCTCGCGCTCGCCAAAGCTATCGAGCAAGAGGTCGAGCGGCAGTTGGCGGAGATCGAGCGCTCGCAAGTGGCGCGCGTTGCGCTGGCCAACGGCGGCATCGTCGTCACGGCCGATCTCGATGAGGCGCTGGCGCTGGCAAACGAGTTCGCGCCGGAGCACCTCTGCCTGCTCGTTCGCGACGCCGCCCGCTGGGCTGATAAAGTTGAGAACGCCGGTGGCGTTTTCGTCGGCGAGTCGTCCCCGGAAGCGATGGGCGACTACACCGCGGGCCCAAGCCACGTGATGCCCACCGGCGGCAGCGCCCGCTACTCGTCGCCGCTCAACGTGCTCGACTTCCTGAAGATAACCAACGTCGTCGACGTCGGCGAAAACGGCCTGCGCGAGCTCGGCCCGGCCGCGGCGGCAATCGCCCGCGCCGAAGGCTTGACCGCCCACGCCCGCGCCATCGAGATGCGACTCAGCAAGCAACAACCTTAGACCGGCTATTCTATATATCACGTAGCCGAGGCGTCCCGCCTCGGTGGCGTCACGCTTCGCATGACGACTTGCTGCTGTTCGTTCACGTCCTGTAAAGTGACCACCGTGAGCGAAGAAATCGACCTCTCGCGACGCATTCGTCCGGATCTCGCCGCCATGCCCGGCTACGCGGCCATCGAGCCCACCGACGAGCTGGCGCGCCGCCTCGGCATCCCGCCGGAGCGCATCGTCAAGCTCGATGGCAACGAGAACCCCTTCGGCCCGTCGCCGAAAGCCCTCGAAGCGCTCGCGGGCTACCGCCAGTACCACATCTACCCCGACCCGCTTCAGCGCGAGGCCCGTCGCGCCCTCTCCCGCTACCTCGGCGTCCCGTTCGAGCAGATCGTTTTCGGCACCGGCAGCGATGAGATAATGGACCTCATCCTGCGCGCCTTCCTTCGCCCCGGCGACGCCGTCGTCAACTGCCCGCCGACCTTCGGCATGTACCCCTTCCTCACGCGTGTCCTCGGAGCGCGCGTCATCGACGTGCCGCGTCGATCCGACGGCTTCGCGCTCGACCTGGCGGCAATTCGCGCCGTCGCGAATGAAGCGAAAGTCATCTTCGTCGCCTCGCCTAACAACCCGACCGGCAGCGTCATCTCCGAGGCTGATCTCGACGCCCTTCTCGCTACCGGCCTCGTCGTCGTCCTTGATGAAGCGTACGTCGAGTTCGCCGGCCGCAGCTTCGCCGAACGCGTCGCGCAGGGCGTCAATCTCATCGTTCTGCGCACCTTCAGTAAGTGGGCGGGCCTTGCCGGCTTGCGCGTCGGCTACGGCATCTTCCCGCCGTCGGTCGCCGAGGTCGTCTTCAAGATCAAGCAGCCCTACAACCTGAACGTCGCGGCGCAGGCGGCCATGCTTGCATCGCTGGAGGACGCCGGCGTCTTGCGCGACCGCGTTCGCCTGCTGGTGGCGGAGCGGGAAGAACTGTTCCGCTCCCTGGGCGCCGTCCCATACCTGCAGCCGGTGCCCTCGCAGGCCAACTTCATCCTCTGTCGAATCGACGGCATCGACGCCGGCGTGCTCCAGGACGAGCTGCGACGCCGCGGCATCATGGTCCGTCGCCCGGACGCACCGTCGCTCCGCGACTGCCTGCGCATGAGCGTCGGCCTGCCGGAGCACCGCCGCGCCCTTATCGACGCGCTGAAAGAGATAGGAGGGAGCCGTGGAACGTCGCGGTAAAGAAGAGCGCGAGACCAAAGAGACGAAGGTTTCCGTCGAAGTCGACCTCGACGGCAGCGGCCGCGCCGCCATCGACACCGGCGTCGGCATGCTCGACCACCTGCTGGAGCAGATCGCGCGTCATGGGCGAATTGACATAACTATTTCAGCCAAGGGCGATCTCCAGATCGACCCGCACCACACGGCGGAAGACGTCGCCATCTGCCTCGGCCGGGCGCTGAAGAAAGCGCTCGGCAAGCGCGAGGGCATCGTGCGCTTCGGCCACGCCGTCGTCCCGCTCGACGAGGCGCTGGCACTCGTCGCCATCGACCTCAGCGGACGCGGCTATGCGGCGCTGGACCTATCGTGGACTGGCGAGAAGGTGGGTGAGCTTCCAACCGACCTCATTGGCCACATGCTCTGGTCGATTGCCACCGAGAGCCAGATGACGCTGCACGCGCGCACCCTTGCCGGCGCCAGCGACCATCACAAAGCCGAGGCCGTCTTCAAAGCCCTTGCCCGCGCCCTCGGCGCCGCCACGCGTCTCGACCCGCGTCTCGGCAACGAAGTCCCCAGCACCAAAGGCACCCTTTAGGCGATCCGTTGAGGGCGAGTGAAATGTAGGGAGGACTTTAGTCCTCCCGCGTGCCGTGCCCGACGTGGTTGCCAAGGGGGCTGAGGGTTTCAACCCTCAGAACCGCATAAATCCCACCCGACGACCCTGCGCCCCAGTCACTTCTATCCCGCCACTTCCTCCAGCTCGAACCGGTACTCCTCGATAATCGGGTTCGCCAGGAGCTGGCGGCACATCTCGTGTACCTGCGACTCCGCCTGCCCCCGGTCCGACCCCGTGACGCGTATCTCCAGGTACTTCCCGGCTCGCACCGCCTCCACGCTGTCGAATCCCAGCGAATGCAGCCCGCCGCGGATCGTCAGCCCCTGCGGATCGTTCACCGTCGGCTTCAACGTCACGAAAACCCTGGCAAGAAACACCTGCAACTCCTCGCTACATCAACTGATGCCCCGTCAGGCGGCGGAACGCCTCCCGGTACCGCGCCGACGTGCCGGCGACCACCTCGTCCGGCAGGTCCGGCGGCGGCGGCTCGCGGTTCCAGCCCGACGCCGTCAGCCAGTCGCGCACCGGCTGCTTGTCGAAGCTCGGCTGCGACTTGCCGGGCTCGTACGTCGCCGCGTCCCAGAAACGGCTGGAGTCCGGCGTCAGCAGCTCGTCGATGACTATCAGCCGCCCGTCGTGCCGTCCCAGCTCGATCTTCGTGTCCGCGATGATGATCCCCCGCTCGAGCGCGTAGTCCGCCGCAAAGCGATAGATCGACAGGGTCGCGTCGCGCATGCCGGCCGCCGTCTCCGCGCCGACCATGTCCGCTACCCGCGCGAAGTCGATGTTCAGGTCGTGGCCGCTCTCCGCCTTCGTTGACGGCGTGAATATCGGCTCGGGCAGCTTATCGCTCTCCCGCAGCCCCGCTGGCAGCTTGATCCCGCACACCGAGCCCGACTCCCTGTACTCCGCCCAGCCGGAGCCCGACAGATAGCCGCGCGCGACGCATTCGATGTCCAGCCGCTTCGCCTTCTTAACCACCATCGATCGGCCGGCCATCTCCTGCGAGCAGGGGAACGGCAGGTCAGCGTTGTCGCAGTTGCTGATCAGGCGCAGGAAGTGGTTGGGCATCACGTCCGCCGTCATCTCGAACCAGAACGCCGAGAGCTGCGTCAGCACCGCGCCCTTGTCCGGCACGCCCTGCGGCAGCACCACGTCGAACGCCGAGATGCGGTCCGTGGCGACGATGAGCAGCCGCCCGTCGCCGAGATCGTACGTGTCGCGCACTTTGCCGCGCGCGAAGAGATTGGGCAGATTCGTCTCAAGCAACACTGACACGTTCGCGCTCCCTCATCATCGTTCCGAATCATCCCTTCTGGGTCGACATGCCGGGACTAATCCCCTGGAAGGCCTGAGTCACCAACGACGGCAAGCGCGGCCTTTCGACTGGACAGATCGAAGTACAGCAGCGTCGTCGCCGCCGCGCTGAACGGCAGCACGATAACTCCCATCACCGCCGTCGCCAGGCTTCCCGCAATCGGCGCCGCCGACGAGAATATCAGACTGACCAGGCCCGTCGGAAAGCTCGCCAGCAGTCCAAGGACGATCAAGATCCCCAGCGTCCGCCACCAGCAGTCCTGCACCAGCCGCGCGCTCAGGTCCGTCGCCTCCCGCCCGGACTGCCCTTCGATGATCACCGCCTGCGTGAAGAAAGCCCACCGGACGACGAAATAGATGCCGAACGGAATGCCGACGATGGTGATGCACAACGCGACGAAAACCACCAGCACGCGGAAGAAGGTCATGAAGAGCTTGCCCAATCGCTCCAGGACACGCGCATAAACAAAGTTGAAGTCGGGCGGCACCCCGTCGGCGACATCCGCGATCGCGCGCACCATCGCCGCTTGAGCCACCAGCGCAACCGCCACGTTCGGGATCAGCAGGCACAAGCCGACAATCGTGGCGGTTACTCTGTCTTGGATGAGCGAGCCGGCGATGGCGGCGACCGCGCTGATCGGCATTGTGACCGCGGCAATCCCCACGAACTCGCCGAAGTTCTGTCGGTAAACCTTGATCGCCGTGTCGACGATCTGCCCCAAGTCCCGTTGCTTTCGCAGATCGCCGCCGGAAGGAGCGTTGTTCAAAGCAGGTTCACTCTCTTGAAGGAATCGTCCACGTATTTCGTGTAGACGCTGTAGTCGAATATCGCGTCCAACTCCGCCGCCGACAGCAGGGTCGATACCTCCGCGTCGCCCTCGAGCAGCCCGCGTAGCGGCACCCGCTCCTTCCACGCCCGCATCGAGCACGACTGGATGAGCTTGTACGCCTTCTCGCGGCTCAGCCCCTTGTTCACCAGCGCCACCAGCGCCCGCGACGTGAAGACCAGCCCTTGAGTTAACTCCAGGTTCTCACGCATCCGCTCCGGGTAGACCTGCAGACCGCGCACGACGTAAGTGAACAGGTCCAGGATGTAGTCGACGACGAGGCAGGCGTCCGGCAGGATGATGCGC
>JBEKXP010000084.1:0-8798 GCA_049511815.1 Dehalococcoidia bacterium
TCCGCGACGCCCTTCCGGGCGGCAAGCTCCTTCGCGACCTGGATCATGTGGAAGAGGAGCGGCATGTGCGCTTCCGTCACGTCCACCAGCGACCGGATGTGCTCTTTGGGGATGACCATGAAGTGCACCGGCGCCCGCGGGTTGATGTCGTCGATGGCGAACAGCAGGTCGTCCTCGTACAGCTTGTCGACCTTCATCTCCCCGGACGCCATTCGACAGAACAGGCAATCGTCCATGGCTCCATCCTTTCGAGGAGAATTCTTCCTCAATATAGCTCATCAGCCCGTCGCCGAAGAACCACGTAGCCGAGACTTTCCAGTCTCCGCCGCTATAGCGAGGCCGGCGCCTCGCGACGCCGGCCCCAGGTCTCGTTTTGACGGTGTTGAAGGTTTGCTACTGCGTCAGCTTGTCGATGCACGCCGTGACGGCGTCCATCAGCTTCTGATCGATCCCCGGCGGAAGCGCCTGGTCCCCCGACAGGCCCGCCTTACCGATCAGCATCAGCTCATCGGAGGTGGCGTTCTGCAGCAGCTCATCGATGGCGCACGTGCAGTATTCCTGCGCCTGGGCGGCCGAAACGCCCTGGCCTTGCGACTCGTCCAGACATGACTGGACCGCGACGTCGCGAAAGACCTCCGTGTCCGGCTCGCTCTTCGGCGGGTTCGCCTGCCACGTCGGGGCCTTCGGCGCGGTCGACTGCGCGCTTGGTGTCGTCGTCGCCGCCGTCGCCGCGGCCGTAGCCGCCGCCGTAGCCCAACCCGACGGGTCCGGCAGCTTACTGCCGCAACCGGCCGCGGGCAGCATCGCCGCGAGAGAAACGGCCAGCGCAATGCCCAGCAGAGCTTGTCTCAAGACAGACCCCTTTCCGCTCTGCTGGTATCATCGGCAAGCCGCCATCATCCTCTATCGACCATTTGGCTTACCCCGTGTGTCGTTTCGAAGACGCGAAAAGGCCGGCGCCCAAACGATGCCGGCCCTTCCAGTCGAAGACGTTGCTTTGCTAGCGGTAAGCCAGTCCTGCCATTGCGTACAGCCGCCGCACCCTCTCTTCGGTCGGCGGGTGCGTGCTGAAGAGGGCGGTCATGCCCTGGCCGCGGAACGGATTGACGATGTACAGGTGCGCGGTTGCCTGCGACACCCCGGTCTCCGCCATCGGCCGCATCTGCACGCCCTGCTGTAGCTTCAGCAGAGCGCTGGCCAGCGCCTCCGGGTCGTGCACCATTCGCGCGCCCGTCGCGTCCGCCTGGAACTCCCGCGACCGCGAGATCGCCATTCGAATCAGCGTCGCCGCAATCGGCGCCAGGATGACCGTCGCCAGCAGCGCGATGATGCCGAGCGGGTTGTCGCGACCGCCTCGCCGTCCGCCGCCGAAGAGGAGGCTCCACTGCAGCATCCAGGCGATCATCGTGATCGCGCCCGCGACCGTCGCCACGACCGTCGAGATGAGGATGTCGTGGTTGCGGATGTGCCCCAGCTCGTGCCCGAGGACGCCGCGCAGCTCGCGCTCGTCGAGGATGCGCGCGATGCCGGTCGTGACCGCGACCGCGGCGTGATCGGCGTTGCGGCCGGTGGCGAAGGCGTTCGGCGTGTCGGTGTTGATGATGTAGACGCGCGGCTTGGGGATCATCGCCAGGTGCGCCACCTCGTCGACGATGGCGTGCAATCGTGGCTCTTGCTCCGCCGTCACCTCCTTCGCGCCGGACGCCTTCAGCGCCAGCTTGTCGGAGAACCAGTACGACGAGAAGTTGAGCACGGCAGCCAGCACCAGGAAGACCAACATGCCCGAGTAGCCGCCGATGACCCAGCCGACGGCGACGAGTATCGCGGTCAGCAGGGCGAACAAGAAGAACGTCTTCAGATTATTCATTGCTTCCTCCGCCCCGCAGCCCGCCCGTCGAACGAGGGCGCCAACTCGGGGCAATCCTATCCGCATCCATTATACAGCACCTCGGCCGAACGGCAGATAACCGGGAGCATGCCGGCCGCAGCGTAGGTATCTTGATAACTCTGCTCAATCTGCTAATATGTGAGCCATGGTTGCCGAGAGGCCGAGACGCGAGATTACCCCGGAGACGCTCGAGGCGTGCCTGAGCGGTGTGACCGAAGCCTGCATTGTTGGACGCCCCGGTGGTTCGAAGCGGACCTTCAGGGCCAAATGGAATGGTCAGGTGGTGGCTGTGCAGGTGCTAGAGAATGCGGCAGCGGACCGGCTGGAACGCGAGATCGTCGCGCTCCAGCGAGTGAGTTCCCCCTTCGTGCCGCGACTTCTCAAAGTGGCCGAACTCAAAGATCGCGAGGACACGCTTCCAGTCTTCATTTGCGAGTTCATCGAAGGTCCCACCTTAGAGGAGAGGGTTTCCCGAGGCGAAGTTTATGGTCAGGCCAAGGCGTTGAAGGCGCTGGCGTTCGATCTTGCGCGCGGCCTTCAGACCATTCACTCGAACAATCTCGTTCACCGCGATTTCAAGCCGGGGAACATCATTATTAGGGAAAACGGTCATGCGGCAATAGTGGATCTGGGCATAGCGAAGCATCTGGACAAAACCACGATCACACGGCTGCAACCGGGAACGCGCGGTTGGGCTGCACCCGAGCAAATATTGAACCAGCGGGTTGACAGGCGTGCCGACTTGTTCTGCCTTGGGTTAGTGCTCCACTTCGCCGCTGTTGGCGCCCATCCCTTCGAGGGCGGAGACGTCAACCGGAATATTGCAGAGGGGACACCCAATCTCTGTCTGGAACCATCTCACGGCACCGCCTGGCAGCAATTTGTCGAGCGGTTGCTTGGCAAACAACCCTACGAGCGCCCCCGTGGAATCGATGTAGTTCTCCGCTACTTGGAGGGAATGCCATAATGCCTTTCTTGGTTCAGGTCGGTCATGAGTATCACTACCTACCAGAACTTATTGCAAATGGAGATCTGGAGGGGATCGTTCTCCAGGTGACCCACGCGGGACTAGCCGGTGTGAGCGATATCGCGCGGCGAGGCGGAATGGTACTAGTGGATCCTCAAACATACAAGTTGGCGGATGCAAATGTCAGGATTACGCGGGGCATGGAGTCGGAACCTTTCTTCGCCCTGTGGCCGGGCGCGGGAAGATTGCGCAATGCGGCACGTCGTTCAGCCTTTGTCGAGGGGACTGTCGACCGCCAACTGGCAATCGGCGCCACGGAAATCATTTCTCCGTACCTATACATCGAAGACGTTAATGGACCTGCCCTGGAAAACACGCTGGAAATGGGCGAAGACTGTCGCAGAATAGTTGGAAGAACGAAACGCGTTTGGACGGGACTCTATGTCGCCGGGGGAGAACTGAAGCGGCCCTTGAGATGTGATCAGTTGCTCAACCGGCTCACCGCATCGTCTGCGGATCACTGCTATCTGATCGTTGACCCCGAACAGGGAGGAAATGCACCCATTTCTGACCCGGATCTCGTTCGGGGCCTGCGAAAAACTGTTAAGGCGCTGGAAGCGAACGGAATACACGTAATGCTCGGATACTCCGATCCTTTGGGCTTGCTTCTGATGGCAGATGGCTTGTCGGGCTTCGCTTCCGGAGTGACGGCGTCCCTCCGAAGGCTGAGGATGTCTGCGCAACGTCGGACCGGCGGCGGCGGGCATCGACCTCTCAACAGATACTATTTTCCCGCGCTGATGAACTTCCTTCTCGCGGACAACGAACTGCGTCCGGCAATGGCTCGCCTCTCGAACAACGCCGCCCCATGTAGCTGCAGGTACTGCGCCGCTAACTTCTCCCGCGGCACATCGTATGACGCGGCGAACGGAAACCGGCACTTCATCGCGCGATTGACTCAGGATGCCCGAACAATGTCGCTGCTGACTGAACCGAATAGAGTGGCGGAAGCTAAGAAACTCGTCAACAGGGCGGCGCGCGCATACGACCTCCTAGATCAGGCGGGGATATCGCTTAGCAACGATTCCGGCCCAGATCACGTGGCAGCGTGGGCTAAGTCTTTCTAACTCCACGCAAAGGGGCGCTCGCAAGCCTCCGTCGGGATGGCCGGGATGGGGCTGCCCCATCAACGACGGGACAGCCCCAAAGCTGCGTCTCCTATCTATGCGGGTTACATGCCCAGCGACTGCGCCACCATCTCCCGGTGGAAATCGGCGTCGCCCCACATCAGGTCCGCCATCTTCTGACGACGGAAGTAGAGCTGGATCTTGTAGTCCTTCGTGAAGCCGATGCCGCCGTGGATCTGCTGGCCGTTCGCCACCACGCGGCGCGTCGCGTCGTTCGCCCACGCCTTCGCCATGTGGACCGCCTGCTCGGCGTCCGGCTCGTCTTCCGCCAGCGCCCAGGCCGCGCGGTACACCAGGAAGCGCGCGCTGTCGGCGTCGGTCACCATGTCCGCGCACTTGTGCTGGATCGCCTGGAAGCTGCCGATCGGCCGGCCGAACTGCACGCGCTCCTTGGCGTAGTTGACGGTGATCTCGAAGTCCGCCTGCGCCAGCCCGATGAGATAGGCCGACTCCAGCGCCGCCGCCTTCAGCAGGATCTGCCTCAGGGCCGGCCAGCCCTTGTCGACCTCGCCGATCACGTTCGCCTTCGGCACCGCGACGTTCTCGAACTTCACCTCGCACTGCTTGTCGCTGCCGATGGTCTTTAGCTGCGTCATGCTGATGCCCGCGCTCTTCGCGTCGACGATGACCAGCGTGACGCCGTCCTCGGCGCTGGCGCCCTTCTTCGTGCGCACAGCGACCGTCATGAAGTCGGCCACGCACGCGTCGCGGACGAAGAGCTTCGTGCCGTTCAGCACCAGCTTGTCGCCCTCGACCTTCGCCTCCAGCTGCACGCCCTCGGCGTCGAAGCGCGCGACCGGCTCAGTCACGGCCAGCGCCCACATCTCATCGCCGGAAGCGATCTTCGCCAGGTGCGCCTGCTTCTGCTCGTTGGTTCCCCAGCCGAGCAACGGGATCGCGCCGCCCACCTGCGTCGAGAGGAACGGCCCCGGCATGAGCGCCCGACCGAACTCCTCGGTCAGCACCGTCAGGTCCATGAACCCCATGCCGCTGCCGCCCTGCTCCGGCGGGATTATGAGCCCGCACCAGCCCTGGTCGGCCATGCCCTTCCACAACTGCGGCGAATAGCCCTTCTCGTCCTCCTCCATCTCCCGGACGAGGTTTTCCGTGCACTCCTTCTCCAGGAAGTCGCGCGCAAAGTTCTTGAGCAGCTCTTGCTCTTCGCTAAGACCCAGGTCCATTCTTGGCTCCTTTCCTATTCCGGCTCTCCCCGAGCCGTTCTGCTTCATTTACGTTCTATTCTTCGCGGTCGCGACGCCGTGGCGGCGACCGTATGTTCCGCTATCAGACGCCGGCGCCTGTCTCCTTCGCCGGCCAGTCAAATCGAAAGGAAATCTCGCAACTCCCGTTGCACGTGTCGCATTCGCCGGTGCCGATGACCTCGGCAGGAACGCCCAGTCCCTCCATCCAGCCGCGAAAACGAGTCGGAGCGGCGCAACGGTAGGTGGACAGGCCGCCTGCCTTTCGGACGTTGTCCCACACGTAGCAATGCAGGATGCGTCCGACCATGAAGTCATCAGCCCTGATCTCGATTTCCGTCTTGTGCTGCTCGAGCCAGTAGAGCGGGCCGGCCATCTCGATGAACTCCTTGAGGTCGCTCGCGCTCGCGATCTCCGTGGCGGTCCGGGTCATAAGCTCTCTGGCCTCTTTCTTTCCCATCGATTTGACCACGATCATGTTCATCTTGTTGGCAATGTCGAATCCGAACTCCTCGGCCGTCTTCAGAAACCACCGCCCGTCGTGGGCGACCCACAAGTCCCGCAGCAATGCCTCTTTTTCCGTGGGTGAGAGCTCCGCCCTCATGGGAGACATCCGTTGTTCCTCCTTCGCGCTCAGTCCCTCGGGAGGCCGAGGCCCCTCTGCGCGATGATGTTCTTCTGTATCTCCGACGTGCCGGCTTCGATGGTGTAGCCGACCGACCGCAGGTACTGGTGCGACCACGCGCCTAGATGCGGCGCCATCAGGTCGGGCGGCATGAGTTGCGCGTACATTCCCATAACGTCCATCTTCGTGCGGGCGATGCGCTGGTGCAGCTCCGCCGAGAACACCTTCACCAGCGACGCCTCGTAGTTCGGGATGAGGCCGCGGTTCTGCATGCTGGCGATGCGGTAGGAGAGCATCCGCCCTGCCTCCGCCTCGATCAGACGGTCCGCCATCTCCAGCCGCAGCAGTGGGTTCATGTCCAGCAGCGAGATTGGGGTCTTGCGGTACGCGATCGCGTACTCGATCAAGTCCTCCACCTCCTGCCGCATGCCGACTGCCGAGCCGACGTTGGAGCGCTCGAAGTCCAGTGTCGTCATGCCGACGTACCAGCCGCGGTTCTCTTCGCCGACGATGTTCTCCTTGGGAACGCGCACGTTGTCGAAGAACACCTCGTTGAACTCGTGTGTGTCCGCCATGTTGGTCAGGCCGCGGACCTCTATACCCGGCGACTTCATGTCGATGACGAAGTAGGTTATCCCCTTGTGCTTTGGCGCCTCCGAGTCGGTGCGCGCCAGGCAGATCATCCGCTTCGCCATGTGCGCCAGCGTGCTCCAGATCTTCTGGCCGTTCAGCACGTAGTCGTCGCCGTCCTTCACCGCCCGCGTTCGCAGCGAGGCGAGGTCGGAGCCCGCTTCCGGCTCGGAGTAGCCCTGGCACCAGATGTCGGTGCCGGCGAGGATGCCGGGCAGCCAGCGCCTCTTCTGCTCCTCATTCCCATGGACGATGATCGTCGGGCCGGCGAGACCGAGGCCGATCACCAGGTGGGCCGGCCGCGGCGCTCGATGAGTCGCCATCTCCTCGTTGAAGATGAACTGCTCGATCTGGCTCATGCCCGCGCCGCCGTACTCCTTCGGCCAGGCGGGAGCGATCCAGCCGCGCTCGGAGAGCTTCCTGAACCAGGTCTGTCCCATCTCGGCCAGCGTCTCGTACGACATTCCGGCCTGGGCGCGTGGCGCCTCCTTCTCGATGAAGTCGATGACCTCTTTCCGAAACGCTGCTTCTTCAGGTGAGTCTCTGAGGTCCATGGCCGGTCTCCTCGCTAGTCCTGACGCCGGAAATCAGGCTCGCGACGCTCCATGAACGCCCGGATCCCCTCGCGGTGCTCCGCCGTTGACATGCACTCCGCGAAGGCTGCTGTCTCGCGTTCCAGCGCTTCGGTGTAGTCGCTGTCGAGGTTCCGGAAGATCGTCTCCTTCGCCTTTCTCAAGGCGAACGGCGGCCGCTTGGCGATGATGGAGGCGATGTTCATCGCTTCCTCCAGCAGGCGGTCGTCCGGAACGACGCGATTGACCAGCCCCATCTCCAGCGCCTCCTGCGCGCCGAAGGTCATGGGCATGTAGACCAGCTCGCACGCCCTCGCCAGCCCGATCATTCGCGGCAGCAGGTAGCTGGAGCCGAACTCCGGCGTCAGGCCGACGTTCAGGAACTGGGTGTTCAGGCGCGCGTTCTCCGCCGCGATGCGCATGTCGCAGTTCATCGGCAGCGTCACGCCGATTCCCATAGCGTAGCCGTGGACGGCGGCGATGCTCGGCTTGCCAAAATGAAGCAACTGGATGAGCGACGGGAAGTCGCTTCTCACGGTCTGCACCTCGACGCCGGCATCCTGGGCGTCAGCGCGCATCTTGAACTCGCCGATGTCCGCGCCGGCGCAGAAAGCGCGTCCGGCGCCCTTGAACAGCACAACGCCGGCGTCCTTGTCGTCGTTGGCGTCGACCAGCGCCTGCGCCACTTCGGCGGCCATCTGCGCCGTCCAGGCGTTCAGCTTCTCCGGCCGGTTGAGCGTGATGACGGCGATGCCGTCCCGCTTCTCGTACAGAATTGCGCCGTAAGCCACGATATTCCTCTTCTTCTACTCGCGAGGGAGCCCCAGGCCGCGCTGCGCCATGAGGTTGCGCTGGATCTCGTTGCTGCCCGCGTAGATCGTCTCGCCGACGGTCCACAGGTACAGGTACTTGATCCGCCCGCCGATCTGCGACCACGCCGACTTCGCGTCGAGGCCGCCGTAAAGGCCCATGACGTCCATGCCCGTGCGGGCCAGCCGCTGGTGCAGCTCCGTCCCGAACGTCTTCGCCATCGAGGCCTGGTAGGCGGGAATCAGCCCCTTCGTCTGCATGTAGGCGACGTTGTAGTTGATCAGCGTCGCCACCTGGATCTCGATAGCCATCTCAGCCAGTTTGTGCTTGACTACGGGGTCGTCGGCGATGGGCTTTCCGTTCCGCTTCGTCGCTTTCGCCCACTTCACCAGCTCTTCCAGCGTCTTCGCCGACTCAGCGGCAAAGCTGATGGACGACCGCTCGAAGTCCAGCGTCGTCATGGCCACGTACCAGCCGCGGTTCTCCTCGCCGATCATCTGGTCCTTGGGCACGCGGACGTTGTCGAAGTAGGTGTCCGTGAAGCCGGAGAATCCGGCCATGTTGATGATGGGCATGATCGTGATGCCCGGCGATTTCATGTCGCAAACAAAGTAGGAGATGCCGCGGTGCTTCGGCGAGTTGACGTCGGTCCGCGCCATCACGTGGATCCAGTCGCCGACAGTGCCCGACGAAGTCCACGTCTTCTGACCGTTGAGAATGTAGTCGTCGCCGTCCTTCACCGCGCGAAGCTGCAGGCTCGCCAGGTCGGAGCCGGCGTTCGGCTCGCTGAAGCCCTGCGCCCAGATCACCTCGCAGCGGGCGATGGGCGGCAAGAAGCGCTTCTTTTGCTCTTCCGTCCCGTGGACCATGATGCAGGGGCCGATCATGTGCACGCCCTGCCCGTCGAGGATGCGGGCGCC
>JBEKXP010000085.1:0-8683 GCA_049511815.1 Dehalococcoidia bacterium
TCTTCGGCCTGGCGCGTTCGGACGGCGAGGCGGAGGTGCAGGTGCTCTTCGTCCGCGGCACGAAGATGATCGGCGGCGACCATTTCCCGCTCGACGGCGCGAAGGGCGAGCCTGACGCGGAGGTGATCAACGGCTTCCTGAAACAGTTCTACGAGTCGTCGACGTACGTTCCGCGCGCGGTCCTGCTGCCGCTGGAGATACCGGAGTCGGCGGAGATCGAGGAGTGGCTGTCGGAGCGGCGTGGCGGTCGCGTGAGGCTGACGACGCCGAGGCGCGGCAACAAGCGCCGTCTGGTCGCCATGGCAACGGACAACGCCCGCGAGGCGCTTGAGGTTGCGCGCTTGCGCTGGCTGACGGATACGGGGAAGACGCGGCAGGCGCTGGAGGAGCTCCAGGAGGAGCTGAACCTGCCCGCCCTGCCGAATCGCATCGAATGTTACGACATCTCCGACATCATGGGCGCGCATCCGGTCGGCAGCATGGTGGTGTTCATCGGCGGCCGGCCGCGGCGAGCGGAGTACCGTCGCTTCCGGATCAAGGGCGTTGAAGGAGCGAACGACGTGGCGATGATGGCGGAAGTGCTGCGACGTCGCTTCAAGCGGGCGGCGCAGGCGGTGGAGGCGCAGGAGGCGGCGCAGGCAGAAGGCTGGGGCGCCCTGCCGGACTTGCTCATCGTCGACGGCGGCAAGGCGCAACTCAACGCGGCGCTCGACGTGCTGCGGGAGGCGGGCGCGCCGTCCATTCCGGCGGCCGGACTGGCGAAGCAGCAGGAAGAGCTTTATGTCAAGGACGTGTCTGAGCCGATCGTGCTGTCGCGCACGTCGCAGGCGCTCTACCTGCTGCAACGCATCCGCGACGAGGCGCACCGCTTCGCGGTCACGTACCATCGCAACGTGCGCCAGAAGGCCGGGACGCGCTCGGCGCTCGACGCAATACCAGGCGTGGGGCCGAAGCGGAAGCGAGCGCTGCTACGGAAGTTCGGGTCGGTGCGGGAGATACGGGAGGCAAGTGTCGACGACATTGCGTCGACGGTGGGGTTCACACGGTCGCTGGCGGAGCGGGTGAAGGAATACTTATAGCCAGAGCGCTTGCCGGATCGGCGCGACGAACGAAGTGAGTCGCGCAACACGAACGCGATCAGCGCGCTTCGCACTGCCGTTGCGAAGGCAACATGGAGGCTGGACGCAACATGAGGGTCGGTTGCCTGTAGCGGCGTGATGTCGGCGCGAGGCTTCGCCTCGCGCACCTCAGACCTCAGCATTCAGGCCGGGGCGCTGGGAATGTCCTTTCGGCGCGACGAGGCCGCCCCCTAGCAGTTGATTGCTTCCTCCTCGTCATCCTCCTCCTCGTCGTCGAAGTCCTCTCTGATCGCGAACGGCGTCACGTACTCGAGCAGCGTCTTCGCGTTCTGGACCGCGTAGGCGTTCGCATCGTTGTTGAAGTACACGAACACCTCGCGCACGTCCTCCGGGAGGTCGCGCAGGCGGCCCGCCCAGATAGCCAGGTCGCCGTCCGGGTAGGAGCCGCCGTAGACGCTGTCGGCGCCGTGGAAGCGGAGGTAAGCGAAGTCGGTCGTCGCCTCCAGGGGCGTCTCCCAGCCGGCCATGTGGAACGCGCAGAAGCCGGCATTGTACACCCGCAGCAGCGAGAAAAGCTCCGGATTGAACCAGGAGTCGTGGCGGAACTCGAAGACGTGACGCATATCCGCCGGCAACAGCGAAAGGAACGCGGTCAAGCGTTCGACGTTCTCCGGCTTGTAATGGAAGTTGGGCGGCAACTGGTAGAGCACCGGGCCCAGCGCCTGTCCGAGCAGTCTGGCCCGGCCGAGGAAGTTCTGCAGCGGCTCCTCGCAGTCCTTCAGCCGCTTGACGTGAGTCATGTAGCGACTGGCCTTCACCGCGAACTGGAAGCCGCGTCGCGCCGACTTTCCCCACTTTCGCCATGTGCCCTCTGAGGGCAGGCGATAGAAGCTGTTGTTCACCTCGACGGTGCTGAAGTGCTTGCTGTAGAACTCGAACCAGTAGCGCGCGGGCAGGTCCGGCGGATAAAACGGGCCGCGCCAGTGCTTGTAAACCCAGCCGGACGTCCCAATATCATAGTGTGAAGGCATTTGTCGTCCACTCGCTCGAATGTTATCCCCGCGACCGAGCCCGCATTATATCATCGGTCGCGATTGGGAAACGCTTGAGCTTGTGCTATCGTAAGGGAAGAGCGGGAATAGAGTCGACTGGAGTCGAAGATGGAGATCGACTTCGCTGGCGCTCGACTGGCGATGGTCGAGAGTCTGCGGTCGGAGATTAGCGACGAACGCGTCTTGCGCGCGATAGCCCGCGTCCCCCGCGAGGAGTTCGTACCCCCCGAATACCGTCATCTGTCTTATGAGGACCGCCCGATCCCAATCGGATACGGCCAGACGATCTCTCAGCCGCTGATGGTCGCGATGATGACGGAGTTGCTCCGCCTCAGGGGCGACGAAAAGGTGCTGGAGGTCGGCACCGGCTCCGGCTACCAGGCGGCTATCCTGGGCAAGCTGGCGTCGCGGGTGGTGACGGTGGAGCGGCTGCCGGACCTGGCAGAGATCGCCGGAGAGCGATTGCGCCGCCTCGGCTACACGAACGTCGTAGTGCACGTCGCGAGCGGAGCGCTGGGCTGGCCGGAGGAGGCGCCCTATGACGGCATCCTCGTGACGGCCGGGGCGCCGCGGGTCCCGCGTCCGCTGGTCGAGCAGCTTGCTGTGGGCGGGCGGCTGGTCATCCCCGTCGGCCGGAGGCAGATCCAGCAGCTCCTGTCGGTGACGCGCCAGCCGGATGGCCTGAAGGTGCGGCGCCACGGGCCTTGTCGATTCGTGCCACTTATCGGGGAGGAGGCCTGGCCGGAAGAAGAGGCGTCCTCCCGCTGAATCCAGCTTCCCTCGACGCGGGCTTAACGCCGCCTCCCTCCGTCTCCGTCCTTCGCGCCGTGGGCGAGCCTCGCCAACGTCCGCGGGCCGCCAACCCGCGATGGTCGGAAAAATTACCATAATTTTCTTCGCCGCGCGCATGGACAATAGTTGACGCTGTGGTAAAATGGGCTCGCTTCTTCCCCGACCATTTCATGCAAGGCAAAGGCGAGGTGAGGTCATGGACGACCAGGTTGGTCAGTTCCTCCACTACCTTTCGGTCGAAAAGGGTTCCTCCGCCAACACGATCGCCGCTTATAGCATCGATCTGACGCAGTTCCGCGGCTATCTGTCCGCCTCCCGCAACGGCAACGGCGATACGCTCTGGGGCGGCGTTAACCGCGCCGCCGTCATCGAATACATCTCCGACCTGAAACGTCGCCAGTACGCCGAGGCCACCGTCGCCCGCAAGATCGCGGCCATAAAGGCGTTCTTCGCCTTCCTCCACCAGGTCGAGGGCGTCGTCAAGCAGAATCCGACCGAGAACGTCGGCTTCCGCGTCCCCAAGTCGCTGCCAAAGCCGCTCTCGATTAAAGAGGTCGACGAGTTGCTCGAGCAGCCGGCCCGCGTCGCCACGCCCGAGGCGAAGCGCGACAAGGCGATGCTCGAGCTCCTCTACGCGACGGGCATGCGCGTGACTGAACTGGTATCGCTGGACATGAGCAGCATCCACACAAACGCCGACGCGCCGCACGTCCGCTGCATGGGCAAAGGATCGAAGGAGCGCACGATACCGATCCACAAGGACGCGCTCGAGGCCGTCGAGGAGTATCTGAACGACTCTCGGCCGCGGCTCGCGCGGGACTCGCAGGAGCTGGCGCTCTTCCTGAACCGGCGCGGCGATCGCCTCACGCGGCAGGGCTTCTGGCTAATACTGAAAGGCTACGCGAAGAAAGCCGCCATCAACAAGTCGGTAACGCCGCATACCTTGCGCCACAGCTTCGCCACCCATATGCTGAGGGGCGGCGCGCCTTTACGTAACGTCCAGGAGCTTCTGGGGCATGCAAACATGTCGACGACGCAGGTCTACACGAAGCTCACCGACGACATGGTCCGCCAAGTCTACGAAAAGGCACACCCCCGAGCGAAGTAATAACGCCGGCGACAAGCCGGTCCTCAGCAGCCGTAACGTAATCCGTTCGGCTGCTTTAATGTTTCTGGCGCTCTTCGCCGCCGCCGGCGCGGTCGCCTGCGGCAGCGGCGGGAACGGCGCTTCGACGCCAGCTCCGGCGACCGCCACCGCCGTCGCGACGACCACGCCCGCCGTCGGGCCCACGCCCGAAACAGACAGCCTGCCCTCTCGCGACCTGCTCGACCTGGCGACCCGGCTCAAGGGGGTGCAAACACCGCCCGCCGACCCTGTCAACCCGCTGCCGCAGAGCCTGAGCGTCGGCGACAAGCACGTCTTCAACCTGGTCCTGATGCCGCAGCCGGGAACGGCCGTCGACCAGCCGCCGGTTGTGCAGCCGATCTCGGCGACGCTGCAGTTGGTGACGCCGCACGCCTACTTCTATGTCCAGGACGGGCAGTCAGTCTCCGCCGACGCCATCAACACGGCCGGCGAGCGGTTCGAGAACGAGGTCTATCCCGTCGTGACGAGCACGTTCGGCACTGAGCTCAGCCCCGGCATCGACAACGACACCCACATCACTGTCTTCAACGGCCAGCTCGAGGGTGCGTCCGGCTACTTCTCGGACCTGGACGAGTTTCCGAAGGCATTGGCTCCCATAAGCAACGAGCGTGAGATGCTCTACCTGGACCTGTCGCTCGGAATGGGCAGCGACGCTTATACGTCCGTCATCGCCCACGAGCTTCAGCATCTCATTCACTTCAACGGCAATCCGCGCGAGGACGTCTGGGTCAACGAAGGCATATCCGTCGTCTCGGGGAACCTCGCCGGCCAGAGCGACGACTTCCGTGGTTCGTTCCTCAAGCAGCCGGACACCCAGCTAACGGTCTGGAACCTAAACGGCGACAACTACGCCCACTACGGCGCCGCCGGCCTCTTCTTCCGCTACCTGGCGCTGCTCAGCGGCGGCGCGAGCGCGCTGCACGACATCGTCTTCGAAACGGGCAAGGGGATCGGCGGCGTCGAGGACTTCCTGCGAAAGCACGACGAGCCGGGCTTCGACGAGCTCTTCGCCGATTGGACGGTGGCGAATTACAGCGGCGGGCCCTCGGGCTACCTGACGGCCGATCAGCGGGTCACCACGACCACCACGCTCGACGGGCCGAAGAGCGCCGAAGCGACGGTGGACCAGTTCGCGGCCAACTACATCGAAGTCGACTTGCCGGGACAATCGGGAACGTTCAGCTTCAACGGCGCCGAGACGGTGCCCCTGGTATCGAACCAGGCTCACAGCGGCAGCGGCCAGTGGTGGTCCGGACGCGGCGACGACATCGACACGACGCTGACGCGCGACCTCGACCTGACCTCGGTCAGCAAGGCCACGCTTAACTTCTGGACCTGGTTCGACATCGAGCACTGGTATGACTTCGGTTACGTCGAGGTATCCACCGACAACGGCGCCACCTGGAAGGCGCTCACCGGCAAGCAAACCAGCAGCGACGATCCGGTGGAGCAGGCGTACGGCCCGGCCTACAGCGGCGAGAGCGGCGGTGGCCAGTCGCCCCAATGGGTGCCGGAATCCATCGACGTGACGCCGTACGCCGGCAAGAAGGTCCTTCTGCGGTTCGAGTATGTGACCGACGGCGGCGTCAGCGGCCAGGGCTGGGGTATCGACGACGTTAGCGTGCCGGAGATCGGCTTCTCGGACGACGCGGAGACCGACGGCGACTGGCAGGCGAACGGCTTCCAGCGCATCGACGCGCCGGAAGCGCAGCAGTTCGCGGTGCAGGTCCTGAACCTCACCGCGGGTACGCCCGCGCAGCGCGTGGAGCTCAGCGCGTCGAACAGCGCCAACATCCAGCTCGAAGGCTCGGCGCAAGGGCCGACCAAGTACGTCATCATCGTCGCGGCAGAGAGCCAGGGCACGACAGAGGAAGCGCACTACTCCTACTCGCTCACAACCAGCCAATGAGCGGTGTCGGCTGGACATTCGACAACAGGAGAGACGAGATGAAGCGAGAAGAAGCCTGGGAACTGCTCTTCGAGTACACAAAGAGCGACAGCCTGCGCAAGCACGGCCTGGCCGTCGAGGCGGCGATGCGCCGCTATGCCCGCAAGTATGGCGACGACGAGGAGAAGTGGGCCGTTGTCGGCCTTCTCCACGACTTCGACTACGAGATCCACCCGACGCTGGACGAGCACCCGCAGGAAGGCGCCAAGATCCTGCGCGAACGCGGCGTGCCGGAAGACATCATCCGGGCGGCGCTGAGCCACGCCGAGCACCTGCACCTGTCCCGCGACTCGATGATGGAGAAGACGCTCTATGCCGTCGACGAGCTTTCCGGCTTCATCATCGCTGTGGCGCTGGTGCGACCGAGCAAGAGCATCCTCGACGTGGAGCCGTCGTCGGTGCGCAAGAAGATGAAGGACAAGGCTTTCGCACGCGCGGTCAACCGCGACGATATCATCAACGGCGCGCAGGCGATGGGCGTCGACCTGAATGACCACATCGCCGAGGTCACAGAAGCGTTGAAGGGGATAGCGGACGAGCTGGGGCTGCGCGGAACCGCCGCCTAGTCTTCGATGAACTCGCCCTCGCGGCCGAGAATCGCCAGCGCCGCGCTGGAGACGAGGAAGACGGCAGTCATGATAATCGCTGAGCTCGCGCACCAGATGCAGACGGCGTCGATGACGAAGAGCTCCACGTATGTGAGGTAGGCGGAGTAAGCGACGCCGGCCAGGCTCATCCCCCAGACCAGCAGCAGCGGCCGGCCCTGGAAGCGATTGCCGGTCGCCAGCCAGAAGAGCGCGACCGCAAGTATCGCCAAGTAGGCCAGCAGCCCGATAAAGGCGACCGGAACGCCACCGATCCAGGCGTAGCTGCTCTGAGCCACCGTCTCGCAGGTGTAGAAGCCGGCGCAGGCGATGGGCTTGTTGAACCAGTGGACGTAGGTCAGGTAACCGGCGACACCGGCCCCGGCCACCGCAAGCAGCGCAAGCAGGCCGGCGACCAGCTTCTCTCCGAGTCCGGCGGCGACCACCGCGCCCTCGTCCTCCGCCACGTCGACCTCTCCCATCACTGGCCCGCAAGCACCTTATCGATGTCGGTCTTGAACACGCTGTAGGGCTGGGCGCCAAGGATCTGCGTCGCGCCGGGGAACGGGGCGGACTCGCTGTTGATGACGCTCGTCTTGCCGAGATAGAACGTCGGCGTGGAGTTGATGCCGGCGGAAATGTCGCTGTTGGTGTCGTTGACGATCTGGTCTTTGTACTTGCCGGAATCGAGGCACGAGTTGAAGGCATTCGTGTCCAGGCCGAGGTCTTTGGCGTACTGATTGAGATGGTCGGTGCTGTAAGGGTTGGTCGTCGAGAAGTTTGCGAACACCAGGTCGTGATAATCCCAGTAGTGGTTTTGCTCGCCGGCGCACAGCGCCGCCTCCGACGCCGTTAGGACGTCGCCGCTCGCGACCAGCCCCAGCGGATGGAAGATGATCCGCAGCTTGCCGGTGTCGACGTAGTCTTGTTCGATGTTGGGGGCGGTATTCAGCGTGAAATCGGCACAGTGCGAGCAGTCGAAGCGGAAGTATTCGACCAGCGTGGCCGGAGCGCTGTCCTGGCCGGCGGTCGCGTCGCTCTGGGGCGCCGAGTGGGTCGGCCCGGGCATCACTATCGGAAGGCTGGAGCCGCTGCTCCCGACGATGTTGCTGACGATGACGACGACGACAACAACGATCATTGCGGCCCCACCGATAAGCGCTATCGGCACCCAGGCGTTACCACTCGATGCCTGCTTCTTTCTTGCTCTTCGTGGTTGCATTCGTTCTGCCTCAACTATCTAGTGTGCCGATTATGCGGCCCGACGATCAAGCTTCCTTCTCGGCGAACGCGGCCTCCGCGTCTTCCGCCTTCAGAAAATCGATTATAGCGCGTGAACACTCTAGGGGCTGCTCCTCCAGGACGAGGTGTCCCGCTTTTTCTATGAGCACGAGCCCCGCGCCCGGAATCAGCGCCCGCAACTGTTCGCCGTGAACGAACGGCATCCACCGGTCGGCGGCCCCCCAGATGATGAGCGTCGGCTGGGTGATGGATGCGACGTCGAGGGGCGCGTCGAGCCGGCGGTCCACCATCAGCGAGCCGAGCGCGCGCAGATGACCGCGTATGCGCGTCGGCGCCAGATAGCCTTCCATGATGTCCGGCGTGACGAAAGCCGGGTCGTAGCAGGCGCTGCGCAGAGACATGCGGCGGAAGCGCTGGTTCTGCAGGGTGAATGCGGCAACGACCGGCAGCACCGGCCGGATGAGACGCGCGCTGCGGAGGCCGCGTCGCAGCTCGCTGTCGTCGGCGGCAGAGACGAGGATGAGCCGCTCAACGCGCTCCGGCTGGGCGAGGGCGAGTCGCATCGCCACGGCGCCGCCGAGCGAATGGCCGAGGACGAAGGCCTTGTCGATGCCCAGGGCGTCGAGGAAGCCGGCGACGAGCCGCGCCTGCTCCCCCAGCGAGTAGTCGCCATCGGGAGGCCGGTCAGAGTAACCGAACCCCTTGAGGTCGAGGGCGATGGTACGGAAACAGGGCGCCAGGTACGGCATCAGGAGGCGGAAGCTGAAGGTGGAGCCGTTGAGGCCGTGCAGCAGGAGAAGCGGCGGCCCTTCCCCAGCTTCGACGTAGTGGAGGCGAAC